>JAIPEL010000008.1 GCA_021737185.1 Desulfobacterales bacterium | reverse complement strand
CTTGCAACGTCGTTCATGAAAGCCTCTCCTTTGTGAATTTTGAGCGGTTCACATCTGGAGGGGCTTTCATTTATTCCCGTAAATGTCAAACTTTGGTGAGTCTCCCGGCAGAGCCGGGAGTTTACTCAGGGGCAATTAATCGTAAAAGAATTGCCGACTTCTACAAAGAAAATCATAAGTTCAGTCTCGCCAATAGGATCACCTACAGCTTTAGAATAGTTACTGATCGCTTTTTTAGCTTTCGCAATCTGGACCGGTTTGTCGCTATACATGTCTGGATACATACAATCGTCAATTATTTTTTTGTATGGCGCAAGCGGGTCTGATCCAATCCCAAATCGGGCATTAAGAAATGCTTGGTTTTCTTTTGAGAAACGATATAGATCTGCTACCAATGTTATCAATTGCTTATGATCAAGGATATCCACCGTCGATTTCACGTCCGACCACATAGGATTCTTTGATTTCTTTTTCACCACTTTGCAAATACCCTCTCCGTTGAACCGAACTCATTTCTCACCTGTTGGTGTGAAGCGCAGCGGAACACCAAGCAGGTGCAGATAAATGTTAGATCCCTATAAAAAGCATCCTTTATTTGTCTCAGTGCCGCTACGGCAGATTGGGCAGAACCGATAGCCAGATGGACAGCAATCATTACATGAATAAAGAACCAAAGTGCTAATGTTAAAGCAATCTGCGCATGCTATCTTGGATTCTCCCGGTACTACATAAAAATAACTGCTATTGCATTTTAAACAATTATAAGGCATTTGACGTTTCTCTCTGTCAGGTTTGGGTTCCTGATGTTCCATTTCCATTTCAGTCATTTTTCTCTCCTTAAGTTATATGAATGAAATTGATTGTTGCCCAAAAAAGGAAAGCAATCTTAAATAGCGTTAAAATCCATCCATCAAAATATGTGTTTAAAAAATAAAATTTAATCGATTCAATATCTGATATCAATACGGCTATAACCCAAATCCAATACGGTAAAGCAAATGCAATATATGACCATTCCCCTACACCTTTTGCTGCGCTAAGAAAATAAAAAATACTTGCACCTATTAGATAGGTTCCGGTCCATACGGTAAGCGTATTGGGAATAAGGAAGAAAATTAATCCTGCGGCGAATGATAGCCACGTGGATAGGTTAAAATATATGGAGTAGTCTGGGAACATATTTAAAATATCAGGGAGATTGCTAAGTAAATATTTTTGAATATCAAGAATCGAAACAGACCCGGATGCAACGAAGTTAACGCCTGATAAACTCAGAAGAAGCGGATATTTCTTTCTAAGAACTTGATCGCTTATCATGGACAATCTTTTTTTCTTATCTGACATTGGGACACCATGTTTCATTCAGAAAAGTCCGTGAGGCATTCTAACGCCCGGGCTAACAGGTGCCCGGCGCCTTTTCCGGGCATCCTTGTTAAGCCCGATGTTAGAAGGATTTTCATAGCTGTTCATAGACGGCCATTATATTTTTATAGTGTGCCTTCATTTCTTCTAAAGTATCGCCTGACGGTGCATAACCAAAAAACATATCAGTTAGTTCGCCCTCTCCGGCACTAATTTCTTGGTTCATTGCAAACAGGTATAATTTTAAATGTTTTTTGGCCTCTGGAAATGCTCCTAATTTCAATGACAATCGAGCAAGATCCAGATGAGTGTAATAGCCTTGCTCTTCGTGTACTGGAATCTTAAGCCAATTTTCATAAATTTTTTGGGCTTGTTTATAATCACCTGCCAATTCTGCAATAAAACCCTTCAGTAATTCTCGGAGGTATTCATGATAAACAGTATCGAAGCCATCAAGTGTTGCTTGAATATTCTCAGGAGTTGGTATGGGAACATTGTAGTTTATGCCACGGATAGTTTTATAAAATTGAGGATTGTCACGGAATTTAGCCACCGCCTTTGGAACATTTTTTTCTTGGGCAACCGTGGTAACGGGAATTAAGAAAATAAAACAAATTGTTATTATGAGTGACATTCTCATTTATTGCCTTCTAACGCTGCTTTTCAGCGGGCGCGGTTTTTGGCGATCCGCTGGAAGAGTCTGCTAGCTTACCTTCATCTTATTTTCACCAGCATGCCGGGCGCCAACTCAATAGTGGAAGGTATTTCACGCCATTCAGCTTCGGAAGAAAAGTTGTTTTCCAGCCACCGACAGATATCCTCAAATCCTCGCAGCCGGATTAGTCCGTTCTGTTGACGCGCAAACCATTCCGCTGAAGGCGAAAATGATGTGTTTGTTACGATAATACCGGCGCTGAAGGGCCGTCCGCTGATGCTTCCCCAAAAATCACGCACTGTGCCTGGCCCCTCCCTCCTTTTGGGGTTTTGATGGTGTTTGATCTGCGCCGCGCCCAAAAAGGGAAACGAAGAGGAGCCGCGTGGCCAGAATATGACATCAACTCCTCCATCGGCTTGAAATGTGCTGCCAATCTGCCGCGGTTCAAATCCCATCGCATGAAGCCGATTACAAATGAAATCCTCGAACTCATCTGGTGATAGACTATGGATAAGCTTCGGATTCCCTGATAGGCGTTCCGATAGATTACAACCAATTCCGACAAGCTCGATTCGTACCACATCAAACAATGATAGTTGATAATCCGTCCTTTGAATATTTTCTCTGCGAACAAATAAGCGACGGGTAACTTGCTCTTTTGGCCTTGGATTTGTCGCCATGACGCACTTTCGACACCAGTGGGTATATTTCTCGCCTCGGTGCAGTCGAGCCATTGGATGTGGATCATGCCGGAAGTGCATTGTTCCTCTCGGGATTATTTCGTCGCAACCAGAACATTTGTAGTTTTTTGCTGCTCGAGTCTCAAGAAGATACAAAGTCGCCATTACAGTCTATTCCTCTTTACTCTTATCTCAAGTTTTTCAGCGGGCGCGGCTTTTTTGCGCTCCGCTGCAAAAGCCTTGTTAGCACTATTTTTTCTCTTTGATTTTTCTTCCAGTCATACTTTCAAGTCTTTTATTTAGCTTTTTCTCTAAGTCAGAAAGATTTTTGTACTCCGGACAATTATAACTCGCCAAATCAAAGTGAAGAGATTCACCAGATTTGCGGTAGAGAATTACTTTTTTGCTAAGCGCATGTGCAAAACCTACTTCATAATATACATTTGGCCTTGCCCCTGTGAGATCCGCATATAAAAACTCTGATGATCTAATTTTGTTAATTATTTCCTCAGTTATTTTGCCACTATGCTCAATATCATCTGCCCGTTCAGCCGAAATACCATATTTATTAAAACATCTTTTGACTGTTGCATAGACGTCTTCCAGTTCTGGACGGGCAGAGTCCATCCACATCATAATAAATGCAATGTCCGGGTTAATTTCAGTCGACTTTTGTCCAGTCGTAATAATATTTTTTTCGGCTATCTGGACAGTTAATGGATTTACAAGTTCTACAATACTGGAAATACGCCTGTAGCACTCTTCAAAAATTTGTAACGCAGTATCTGGATAGACACCTTCGTCATCTGTTTGACCGGCTGGTTCTATCCCAAGCACCGTTCCTTCATCATGCAAGACTTCTGGCCCCCAATACCTGTAGCGACAAAGGTAAAGGGACGATCTTAACCCTTTAATAGCGTGCCCGAGTTCAATTTGATCGGTTTGTGAAAGGTACGTCGTTAGACGTGCTGACTCAGATATCAAAGGCGCCACTTTTATGATTTTCGTTACTATCGTTTGGGCTTTTTTCTGTAATACGTCATCAAGCATATTCCAGGACTCATTCCTTTTGACCTTCCCCCAAGCATCGGAAGAAAAGGATTGGCCATCAAGCAAATCAGACGCGTTCTGGAAAAACTCTACACCTTGCTTATGAATACTTTTTAAATCTCGGAGTAATTTTTCTCTATCTGATTTTTCCATAATTTCATCCGATTTGGAGTGCTAACATTGGAGTGCTAACATTATATATTGGGTTGCAGGCTATATTACCGCCAATTTATGAAAATGAGACAGTTCAGGAAACGTCCTCATTGCCTCCTGTTTTTTCCCTTAAGTGCAGATCATCGTGGTCCGCAACCGGGAGTGCCCCAATATTTCCTGTGGTGCGATGTAGGTTCTGTGGTATCCGCCGTGATCAGTCCTCTTGACTCCCGTCCCGAAGATCCGCCGGTTCGCTCAAACGGAGCGGAAATCTGACAATCCCAATAAAGCAAAAACCCCATCGCTGCGGAGCAGAAATGGGGTTTTATTTTTTTCTCATGGACGCTCCGGGACGGGTTCGGAGTCCTTTTGCTGTTCAACAGCAGGGTAGGGCAGATGCGGCGGAATTGTCAATTCAAAATCCGGGTTTTCTCTGCGCCCTCTGCGGTGAAACCATCGGCACCATAAATACGCCCACATGTACCAAGTGCGCAATGTCATCATCCCGGTATGCAATACCTGCGCTACAGTTCCAGGTAGCCGGCCGGCAGAAGGCTGGTGGCCAGCATCACGCGGTTGATGTCCAAATGATCCGTCCAGCCGGCTGTCTTTTGGTTTTCCGGTTCGAGCCAGAAGGCTTCAAGGCTTTCTCCCCATTCGGCATAGGGCAGAAGCCGTTCGATCCTGTCCATGACCGCGGCGTCGCCGACCGGCGAATCCGGATTCTCCCTGACGGCCTTGTCCATTTTTTCAAGGGCGTGCAGGCCGATCGCCATTCCCAGTTCGCGAAAAGCCAGCCGGTCTTTGGCCGGCAAATTCAAAAGACGCCTGACCGGGAACGCCCCCAAACCGCGCCGCGCGGCATCGAGGATGTCGTTTAGCAGGCCCACGGCCTGAAGGCGGCCTTTGATCATCAATTGAACCACCCTGAACGCATCGCACAGAAGGCCGCCGATGCCTAAAGGATCGTCCGTTTCCCAGGTCATTTCCCGGCAGATTTCCGCCATTTCGGAAATTTCCGCATCGAGGGTCCGTACCGGAGCCTTGGCAAGCTCGGCGGCCGTCGCCTGAAGCTGGGTATAGGTAATCAGTCCGTCCAGGGGATCGTGCTGGCCCATCTGGGGCACCAGCATGTAGGAAAGATCGATGCTCATCTTCCAGTACATCCGCCGGGAGCCGTCGGGCAGCGTGTAGACAAAGCCTGCATGGGCGGCTTTGGCAAGCGCCACGGCCCATTCGTTGCAGGCCGGATCGTTGCCAAACCGGCTCAACTGGTCCAGCGCGTGCATCCACTTGGTCAGGTAATGATAGTATTGCCCGTCCCGGTCCCACTCGAGCCGATCATCGTAAGGTTCGCCGGGCCTTCTCTCGTTCAGCGGCTTGCCGATCCTGAGCCCGCCTTGGGTGGGTCGGGAGCGGCCCTCTTGTTCGGAAAGGCCGCTGATCCAACCGCTTCTTTCGTCGTCGGACCGGTGCCGGCCCAATTCGAGATGGACCTGTTCGACCAGATCGAGGGCCTGCTGCTGCCAGCGTCGCTCTCCGGTCCTCTGGAAAAGGCCAAGAAAGTTGCAGACCGCAAACGCATCGGTCCACAAATACCGCCGCGGGGCGGTTTTCCCGTCGGAAAGCCCGGTGGATTTTGCAAAATCGCTCATGATCGCCTGGACAGAATCGATCTTCTCCATGCATCGGCCTCCCGGAAAAGCTGCAGTTGTTTTGATCGTTCGAATTTTGGTCATTCGGATTTAATGGAACCAAAGGGATTCATGCCCTCCGGGCTTACCCCAAAGCCGGGTCCTCCGGGCCCGGATTTTTACATCTCTGGCGCAGGCCTCCTCGGACAAGACACCGGAAAGTTCGGCCCGCAAAAAAACATCCCGCAACCCCGCCTTTGCCGGTACGTCCGGCACCCCCTAGTACCAGCCCAGGACGAATCGCTCAACTCCGCAGGAAGAATATTCTCCCCCTTCCGGGGGATATAATGTCTTGAATCCGGCGGCAAGATTCATTATAATGGTCCTACCATTATGATTTATCGGTTCCGTCCGTTCCTTGGCGCCGAGCCGGCCGGAAAGCCTGTCATGTTCGAAAAACCGAAACAAAACAGAATCTTTCAGGACATCATCGACCAGGTGCAAACCGCGATTGTCGACGGCCGGCTCAAGGAGGGAGATTCCCTTCCTCCGGAGCGGGAACTGCAGGCACAGTTCAACGTGAGCCGGGGCACCCTGCGCGAAGCCTTGCGGGTGTTGGAGCAAAAAGGCCTCGTCGAAGTGCGCATGGGCACCGGAGGCGGCGCGGTCGTCAAGGGTGCCAACACCGATCCGGTGACCGAGAGCCTGGCCTTTCTGATCCGTTCGCAGAAAGTTTCCCTGGAGGACCTGGCCGAGTTTCGGGCCGACGTGGAAGGGATCGTCACCGGCGCTGCGGCCGAACGCGCCTCCGGCGCCGACCTCGACGCCCTGCAGGGGCTGCTGGATCGCGCCGAGCGGCTGTTGAAACAGGGGCTGTCCGCCTGGGATGAATTCATCCGCATCGACGAGCAAATCCACATGACGTTGGCCGAAGCCGCCAAAAATCCAATTTACCGATTCATTCTCCGGACCGTCCACGACAACATCCACCAGTACTATGACCAGTTTCTTCCCGGCTCGGAAAAAGAGATGAAGGAAAACTTCCGGGACCTTTCCGCCATCGTGGCGGCCGTGTCCGCCAAGGATCCTTTGCTGGCCCGCACCCGGGCCGGAGAGCACGTCCGCCGGTTCAACCGCTACATGCAAAAGCGCCGCAGACAGATCGATCGAGGAAAACCGAAAGACAGGAGCCGTCGCCATGCCCATCACCTCTGAGGAAACCATCGACTTGTCGATTCCCGCCGACATCATCAAACGGGCCGGCAGCCTCGCCCGCCGTTGGCAGGACCGTGCCAACCAGCTTCTCACCCACGAGGAAAAGGCCATCCAGGAGCAGATGATGCGCCTGCTCACCCACCCGATGGACAAGGTGGTGCTCACCCGGCTCATCGACCAGAGCTTCCGCTCCCACGACACGGCCAGGGTGGCGGACCAGGTCAACAGCCTGCTTCGCCGCTACGGGGTGCCCGATTTTTTCTCCTCCGTGGACCGGCTGTTGATCCAGATGTTCCTCGGACTCGGGCGCCACTTTCCGACCCTTTCGGTGCCCAAGATGATCGAAAAGATGCGCGAAAACAGCAGCCGGGCGATCATCCCCGGCGAGCCCGACGCCTTGTTGGCCCACCTGAAAAAGCGCAAGGAACAGGGCGTTCGCATGAACATCAACCACCTCGGAGAGGCCCTTCTCGGGGAAACAGAGGCCCGACGCAGGCTCGACACCTACATCGCCGACCTGAAGAACCCTGAGGTGGAATACATCTCGGTGAAGATCTCCACGATCTATTCCCAGATCCACCCCCTGGCCTTCGAGCATACGGTCGGAGTGCTCGTCGAGCGCCTGTCGGAACTGTATGCCACGGCCAAGGAACACGTGTTCGTGAGAAAAGACGGAACCTCCGCGGCCAAGTTCGTCAATCTCGACATGGAAGAATACCGGGACCTGGAAATCACGGTGGCGGCCTTTATCCGCACCCTGGAAAAAGAGCCCTTTTTCGACTATTCGGCGGGGATCGTCTTGCAGGCCTACCTGCCGGACTCCTATCCGATTCAACAGAAGCTGACCCGCTGGGCCCGGGAGCGGGCCCAAAAGGGGGGCGCCCCCATCAAGCTTCGCATCGTCAAGGGGGCGAACATGGAAATGGAGCAGGTGGAGTCTGCCGTCTTCAACTGGCCCCTGGCCCCCTACGACAACAAGCGGGACGTGGACGCCAACTACAAGCGGATGGTGACCTACGGCATGCAGCCGGAAAACATCCGCGCCGTGCACCTGGGCATCGGCTCCCACAACCTGTTCGAGCTGGCCTTTGCCCACGAGTTGGGGACCCACCTGGGGGTGACCGACTATTTTTATTTCGAAATGCTCGAAGGGATGGCCGACCACGTCCGCCGGGCCCTGGTGGAAACGTCCGGAGACGTCCTTTTGTATGCGCCGGTGGCAACCAAAGACGAGTTCATCAACGCCATCGCCTACCTGATCCGCCGCCTGGACGAAAACACCGCCGAGGAAAACTTCCTTCGGTACTCACCCAATCTCAAAACCGATTCCAGGGCCTGGCACTTTCTGGAAAAAACCTTCGTCGAATCCTGCGCCCACATCGACCGGGCGGGCACGCGCCCGCACCGCAGCCAGAACCGCCTGGACGAAACCTTCCCGGAAAAAATCGGCACTTACTGGCGGCAGGAGTTCATCAACGAGCCGGACACGGACTGGTCCATGCCCGGAAACCGGAAGTGGGCCGAGGCGATCCGCGAAAAGTGGATGACGGGCCCCGACGATTCCCCGATGCAGATTCCGGCGGTGGTGGCCGGAGAAGAGATCTTCGAGGGCCGGGATACCCGGGAGGTGATCGATCCGAACCGCTTCAACGAAAAGATTCGGGTGGCGCGGTTTGCCCTGGCCGCCGAAGAAGACATCGATCGGGCCGTGGCCGCGGCCAAAGCAGACCCGGACCGGTGGCGGGACAAGACCGCGGCGGAACGACACGCGGTATTGTCCAGGGCCGCCACGGCGCTTCGCCGTGCCCGGGGCGATCTCATCGGCGCGGCCGCGGCCAACACCGGAAAGGTGTTTACCGAAGCCGATGTGGAAGTCTCCGAGGCGGTCGACTTCGCCGAGTACTACCCCTTTTCGGTCCGCGGATTCGACGAGCTGAAAAATCTCCGGTGCCGGGGAAAGGGGGTCGGCGTGGTCATTTCCCCCTGGAACTTTCCCATCGCCATTCCCTGCGGCGGCATCGCCGCGTCCCTGGCCGCCGGCAACACGGTGATCTTCAAGCCCGCATCGGCGGCCGTGGTGGTTGCCTACCTGATCTGCCAGTGCTTCTGGAAGGCCGGCGTTTCCAAAAGCACGCTGCAGTTCGTCCCGTGCAGCGGCGGGAGCGTCGGCAGCAGGCTGACCGCCCATCCGGATGTCGACTTCGTCATTTTGACCGGGGGCACCGAGACGGGCCTGAAAATCCTAGGGGCCAAACCGTCGACTTTTCTGGCCGCCGAAACCGGGGGAAAGAACGCCACCATCGTCACGGCCATGGCCGACCGTGACCAGGCCGTGAAAAACATCATCCACTCGGCCTTTTCCAACTGCGGCCAGAAGTGCAGCGCCACCTCCCTGCTCGTTCTGGAAAAGGAGGTGTACGAAGACGGCCACTTCATCGGGCAGCTCGTGGATGCGGCAGAAAGCTATGCGGCCGGGTCGGCCTGGGATTTCAAACACCGGATGGGACCGCTGATCCACCCCCCGGAGGGGGACCTGAAGCGCGCCTTTTCCACCCTGGAGTCCGGCGAGTCGTGGGCCCTCGAGCCGCGGTGCGATCAAGACAATCCCTACCTCTGGTCTCCGGGAATCAAGCTGGGGGTGACGGCCGGCTCCTACACCCACAAGACCGAATTTTTCGGGCCCCTGCTGGGAATCATGCAGGCAGAAGATCTGGACCACGCCATCGACATCGTCAACGGCACCGGCTACGGCCTGACCTCCGGCATCGAAAGCCTGGACCGCCGGGAGCAGAAGCGCTGGAAAGAAAACATCCGGGCCGGCAACCTCTACGTGAACCGGGGCACCACCGGCGCCGTCACCCTGCGCCAGCCCTTCGGCGGAATGGGAAAATCGGCCATCGGGCCGGCGATCAAGGCCGGCAGCCCCAACTACGTGGCCCAATTCATGCGCTTTGCCGCCGAAGGAGATCCGGTCACCGGGGCCATCGCCCAAGAGCACGCCCTGCTGCGAACTGCCCAGCAGTGGCGGCAGAAGCTCGACTGGGGGCTTTTCTCCGACCACGAACAAGACCTGCGGCGGACCGTTCGGGCGATCCAAAGCTACCTGTACTGGTGGGGACGGGACTTTTCAAAAGAGAAGGACTATTTTCACCTCCGCGGCCAGGACAACTTGCTGCGGTTTCTGCCCCTTGGCCAAGTGATGGTCCGGGTCCACGAAAAAGACTCCCTGTTCGAGGTCCTGGCCCGGATCGCGGCCGCCAAGATCTGCGGCAACAAGACCCTGGTCAGCCTTCCCGAGCACCTGGAAAATCCGGTGACGAAATTTTTGTCCGGCACCGAGGCCCGGCGGGTCATCCGACCCAGGGAGGTGCGACGGGAAAGCGACGAGCAGGTAGCCGAGACCCTCTGTCGGGGGGCCCGGATCCGGTATGCCGCCCCGGACCGGGTGGCGCCGGCAGTTTTTGCCGAGGCCGCCAAGACCGGCGCCTACGTCGCCCGGGAGCCGGTCCTGCCCGAAGGCCGCGTCGAGCTGCTCCATTACCTTGTCAATCAGAGCATCTGCGACAGCTACCACCGGTACGGCAACCTGGGCGAGAGGGCACTCGTATGAAACTTCGACATCAGTTTCACCTTTGATCAATCAGGACGCCCCGGCGGTCAGCGGCCGGGTTCTTATAGAATTCTTTTGTCGCGATGGCCGCGGTTTGCAGGAGGGGGCAAAACTGCTAAGATCCGTGATCCTTGGCGCTGGATCGAGGCGGAACCGCCCGATCTTCGGCGCCGGCAAAGAAAAACCGTCAACGACAAACCGTGCCGACCGGGAAGAAAATGGCTCATCACCTCATCCTCGGCGAACTTGAAGATTTTCTCACCGGAGAAATCCTGCCCGACACCCTGGACGAGCGCTACCGCCAGAAGATTGCCCGCATTCTGGTGGAAGAAAAGGGGTATTCAACATCCGATATCGATGCACGGCGCAAGCTCACCGTTGGCGCCGGCAGCCGCGCGGCAGCGGTTCCGGTCGATTTTACCGTTGTTCTGGAGGGGCGGATCTGTCTGGTCGTCCGATTCGGGCCGGGCTCCCTTGTCACCCGCCATCGCCCGTCTCTGGCCGTTGCCCGTCTTATGGCCGGCGGCCAGGTCCCGGTGGTCGTGGTGACCAACGGCGAAGCGGCAGACATCCTCGACGGGGCCTCCGGCAAGCCTCTTGCTGAAGGGCTCGACGCGATCCCAAATCGGGAGGCCCTTTTACAGATCGCCGCCTCGAAGCCGTTTGAAGCGATCTCCGAGGATCGGGCGGAAAAGGAGGCCAGGATCGTTTATGCCTTCGAGGTGGACGGCGCCTGTCCCTGCGATGATACGGTCTGCCGGATCGGCTAGGGGCTTGGGGCTTGATTTTTCCGGTTTTTGGCCTATTTTTGTGGTTAATTGGTCGATTGGTTGACTGGTTGAATGGTTGTCTTGGATAGCCTCAGTCCCGTCCTGCTGCAGATCTGCCGAAACAGGGAGTGTTCAACCATTTGACGAATCAACCGATCAACCAATCAACATACCGCCATACAGCTGAATGAAGAATGAAGATCATCATAGTTTCATGGGAGAAGCCCTGGCCCTGGCCGGGCAGGCCCTGGATCGGGGCGATTTTCCGGTGGGATGCGTGGTGGTCAGCGGCGGCCGGGTCATTGCTTCCGGGGCCAGAACCGGCTCACGGCCTCCCCATGCAAACGAGCTCGACCACGCCGAAATGATCGCCCTGCGGCGGCTGGCCGACCAGGGGGTCAGCCTTTTCGGGGCCAAGGCGTCGATCTACTGCACCATGGAACCCTGCCTCATGTGCTACGGGGCGATCCTGCTTGCAGGGGTCGAAAGGATCGTCTACGGTTTTGAGGACATCATGGGCGGCGCGGCCCGCTGCGATCGGAAGGGGTTTGCCCCCCTTTACAGGGACAACCCGGTGAGGGTCGTCGAAGGGGTCAGGCGCAGCGAATGCCTCCTGCTTTTTCGGCGGTTTTTTCAAAATCCGGAAAACGCTTATTGGCAGGGAAGCCTTCTGGCCGACTACACCCTTTCCCAGAAGAAAGGAAACAGGGCCTGACTCAACTTTCGGGATTTGTGATGCCCCGAAAGCGGATGTCTGAGATGCACCCTGCATATTTTTTTCTTGCATTTCATCAAGCGGTTGGATAAGGCACAATGCGTATCGGCCCGCTCTTCTAAGGAGGCGCTGCCGCCTTCCGGGGGCGCGGGCATGGAAATTGCCGTTCATCTGCGGCACCGTCTCCGGGCGGCTTCCGCAAGACCATCTGCCGAGGAGGTGTGAGCATAGCTAAACCGAAACAGACCCAGCGAACCCGGATCAACAAGGCAATTTTTGCCAGAGAAGTCAGGCTGATCGATCCGGAAGGAAATCAGCTCGGGATTGTGCCGTTGAACGAAGCCCTGGAAAAGGCTGCGGGATTCGGCCAGGATCTCGTGGAGATCTCCCCGAACGCCAAGCCGCCTGTCTGCAAGATCATGGACTACGGCCGTTACAAATACGAGCAGACCAAAAAGCAGCAGGAGGCCAAGAAAAAGCAGAGCACGACCCAGGTCAAGGAAATCAAGGTCCGTCCCAAAACCGGAGACCACGACCTGCAGGTCAAGATCGGCCACATCAAGCGCTTTCTGGACAAGAAGGACAAGGTCAAGGTCACGGTGATGTTCCGGGGCCGCGAGATCACCCTTTCAGATCTCGGCAGGGATGTGCTCGAGCGGATCTATGAACAAACCGAAGACATGGCCGTCTTGGAGCAGCCCCCCAAATTCGAAGGACGCACCATGGTGATGGTCCTGGCTCCGAGGTGACCTTTACCGGCGGAATATGCTTCCGCCGGCGGCAGCACACCGCGTCGATTCGCTGTAGCCGTCATGCAGCGGCAAAAGGCAGACAAAACCACTGAGAAGGTGGCGTGCGCTGATCTTTTCCATGCTCACGCCATCGTTGTTTTTAGGCCAATAAGGAGACTTTCGATGCCCAAGATCAAGACGAACCGGGCCGCCGCCAAGCGGTTCAAAAAAACAGGAACCGGCAAATTCATGTTTAGCAAATCCCACGCAAGCCACATCCTGACCAAGAAAACCCGCAAAAGGAAGCGGTCCCTGCGCAAAAAGAATGTGATTGACAAAACCAATGTCAGGGAGATAAGGCTGCTTCTCCCCAACGGGTGATCACGTCGCCCCGGCGATTTTGGATGTAAAGGAGTATGACAGATGCGAGTGAAAAGAGGATTCAAGGCAAGAAGGCGCCGGAAAAAGGTGCTGAAGCTGGCCCGGGGCTTTCGCGGAGGCCGGAGCAAGCTCTTTAGAACGGCCGCGGACTCCCTGGACAAGGCCCTGATGTACGCCTACCGGGACCGAAAGGCACGGAAGCGCGATTTCCGGCGGCTGTGGATCGCCCGAATCAACGCCGGCGCCCGGATGAACGACCTTAGCTACAGCAAATTCATTCATGGGCTGAAAACGGCGGGCGTGGCGCTGGATCGCAAGGTGCTGGCCGATTTGGCCGTTTCCGATCCGGCCGCATTCCGTGAGATCGCCAGCCTCGCCGCCCAGCAGGGATAGTACGCCCCGCGCCTTTTGCCGCCTGCCAGATCCGGTCCCGCGGGAACGCCCCGGGATTCCAAACTGACACAGACCGTCGATTTTGGGGTCCCCGTCCGTCGAAAAACGGGGATCGCCGGATCATTATTGAACAAGAGGGCCGCTGTGGAACCGTCCATCGAACAGATTCGGGAAGACGCGCTGGCAGAACTCGATGCCGCCGCCGACCCGGAAACGGTCAACGCGCTTTCCATCCGCTATCTTGGCAGGAAAGGCCGCGTCACCCTGTTTCTGCGAAATATCTCGTCGCTTCCGCCCGAGGAGCGCCCGGCCGCCGGCAAAAAGGCCAACCAGGTCAAAAAGGCCCTCGAGCAGGCATTTGCCGATGCCGTCGAGGCCATGGCCGCCGCCCCTTCGGTGGAAGACCGGATCGATGTCTCGCTGCCCGGCCGCAATCCCCGGCCCGGGCATGTGCACCCGATCACCCAGATCACCAATCGAATTTGTGAAATCTTTCTTCGCCTCGGGTTTGACGTGGCCGAAGGGCCGGAGGTGGAAAAGGACTGGTACAACTTCGAGGCGCTCAACTTTCCCAAGGACCATCCGGCCCGGGACATGCAGGACACGTTCTTTGTTTCCGAAGACATCGTCCTGCGGACCCACACCTCTCCGATCCAGGTCAGGATCATGGAAAAACAGCCGCCGCCGGTGCGGGTCGTCGCCCCGGGAAAGGTGTTTCGCTGCGATTCGGACCTGACCCACACCCCGATGTTCCACCAGGTCGAAGGGCTCCTGGTCGACGACCGCATCACCTTCGGGGATCTGAAAGGCGTGCTGACGACCTTCGTCCACGAGATGTTCGACGAAAAGACGAGCCTGCGGTTCCGTCCAAGCTTTTTTCCGTTCACCGAACCCAGCGCGGAAGTCGACATCCTGTGTGTGATCTGCCGGGGAGAAGGCTGCCGGGTCTGCTCCCAGACCGGCTGGCTGGAAGTGCTGGGCGCCGGCATGGTGCATCCTGCCGTGTTTGAAAACGTCGGCTACGACACCGAGCGCATTTCCGGATTTGCCTTCGGCATGGGGGTGGAGCGAATCGCCATGCTCAAATACGGCATCGACGACATCCGCCGCTTTTTCGACAACGACATCCGGTTCTTGGGGCAGTTTTGAAATGAAAGCAAGTCTCTCCTGGCTCCGCCAGTATGTTTCGATCGACATGGAAATCGACCGCCTGTCCGATGCGCTGACCATGGCCGGCCTGGAAGTGGACGCGGTCTGGGACCGCTATGACGACATGGACCGGGTCTTCGTGGGCCGGATCGAAGCGGTGCGCCCCCATCCCAATGCGGACAAACTTCGCCTCTGCGACGTGGCCATCAAGGATCGCAACGTCACGGTCGTCTGCGGGGCCCCTAATGCCGAAGCGGGTATGCTGTCGGCCCTGGCCCTTCCCGGCACCCGGCTGGCCGACGGTTCGGTCCTGGAGGCCTCGACCATCCGCGGCGCGGCCTCGGAGGGAATGCTCTGCAGCGAGGCAGAACTCGGGCTGGGCAAAGATAGAAGTGGCATCATGGCCCTTGACGCCGGCCTCTCTGTCGGAGAACGGCTCGCCCGGGCGTTGAACCTTTCCGATCCGGTGATGGAAATCGAACTGACCCCCAACCGGCCCGACTGCCTGAGCATCATCGGGATCGCCCGGGAGGTGGCCGCCATCTGCGGAACCCGGGTGCGCTATCCGGAGATTGCCCTGCCTCCCACCGAAGGCCGCATCGAAGACTACACGTCGGTGACCATCGAAGCGCCGGATCACTGCCCGCGTTACGCCGCCGCCCTGGTCTGCGAGGTTGCGGTGGGCCCTTCTCCGGATTGGCTTCAACAGCGGCTGCTTTCCGTCGGCCTCCGGCCGATCAACAACATCGTAGACATCACCAACTTCGTCATGATGGAAACAGGGCAGCCCCTGCACGCCTTCGACTTTGACCGGCTGGCCCAACACCGGATCGTGGTGCGAACGGCGGCGCCCGGGGAGGCGTTCACCACCCTGGACGGCAAGGAGCGCTCTTTAACCTCCGATATGCTGATGATCTGCGACGGAGAAAAGCCGGTGGCCGTCGGCGGCGTCATGGGCGGAGAAAACTCCGAGATCGATCCCGGCACCTCCCGGGTGCTCATCGAAAGCGCGTACTTTCATCCGGCCAGCATCCGCCGGACGGCCAAAGCCCTTGGGCTGGGCACCGACGCCTCCCATCGATTCGAGCGGGGGGTCGATCCGGAAGGCACCCTCACGGCCCTGAAACGGGCAGCGGCGCTGACCGCCGAAATCGGCGGGGGGCAATTGATCGGAGGGATCGTCGACGTCCACCCGAAGCCGACTCCCGCCACGACATTGTCTCTTTCTGCAGAAGCCACCAATCGCCTGCTCGGCACCGATCTGACCGCGGAACAGATCACCGGCCTGCTTGCGTCGATCGATTTTCCCGTAGCCGGCAAAAAAGACGGCGCCCTATCCGTTTCCGTGCCCAGCTTTCGCGTGGACGTCCACCGGCCCGAGGACCTCATGGAAGAAGTCGCCCGCCTGTGGGGCTACGGCTGCATCCCCCAGACGTCCCCCCTGATTCCGGCCCAAAAGCCCCCCAGGACGGAAGGACGCGATTTTCGCGGCCGGATTCGAACGCTGCTGACCGGCTTCGGATTTACCGAAACGGTGAACTACAGTTTTGCCGGAAGTCGATCGGTGGATCTGCTTCAACTCGGTCCGCAGGACCGGCGCAGGCGGACCGTCGCCCTGCTCAATCCTTTGACCGAGGACCAAGCCGTGATGCGGACGACCCTGACGTCGGGGCTGCTGGAAACCGCGCGCCGCAATCTGACCCGACAGATGCGGGATTTGAAGCTTTTCGAAATCGGCAAGGCGTTTATCGACAACGGCGCGGGCCAGCTGCCCGAAGAGATCGAAATCCTCGGCGGGATCCAGACCGGCAGACGGTTTCCGCTGGCCTGGCACAGCGAAGATGCGCCGTGCGATTTTTACGACATCAAAGGGGCGGTGGAAGGCCTCCTGGAGGGGCTTTCGGTGGACGGGGTCGGATTTACCCGACTGCCCGACAAGGCTTGCGACTATTTCCGCCCGGGCCGCAGCGCCCGAATTCTGGCCCGGGGCGAGAACATCGGCATCGTGGGAGAATTGCGTCCGGCGGTCATGAAAAACTTCGATATCGATCAGACCGTGTTTCTGTTCGAAATCGAACTGAAGCGGCTTCACGGCCAAATGCCGGATACGGTTTCCGCCGCACCGATCCCCCGCTTCCCGGCGGTCTCCCGGGACATCACCTTGATTCTGGATGAAGATACCGAGGCCAGGCGGATTCTTGAGCGACTGGAAGACATGAACGAACCGCTGGTGGAAAGCGTCGCTCTGTTTGACGTGTTCACCGGCTCTCCCGTTGCCCAGGGAAAAAAGAGTCTGTCCTTCCGCATCACCTACCGCTCCCATGAAAAGACCTTAGAGGATGAGTCGGTCAACCATCTTCACCAGAAGATCTGCAAAGCGCTTCTCGAGGAATTCAACGCCGTCCTTCCAGGGTAGCGCCGGCGGAGGAGCGTTGGTGATCGGACCGATTTGTGGTAGAATCGCTTCGTCAAAGACCTGAGATGCATTCCACCCCATGGCCGAGGGACGATGGAAAAAGTCCAGATCCCGGACAAGCTCTATTTTCGAATCGGCGAGGTCAGTCGGATCACCGGTGTTCCCGCCTATGTCCTTCGGTTCTGGGAAAACGAGTTTCGGAGGATGCACCCGAAGCGGACCCCGTCGGGGCAGCGCCTCTATCGGAAAAAGGACATCGAAACCGTTCTGACCATCAAGAACCTCCTGTACGAAAAAAAATTCACCATCGAAGGCGCCCGCCGCGTTCTGGGAAACGCAAGAACCGCTTCAGCAGCCGGCTCCGGCGACTTCGATATCCAAGCCATCCGAAACGAGCTGCTTTCTATTCGGCGCCTCCTTTCCTGAACTAGAAACCTATTGACAACTCTAGTTTTTTGTCCTATTTATTTCGTCTGGTTTGCGGGCATAGCTCAGCTGGTAGAGTACAAGCTTCCCAAGCTTGGTGTCGCGAGTTCGAATCTCGTTGCCCGCTCCACAGAATTTTACGCCGTTTTCGGTTTTGGGTTTGTCTGAGATGGTTGGATTTACGGGCTAGGTTGATGAACGGATGGTGACACCATGAACGGATAGCGTTCTCCGATCCAACAACAAGTAGACCGACCATCTTGGATTAACCGAAACGGGCGAGTGCCCGTTTTTGTTTTTTAAAGGGGCGGCTTTGTCGGCAAGCAAGAAAAAAGATCTTCCCCCCGCAGCGGATGACCGCCGTCGGGACGGCCGGATGACCGGGCCGGAAAAGGAAGCGCTGGTGATAGAACGGGTCAACCGGTTTGCCGAACCGCTGTGCGCAGCAGAAGGCATCGAACTGGTTCATGCCGAATATCTTCGGGACCGCGGCGGTCGGGTGCTTCGGCTGTACATCGACAGACCGGAAGGAGTCTCCCTGGAAGACTGCGCCTGGATCAGCCGCCAGGTAAGCGACTGGCTCGACGTGAGCCTCGACGACATCGGGCCTTACAGCCTGGAGGTTTCGTCCCCTGGACCGGAGCGTCCCCTGGGAAAAACTTCCGACTACGATCGATTTCGGGATCGAAGGGCAAAGATCAGCGTTTCACCTTCGTGGCAAGGGAAGAAAAACTTTACCGGCATTCTGAAGGGCGTCTCCGGAGGAGAGGTCCTGCTGGAGACGGTCGAGGGCGCCGTTGCAATACCCCTGAAGCAAATTCGTAGGGCTCGACTGGTAGACGGAGAATAGGGATGTTTATCGCAGACATAAAACGTGTGGTCGAACAGGTCAGCAGGGACAAGGGAATCGACCGGGGAATTCTGATTCAGGCCCTGGAAGAGGCGTTGCGGTCCGCCGCGCGCAAGCGCTTCGGAAGCAGTGTCGACATCGAAGTCCAGTACAACGAGGAAAACGGCGAACTTGAAGTCTTCCAGTTCAAGGAAGTGGTCGAAGAGGTCGCTGAACCTGATCTGGAGATCGGCATCGAAGAGGGCCGGCAGCTCGATCCCGAGTGCGAGGTCGGAGACAGTCTCGGGGTCAAAATGGATACCACCACCTTCGGGCGGATCGCGGCCCAGTCCGCCAAGCAGGTGATCATCCAGAAAATGAAAGACGCCGAGCGGGATGCGGTGTTTACCAATTTCATCGACCGGAAGGGCGAGGTCATCAACGGCATCGTCCAGCGCATAGAGAAGGGAAATCTCATCGTCAACCTGGGGCAGACCGAAGGCGTGCTTCCGACCCGGGAGCAGGTTCCCCGGGAGTCTTACCGCCGCGGGGACCGGATCAGGGCATACATCGTGGATGTGCTTCACGAGTCGCGGGGTCCCCAGATTATTCTGTCCCGGACCCATCCCGAATTTTTGATTCACCTGTTTCGAACCGAGGTTCCGGAAATCAGCGAGGGAATCGTTAACATCGTCACCGCCGCCCGAGAACCCGGCAGCCGGGCGAAAATCGCCGTCTCCTCCAATGATCTGGACATCGACCCGGTCGGCGCCTGCGTTGGCATGAAAGGAAGCCGGGTGCAAAACGTCGTCCAGGAGCTTCGGGGAGAAAAGATCGACATCATTCCGTGGCATGTGGATCCGGCCAAATTCGTCTGCAACGCCCTGGCCCCGGCGGAGATCTCCCGGGTGATCATCGACGAAGAAAACCAGTCCATGGAGGTCATCGTGCCGGACGAATTTCTTTCCGTTGCCATCGGCAAAAGAGGACAAAACGTCCGTCTGGCGTCGAAGCTGACCGGATGGCACCTGGATGTGAAGAGCGAAAGCCGCTACAGCCAGGCCATGAAGGACGGATATGAGTCGTTGATGAATATGGAGGGGGTCAGCATCGGCCTGGCCGACGCCCTTTATGAAAGCGGTCTCTTCTCTGTCGAAGAACTCGGCCGGGCCAGTGTGGAAGAATTGATGCAGATCCGGGACATGGATGAAGAAAAGGCGGTGTCCCTGATCGAGGAGGCTCAAGCTGCTGCAGAAGCCGCCGCACAGGCGGAAGCCGAAGAGAAAGAAGCGGCGGCGGCCGGCGGCGGGGAGCCTGAAAGAGCGCCTGAAGAAGACCAAGAAACTGAAGCCGGCAAAGAGCCCCCGGAAAAACAGGATTCTTCTGAGGAAACATCGGACCTCCCGGAAGGGGGGGCCGAACCCGCCGCCCAGGTGGAAGACGAGGCGTCCGGATCCGAAAAACAAGAAATGCTTCCGGAGACCGAAGAAGAAAAAGAAGAAAACAACGACGGCGCTTCTTCTTGAGGAAAATGCCCGTCACCGAAAAGGACCCGAGGGGGATGAATGGCAAAGATCAGAGTCTATGAACTTGCCAGAGAATTGAACATGACCAATAAAGTTCTCATCGAACAGCTCCGTGAAAACGGCTTCGAAGTAAAAAGCCATATGAGTGCATTCGACGAGGAAGAGGTCGATTCAATAAAGAAGGCGCTCCGCGGCAAAAAAGCAGGAGACGTCGCTGTGGAAGTGACTCGGGTGAAGCCGACCGTCATTCGCCGTCGGAAAAAGCAGGCACCCGAAGCCGCGCCGGTCGAAGAGACCGCGCCGGAAACTGCCGAAGAGGCCGAAGAAGCCGCTTCGCAAGTCGCTACGCAGGCACAAGGGGCCCCTGAAGCCGAAGCCCTCTCCGCGCCTGAACCCGAAGAGATCCAGGAGCCGGAAAAAGAAGAGGCCGCGCCGGAAGAGGAGGCAAGTAAGACCGAGCCTGCTGCCGAAGCCGAAGCCGGTCCGGCGGCCGAAGAGCCTTCGGAACCTTCGGCCGAAGCTTCACCGGAGCCTTCCGAGGCTGAAAAAGAGGCCCCGGCAAAACCGGCCAAAAAAAAGAAGGGGAAAAAGGAGGCTGCCGCCAAAATCATCAAGCTTCCGGTGGCACCGCCGCCGGAGAGGGTCAAACCTTCTGAACCGAAGCACGAGCCGACCCCGGAGCCGGAATCGCCTCCGGTGGCTGCCTCGGAGTCCGAAAAGCCCGACCGACGGGGCCGGAAAAAAACCGAAGAGCCGTCACGGGACAAAAAATTCTTCAAGAAGAAAATTTCCTTCCGCCGAAAGGAAGTCGTCGAAGGCCAGGACCTCTACGACGCAGCCAAGGTCCGCGGGAAAAAGGGACGAAAAGCGGCCAAGGCAAAGCCGGCAAAGGGCCAGAAGACCCAGATCACGACACCCAAGGCCATCAAGCGGCGGATCAAGATCGACGAAGCCATCATGCTGTCGGACTTGGCAAAGCGAATGGGCATCAAAGCCGGCGACATGATCAAACAACTGATGACCATGGGGGTGATGGCGACGGTCAATCAGACCATCGATTTTGAAACCGCCTCCCTGGTCGCCGCCGAGTTCGGCTATGAGGTGGAAAGGGCAGCCTTCGAAGAGGAAGCCGTACTCAGCGCTATCGCAGAAGACGAGGCCGGAGAGCGGGTCACCCGGTATCCGGTGGTCACCATCATGGGCCACGTCGATCACGGCAAGACCTCGCTTCTGGATGTCATTCGAAAAACTCATGTGACTGAAACCGAGGCCGGCGGCATCACGCAGCATATCGGTGCATACTCGGTGCCGACCGCCAGCGGCCTGATCTCCTTTCTCGACACGCCCGGCCACGAAGCCTTTACCGCCATGCGCGCCCGCGGCGCCGGGGTCACCGATATCGTGGTCCTGGTCGTGGCAGCAGACGACGGGGTCATGCCCCAGACCATCGAGGCGATCAACCACTCCCGGGCGGCGGGGGTCCCGATCATCGTGGCGATCAACAAGATCGACAAGGCCAATGCCGATCCGGACAAGGTCATTCGCCAGCTTGCCGAGTCGGGTCTCGTGCCCGAAGACTGGGGCGGAGACACGATCTTCGTTCATGTGTCTGCCAAACAAAAAACCGGCATCGACGAACTGCTCGATATGATCCTGCTTCAAGCCGAGGTGCTGGAGCTCAAGGCCAATCCGGACAAGCTCGCTCGGGGCCATGTCATCGAGGCCAAGCTCGACTCCGGCCGCGGTCCGGTGGCCACGGTGTTGATCCAGGGTGGAACGCTTTCCACAGGACAGTCCGTGGTCTGCGGCGTCCACTACGGAAAGATCCGGGCCATGATCAACGACCGCGGTCAGCATGTGGATTCGGCCGGGCCGTCCATCCCCGTGGAGATCCTCGGCCTTTCCGGAGTGCCGGTCGCCGGAGACGAGATGGTGGCCTTGGAGGACGAAAAGGCGGCAAAGCAGGTCAGCGAACACCGGTTGGGCAAGCAGCGGGCCCTGGAGCTTGCCAAGTCGAGCCGGGTCACCCTCGAGAGCCTCTTTGACAAAATGAAGGAAGAAGACGTCAAGGAGTTGAACCTGATCATCAAGGCCGATGTCCACGGCTCCATCGAGGCCCTCAAGGATTCTCTCACGGACCTGTCCACCGAGGAGGTCAGGATCAATGTGATCCATTCGGCCACGGGAACGATCACCGAGTCCGATGTTTCGCTGGCAGCGGTTTCCGATGCCATCATATTGGGATTCAACGTCCGCCCGAACCCGAAGGTGCACGAAATGGCCCAGGAAGAACACGTCGACATGAGATTCTACGACGTGATCTACAACGCCATCAAGGACATCAAGGACGCCATGGTCGGCATGATGGAATCGACCTTCGAAGAACGGCTGCTGGGCCGAGCCGAGGTGCGACAGACCTTCCACGTGCCGAAAGTGGGAACCATCGCCGGCTGCTATGTGACCGACGGCCGCATCCAACGGAACCAGAACATCCGAGTTCTGAGAGAAGGGGTCATCATCTACGACGGGAAGATCGGCTCTTTGCGCCGCTACAAGGACGACATCAAGGAGGTGGCCAGCGGCTACGAATGCGGCATCAACGTTGAAAAGTTCAACGACATCAAGGTCGGCGACATCATGGAATGCTACTACCTTGAAGAAATCAAACCGGAGTTAAAGTAACGCGTTATCCGGTAACGGTACCCCAACATGGTCATCGGGTTTGGCGTCATCACGTTGCGGATCCACGACTGCCGCAGCCTGAAAGCAAAGAGAAGGGTAGTCAAGGCAGTCATCGCCAAGGTCCGGAACGGATTCAATGCATCGGTGGCCGAGGTCGGCGCCAACGACGTATACCACCGGGCTGAAATCGGCTTCGCCCTGGTCGGCAACAGCCGTTCGCTGGTCAACTCGAAACTCGACAAGATCCTGAACATGATCGACGATGCGGGCCTTGCCGAGATCGTCGATTCGGAAATGGAGCTCATGACGATATGAGACCGTATGCTCGGGCCGATCGCGTCGCAGCGTTGATTCAGCGGGCCCTGTCTGACATCCTTCTCCGGGAGGTCAAGGATCCGCGCCTGCAGTGGGTGCTGATCACCGGCGTGAAAATGTCCAAGGACCTGCGACATGGCCGCGTCTACTTTGTCATGACAGGGGGGAAAGGAAGCCCGGAAGAGGTGGCCGGCGCCTTTTTCCAGGCACAGGGCGTGCTCAAGCGGTTTCTGGGAAGAGAGCTCGACCTGCGCTACATGCCGGATTTCGAGTTCTTTTACGACACCTCTTACGACTATGGATCGCGGATCGAAGAACTGCTGAACGATATCAGGTCCCACGATGGATGAACTGCTTCTTTGCCTGAAAAAAAGCCGCCGGGTACTGCTGGTATCCCATACCAACCCGGACGGAGACGCCATCGGCTCCCTGGTCGCCCTGGGCGTGGCCCTGAAACGGCTGGGAAAAGAAGCGGTTCTGTACAACGAAACGCCGATTCCGGCCGTCTACCGATTTCTTCCTCTGGTGGATCAGGTGGTCCGCCGCATCGAGGATTTCGCCCAGTTTGACACGGCGGTCATCCTCGACTGCGGAAATCTGGAGCGTGTCGGGGAAGCGGCGGAGCAGGTTTCAAAGCTCCCGGTGATTCTCAACATCGACCATCACGTCACCAATACCGGGTTCGGCCACCATCGCATCGTAGACGAAACAGCCTGCGCCACTGCCGAAATTTTGTATCGGCTCATTCAGCGGCTGGGCGTGGAAATGGACGCTTCCATTGCTGCAGCCATCTATACCGGCATTTTGACCGACACCGGTTCGTTCCGGTTTTCCAACACGAACCAGGCGGCGTTTGCCATATGCGAAAAAATGGTGGGCCTCGGCGTAGACCCCTATCGGGTCGCCAAACAAGTGTACGGCACCTATTCCTTGGGGCGCATCAAACTGTTGAACCTGGCGCTGGACTCCATCGAACTGGCACCCAATGGGAAGCTGTCCATGATGGTGTTGACCCGGGACATGCTCGAGGAAACCGGCACCCGGCCCGAGGACAGCGACGGCCTGATCAACTATGCCCGGAGCATCGAAGACGTCAAGGTGGCCGCCCTGATCCAGGAAAATGAAAATGGAGCTCCGAAGACCGGCCATGGTCATCGCTACCATGTCAGTCTCCGGTCCGACGGCAGCGTCGATGTTGCCCGGTTCGCCGCCGCATACGGCGGCGGGGGTCATGCAAGCGCCGCCGGCTACAGCGTCGAGGATCGGCTCTCGAGGATCAAGTCGGACCTGATCCGTCTGGCCAACACCCTCTGACCGGGGTGATACAGGTGCGTCCGAAATGGATCTGGACGGGATTCTCCTGGTCGACAAACCCGAGGGGATCAGCTCGGCAAAGGTCGTCTCCAGGGTAAAAAAAGCGGCCGGCGCCCGCAAGGCAGGCCATGCCGGAACACTGGACCCCTTCGCCACCGGTGTTCTGGTCTGCTGCCTGAATCGGGCGACCCGCCTGGCCCGGTTTTTTCTCGACAGCGAGAAGCGTTACCGGGCCTTGATGACCCTGGGCGTAGAAACCGACACCCAGGATGCCACCGGAACGGTGGTGGCCGAATGCGATCCCGGAAAGCCGGATATCGCGGAAATCCGGGCCGCCGTGGAAGCGTTCCGGGGGAAGTTTCGCCAGCAGCCCCCGGCGTTTTCTGCGTTGAAACATCGGGGCGTTCCGTTGTACAAGCTAGCGCGGAAAGGGACGCCGGTCCAAAAACCGGCGCGAGCGGTTCAGATCCGGTCCATCAAGGTCATCGGCGTCGATCTGCCGCAGATTGAACTCGACGTGACCTGTTCGGCCGGCACCTACATCCGCACCTTATGCGCGGACATCGGCCGTCGCCTCGGCTGCGGCGGCCATCTGAAAACCCTGCGGCGGCTGAAAAGCAGCGGGTTTTCGATCGACGAGGCCCTGACGCTGGAGCAGATCGAGCAAGAGGCGCAGGCCGGCAGCCTGGCCGCGCGGATCCTGCCCATGGCTTCGGCGCTTCGCAGCATGCCGGCGGCGGTTGCAGATCGACAGGTGGTCGAAAAGATCTCCTTCGGCCGGACGATCACGACATCGGATCTTGCCGGTCCGGCCAAGGGCGCATTCAAGGTGGTCGATTCCGGGGATCGCCTGGTGGCGGTCTTAGAGGCGGGAAACGACCCGGATCGATATACTTACTGCGGCGTATTTACAAAAGAATAAAGACACTGCACAGGAGGCGAAAAAAGTGGTTTTTTCAACGGAAGACAAAAAAGGCTTGATCGAACAACACAAGCTTCACGAAACGGACACCGGATCCCCGGAAGTACAAATCGGGCTGCTCACCCATCGAATCCAGTATCTCACCGAGCACATGAAGGTTCACAAAAAAGATCATCATTCCCGTCGAGGCCTGCTGATGCTGGTGGGCCGCCGCCGCCGGCTGCTCAACTATGTCAAGGGTAAGGACATTCAGCGGTACCGGGCCATTTTGGAGCGACTGGGACTGAGACGATAGTCTTCAGCGGAAAACGGCGCAGGGAAAAGACAGGGCGCAATGGGGCGTCCGGCGCCGGCGTTTGTCTGATAAGGCTGAAATCCGCCGGGCAGGGGCCTGTGCGGGAAAGGTAGAGGGAGAGATTTATGGAAGTTTTATTGAAAGCGGATGTAGGGGGAAAGCCCCTGAGTGTACAGGCCGGCAAGGTGGCCCAGCAGGCCTCAGGGTCGGTGGTGGTCAGCTATGGAGAGACCGTGGTGTTGGTCACGGTGGTGTCGGCCAGAGACGAGCGGGATGTCGGTTTTTTGCCTCTGTCAGTCGAATATCAGGAAAAGATTTATGCCGCCGGGCGGATTCCGGGCAACTATTTTCGCCGGGAGATCGGTCGGCCGTCGGAAAAGGAAACCCTGACGGCCCGGCTGATCGACCGGCCGATCCGCCCCCTGTTTCCCAAGGGATACAAATTTGAAACCCAGGTGATTGCAACGGTGCTGTCCATGGACCAGGAAAACGATCCCGATGTCCTGGCCATGGTCGGCGCGTCGGCGGCCCTGGAAATTTCCGACATTCCATTCGAAGGTCCCATTGCCAGCGTGCGGGTGGGGCTCATCGACGGAGAATTCAAGATCAATCCCATGGTCACCGAATATGACCGCTGCGACATCAACATCATCGTGGCCGGTTCCCGGACGGGCGTGGTCATGGTTGAAGGCGGAAGCAGATTCGCCTCCGAAGAGGACATGCTCGAGGCGATCTTCCGCGGCCATGAGGCCATTCAGCCCCTGATCGATCTTCAGGAAAAGCTCAGAGAAACCCTGGGCAAGGAGAAAATTGCCTTCGTGCCTTCGGAAAAAGACGAGGAGCTGGCCCGCAAGATCGAAGCCGATGCCGCGGAACGGATTAAGCAGGCAGTCACCGTTGCCGACAAGATGAGCCGCCAGCAGGCCGTTCGCAGCCTCAAGGCGGAAATTTTCGAATCCCTGGGAGAAACTTACCAGGACCGGAAAAAAGAAGTCTACGAAATTCTCGGAGACCTTCAAAAAAAGGTCTCCCGCGAGCTGGTTCTCAAGGAGGGCCGGCGTCTGGACGGCCGGAAGTTCGACGAAATCCGGCCCATCACCTGCGAGGTGGGCCTGCTTCCCCGGCCCCACGGCAGCGCCCTGTTCACCCGGGGAGAAACCCAGGTGCTCGGGGTGCTGACCCTCGGCTCCGGCCCGGACGAACAACGGGTGGAAACCCTGATCGGCGAGGAGTTCCGCCAGTTCATGCTCCACTACAACTTTCCGCCCTATTCCGTGGGCGAGGTCAAGCGGATGGTTGGCCCCAGCCGGCGGGACATCGGCCACGGGGGCCTGTCGACCCGTGCCATCGAGCGGATCCTGCCGGCCAAGGAGGATTTCGACTACACCATCCGGATCGTTTCGGAGGTGCTCGAGTCCAACGGGTCGTCTTCCATGGGCACCGTCTGTTCGGCCAGTCTTGCCCTGATGGACGGCGGCGTGCCGATCACCGCACCGGTATCGGGCATCGCCATGGGCCTCATCAAAGAAGGCGACCAGGTGGTGGTTCTTTCCGACATCCTCGGCGACGAGGACCACTTCGGCGACATGGACTTCAAGGTGACCGGGACCGCCGACGGCATCACGGCCCTGCAGATGGACATCAAGATCAAAGAGCTTTCCCGGGACATTCTCAAAACGGCCCTTTCCCAGGCGCGGGAGGGGCGGCTGTTCATCCTCGAACGGATGGTGGCGACCCTGGACCACCCTCGAAATGACATCTCTCCCTACGCGCCGAAGGTGTTCACCATCACCATCAATCCGGACAAGATCCGGGACATCATCGGCCCGGGCGGCAAAGTCGTGCGCGCCCTGCAGGCGGAAACCAACACCCGCATCGAAATCGACGACAGCGGGACGGTCAAGATCGCCGCGGTCAACGCCGAAGACGGCGAGGCCGCCAAAAGGCGCATCGAGGAAATCACCAAGGAGCCCGAGATCGGAGAAATCTACGACGGCAAGGTGGTCAAGGTCACTGATTTCGGGGCCTTTGTCGAGTTCATGCCGGGCACCGACGGCCTGGTGCACATCTCCCAGTTGTCTACCCACCGAATCAAGCGCGTCAGCGACGTGGTCAAGGAAGGAGACCCGCTCAAGGTCAAGGTCCTGGAGATTTCCAGAGACGGCAAGATCCGACTGAGCCACAAGGCCGTGCTGGAAGAAGAAGATGGAACCTCCGGTCAATAAGACGGTCCTTTCCAACGGAATCCGGGTGCTCACCAAGTCCATCCCCCAGGTCAGGAGTGTTTCCATGGGGGTATGGGTGGACGTGGGTGCCCGGGACGAAACCCCGGAAGAAAGCGGCCTTTCCCACTTCATCGAGCACATGATCTTCAAGGGAACCCAAAAGCGGTCCGCCTACCAGATCGCCAAGGAATTCGACGCCATCGGCGGCCAGACCAATGCGTTCACGACCATGGAAAGCACCTGCTACCATGCCAAGGTTATCGATTCGCATGTAGGCACCATGGTCGACATTCTAACCGACATTTTCCTCAACTCGGTGTTCGACGGCATGGAGGTGGAGCGGGAGCGCCCCGTGATCCTCCAGGAAATCGGGATGGTCGAAGACAGCCCCGAAGAATACATTCATGTGCTGGCCGGCGAGTCTTTCTGGGGGGGGAATTCCCTCGGCGGCTCGATTCTCGGCCCGAGGGAGAACATCGCCCGCTTCGAGGCGGAAAACATCGTTGCCTTCTTCCGGAAATACTACCAGCCGGAGCGGATCGTGATCGCCGCGGCCGGCCACCTGGATCACGAAAATTTCGCGGACCTGGTGGCCGCCCCCTTCGAATCGATCCCCTCGTCCGGGAACGGATTTCCAAGCCGGGTGGCACCGGCAGGAAGGCGCCGGCTGGCCCGACACCGCCGCCGCCTGGAGCAGGTGCATATCTGCGCCGTCACCGGCGGCGTTTCCATTACCGACCCTTCCCGCTACGCCCTTGCACTGATGAACACGATCCTGGGCGGAAACATGAGCTCCCGCCTGTTTCAGGACATCCGCGAACGGCGGGGGATGGCCTACGCAGTCTATTCCTTTGTCTCGTCCTTTGTCGATACAGGCATGTTCGGCGCCTATGTCGCAGTGGACGCGAAGCACGCCGCCACCGCGGCCGCACTGCTGCTGGATCACATCCGGCAGATGGGCGCCGCCCCGGTGACATCGGCCGAACTCGACGACGCCAAGGAATTCACCAAAGGCAATTTGCTGCTGTCCACCGAAAGCGTCGACAATCAGATGGTCCGCTTGGCCCAAAACGAAATTCACTTCGGACGGGACATCCCGATGACCGAGGTCATCCGCGGGGTCGACGCCGTCACCTCAGAAGAGATCCAGGCCCTGGGCCAGCGTCTGATGGAAGAAAGCCCCATGTCCCTGACCGTCTTGGGACCGATCAGTGAAAAAGACATCCCTGAAGCAATTCTTCGTTAGATAGATCCTGGATCCTGGCGGGTCCCCACGGACACCAGCCGGAGGCATGCAGGATCGGGAGCCGTTGTCTTCCATTGACATTTCCCGACTCATTCGGTATGTCTACTCCACAATATATTGTGTCCCGTTATTTGAATTGAACCAATCGCTGGGGTTGCCGCGAACAGTTGACGGCAGCTTCCCCCGAAAAGAATCATATCAGCCGGAGAGGCAGTCCGGCACGGACAGCCTCCCCGGCGCAGCGGACCATGGACGAACCGTTTCCCGCCATTCGGGTCCTTCGCCTGAACCCCGAAAAGGACGCCGACATTCCCCTGCCGCGATACATGACCGCCCACGCGGCCGGGATGGATCTCTGCGCGGCCGTCGAAGCGCCTTTCTGTCTGGAAGCCGGCCGGATCGCAATGATTCCGACCGGGCTCGCCGTGGCGATTCCCCCCGGCTTCGAAGCACAGATCCGTCCCAGGAGCGGTTTGGCGGTCAAACACGGCATCAGCCTGATCAACGCCCCGGGCACCATCGACGCCGATTACCGGGGCGAGCTCAAAATCGCGTTGATCAATCTCGGCGACGCCCTCTATACCATCCGGCGGGGGGACCGGATCGCCCAGATGGTCATCCAGCGGGTATACCGCGCTCGACTTTCGGAAGTAGACCGTCTGGACGATACAGACAGGAGCAGCGGCGGATTCGGCTCGACCGGTGTTGGGTGATTGGTTAAATGGTTGAATCGTCAAATGGTCGAATACAAAAAGGCGGGGATTCTCCGGTATTCCATTGCTTTTCCCATTTGACCAATAAACGAATCAACCAATCATCCGCCTGCTTGAATAGCGCTTGCCATGGATAAAGCAGCCTCCACAGCACCGCCAGACCACACCGAATTCACCGTTTGCACCCTGGCCAGCGGGAGCCGGGGCAACGCAATCTACCTCTCGGACGGGGCCACGTCGATTCTTGTCGACGCCGGCCTTTCCGGAATCGAACTCGAGCGGCGGATGCAGGCCCGAGGGCTCTCCCCGGAACGGCTCGACGCGATGATCGTCTCCCACGAGCATGCCGATCATATCCACGGAGTCGGCGTGATGTCCCGGCGCTACAAGCTGCCGGTCTACATGACCGGGAAAACCCGCGACAGTCTGCCGCCTTCCATCGGGAAAATCGCCGATCTTAGAACGTTCCAGCCCGGCGCGGGCTTTGCCCTCGACGATCTCTGGATCGATCCGTTTTCAGTCTCCCACGATGCCGCCGAACCATCCGGGTTCACCTTTTCCTGCAACGGGCTCAAGATCGGACTAGCCACCGACTTGGGCGTCGCCACGGCCCTGGTCAAAGAACGTCTCAAGGGCTGCCGACTGCTGATCCTGGAGACCAACCACGATCTTCGGATGCTCGAAGAAGGCCCCTATCCCTGGCCCCTGAAGCAGCGGATCAAAAGCCGACTCGGCCATTTGGGCAACGAAGCCTCCCGGGGCCTCTTGGCGGCGCTGCTCCACGACGGCCTTTCCCACGTGATCCTCGCCCACTTGAGCCAGACCAACAACTGCCCGGAAAAGGCGGTTGCCGCCGTGGCCCCGGTGCTCAACGCAAGCCGGGCGGCACTCAGCGTGGCCCTGCAGGATGAACCGGGCCGGGTTGTCGTTGTTGGTTGAGTGGTTGATTGGTTAAATCGTTGTGCGTTCGAATGGTCAGCCGGGCGATTTTCTGGCGGGTCGGAGCCGTTCCGAATCAACCCATCGACGCATTGACCAATCAACCTTCTTCTTCAGGCGCCCAGCTACGCACCTTGACCAGGTCCGGAAAGGCTTTTTCCTTGAAGACCGATTTTTCCAGAAGGACCCGAAGGCACTCCTGGATTCCCTCGGACATGGTCGGGTGAGGGTGGACGGTTTTCAAGGCGTCGGCCAAGTTGGGGGCGTGGTCCATGAGCAGGGCGATGGTCATGATGTTGTTGGAGGCCATGGGACCTGCGGCCCGCATCCCCAGCAGACGCTGCTCTTCATCGTTGCTGACGATGATCTTGGAAAAACCGTCGGTCGCCCGCATGGCGATGGCCCGGCTGACTAAAGCATTTCCGTAGGAAGCGACCCGATAGGCAATGTTCCGGCGCCGGCACCCCTTTTCGTTGAGGCCCACGGCGGCCACCGCCGGCCGGAAGAACATTACCGTGGACATGTTGTCGTAGTTCAGGGAATGCCGGGCAAAGCCGTACATGTGCTTGACCGCGTAGCGGCCTTCCATTTCGGCCAGGTTCACCAGATTCGGGTGGTGGGTGACATCCCCGCAGGCATAGACGTTGCGCGTCACACGGCAGTTCTCATCGGTTTGCAGTACGCCCTGCTCGTTGGGGGTGACGTCGATACCGTCCAGGTTGAGCTTTTCGATGTTAGGGGTCCGGCCGATGGAGATCAGAACCGTGTCGACCTCCACCACCTCGGAACGACCGTCTGCAAAATCGAGGAAGACCTCCAGGTGGTCCGGACGTTCGACGATCTGCTGCAGATTGGCCGTCTGAAAGATCGTCACGCCGTTTGCCCTGAGGTGGGTGCTGACAAAGTCGCTGATGTCGTCATCCTCGTAAGGGATGACCCGCTCGGCATGGTCGGCCAAAAACACCTTGGTTTGGCCGAAATTGGAAAAGATGGCCGAATACTCGCAGCCGATGATGCCGGCGCCGATGATCATCATTCGGCGGGGAAACTCTGTGAGGTTCAACACGTGGTCTGAGTTCAACACCCGCACGCCGTCTGTTTCGATGCCCGGAAACTCCCGGGGGCGGGAGCCGGTAGCGATCAGAAAAAAGTCGGCGGAGACGGTTTCAGTGCCGCCGTCAACAAGGCGCACCTCAACCGTGTCGGCGGACTGAAATGCCCCCCACCCCCTGATATAAGAGATGGAGCCCTTGCCGGACCACCGCCGGGGGGAGAACGTCTCGATTTGGGACAGCATCTGATACTGCTTTTCCTTGACGGCCTGAAGCACGCTGTTTCGAACCGCCCGGTAATCTGCCGTGAGTCCGGAGGCCCGGTATCCCCGGTCGACTTTGGCGGCAACGGCATAGTCCTTGGCCAGCTCCCACATGGTTTTGGAGGCCAGGGCGCCCCACATCACGCCGGTTCCACCGATCTCGCCGCCCTCGATGATGCAGGCGTCCTTGCCGGCGTCCAGCGCGCGCATGGCCGCGGCAAAACCGGCCGGGCCGCATCCGATGACACAAAGGTCGAAGGGCTTCTTTTCCGGGTTCGTTGTCATGTGGGGGTCTCCATGCGCCAATTTGGATGGTCATCCATCCTATGGCGACTCAGCGGCAACGTCAATATTGACGGTCAAATGGTCGACTATACCTCGGGAAGATCGTACCGTTTCGGCAGCCGCCTGGCAAACACCCAGTAGCCAACGGCCGGGACCATGGCCATGGAGGCGATCAGGGACCATGCCAGGGGATGAATATGGCCGAAGACGTCGAGAATGGTGCCCCCGATCAGCGGGCCGAAAGACCATCCGGCGGCAACGGCAAACCCGAAGATTCCCATGTAGCGGCCGGTCCGGTGCTCCGGGGCCAGGCGTGATGTCAGGGCCAGAGCCGCCGGCGACATGATGATTTCGCCGAAGGTGATCACCGCCACCGCCGGGACGAACAGACCGAAACGGTCGCAGAACCCGATGCTGGTGTAGCCCGCAGCGTAGATCAAAGCACCCAAGGCCATCTGGGACGTAAGCGAAACCCTGGACATGCCCCGCGTGATCGGAATCTGAAGCGCGACCACCATCAGTCCGTTTAGCGTGTAAAGCATGCCGAGCTGGCGCTCGGTGATGTGAACCATGTCCACGGCATACACCGAAAACGGAGCGATCAACTGGCTGTGGACCAGGTATAGAACGAAAATCAAGATCGCATGAACAGCCAGGAGGGGGTCTTCGCGGACCGCCACCAGGTCCGAGAGACGAAACTGCTCCGGGCTCTTCCCGGTCTCGGGAAGCCGCAAAAAAAGCAGAACCACCACAGCCGAAGCGGCGGTGATCACTGCCGACATGACAAACAGAAGACCGTAGGAAACCACGGCCAGAAATCCTCCCAGGGCCGGTCCGGCCGCCCAACCGAGGTTTACCGAGGATCGGACAACGGCGAATCCGTCGAGTCTTTTTTTCTCCGGCAGAATATCGGATATCGCCGCATTGGCCGCCGGCTGGTACAGGGCGCCGAACACCGAATTGACCAGAATGCTTGCCGCCACCGGCCAGAAACCCCAGTCCCGGTAGATGGCGACGGCTGTGACCAAAAACGCGGCGGCACGCACCCACTGGTAATGGATCATCGCTTTTCTGCGGTCGAATCGGTCGGAAATCTCTCCGCCGAGCAGTTGAAAAAAGCTCCTCACCACGGCCAGAAATCCGAAGAAGAGGCCGATCTGAGCCAGACTCAGGCCAAGGGCGCCGTGGAAGTAGATGGAGACGAAGGGAATGGAGATTCCGAATCCCAGGGCGCTGACGAACCAGCCCAGGGAAAGCACCCAGAAGCTGGCGGGAAACTGTCGAAAAAAAGAGACGATTCGGTCAAACACGAAAGCAGCCTCACATCGGGTTGATGGTGCAAAAAGGGGCCGTCGACCACAGAATTGAGCCCCTTGCGCAAATAAGGTACTATAAGTCATTCTCGAGTGGATTGCATCCTGCGATCTCCGGCTTACTTCCGGTTGACTCGGCCCGAAGTACCGGTTAGTCTGCCGGTGAGTGCGGCTTGGATTTCGACTCCCGCCGGCCAGCGGGGGAGAGACATCGATAAAGGAGAGGGTCATGACGGAAAACGAACTCTACGATTTGATCATCGTCGGCGGCGGCCCGGGCGGATTGAGCGCAGGCATTTATGCCATGCGAGCGGCCCTGAAAACCGTGCTCGTTGAAAAAGGCGCCCAGGGGGGGCAGATGACCATGTCCGACGAGGTGGAAAACTATCCCGGGTTCGAGCATATCAGCGGCATGGAACTGTCGATGAAGTTTTCAGAACATGCCCGCTCCTATGGGCTGGAAGTGGTCTCCGACGAAGTGGCAGCCATCGAGCCGGGATTGGACTTTCACGAGGTCCGTCTTGCCGACGGCGAAACCCTCAGGGGATACGCCGTGATTCTGGCCACCGGCGGAAATCCGAAGCAGCTCGGCGTGCCGGGCGAGGAAAAATATTACGGCAAGGGAGTTTCCTACTGCGCCGTCTGCGACGGCTTCTTTTTCCGAGACAAGACGGTGGTCGTGGTGGGCGGCGGGGACACCGCCTGTGAAGAGGCCCTGTACCTGGCCAAACTCGTCAAGCAGGTATATCTGGTTCACCGCCGCGACGAACTGAGAGCCAGCAAAATCCTTCAAAAGCGGGTCCTGGACGAATGCAAGATCGAAATGGTCTGGAACTCCGTCCTGACGGAAATCCTTGCCGACGACAGCGGCGTCAACCAAGTCTCTGTAAAGAACACCCTTACCGGAGAAGAGCGGAAAATCGAAGCCGAAGGCGCATTCATCTTCATCGGCTTTCATCCCAACCATGAACTGGTTCCGGCAGGGGTTAAAATGAACGCAGACGGATACGTGGTCACCGACGACAAGTGTGAAACCGCCATCCCCGGCCTTTTCGTGATCGGCGATCTTCGGGAAAAATACGCCCGCCAAATCGTGATTTCAGCGGCCGACGGCTCCACCGCCGCCCTGGCCGCCGCCCACTTCGTGGAAACCAAAAAGAGCGCCGAGTCCTGCGAACTGCCCGCCGAATTGGGTTGATGGGTCAAATGGTTGTATCGTCAATTCGGCGGGGGGCTGAGAACGATGCCGGCAATTTATCTTTGGATCGGCGGACGGGTAATCGTATTTCCCTTTCCGGTTATCTATGAAGCTCAAGGAGGCTTGAGCCGGATGCCGATGGGTGTCGGCTCGGATGCCGGATAAGCGCATTTCCCTTTTGACCAATCTTCTAGTAAAGATCCGGGCCCGGAGGACCCGGCTTTGGGTTAAGCCCGGAGGGCATGAATTCCTTTGGTTCCATTAAATCCGAAATCCGAATATCGAAATACGAAACAAATCCTAAGGCGTATCCCTTCCCCTCCCTCCCGCCCAACAATCCCACTATAAATTGACATTTTCTGTTGACTTTACACCATATATTGTTATACCTCCGAAGCAATCGACATCTTCCAGCGGTGACGATGCCCGTAGATTCGCACCCGATGAATGGTAACGTTCCGACTCCACTATGATGGATCGCAGCCCTTCCCAGGCAAAAAACATCGGATTCATCTCCACCCGCTTTTCCGGAACGGACGGCGTCTCTCTGGAATCGTGCAAGTGGGCGCAAGTGCTGGAAGAAAACGGCTTCCAATGCTTCTGGTTCGCCGGGGAGGCCGACCGGGAGCCGATGCGAAGCTTCGTCGTTTCCGAAGCGCATTTTCATCACGAAAAAAACCGTTGGATCAACGAACAGATTCTGGGGACCAAGCGCCGCACACCACTGGTCACCCGAACCATCCACGAACTTCGCTCCCAACTCAAAACCCAGATCCACTGGTTCATCGAACGGTTCGAGATCGACCTGATCGTTGCCGAAAACGTGCTCACCATCCCGATGCACGTTCCCCTGGGGCTGGCCCTTACCGAAGCCATCGCCGAAACCCGGCTTCCCGCAATCTCCCACAACCACGATTTTTACTGGGAACGGGTCCGCTACTCGGTCAATGCCGTGGGCGACTATCTGCGAATGGCCTTTCCGCCGAACCTTCCCAACATCCGGCACGTCGTCATCAATTCCGAAGCCCAGGAACAGCTTGCCCTGCGAACCGGGATCGCCTCGACCATCGTCCCCAATGTGCTCGACTTCGATCATCCGCCGTCCCCCAATCCAAGCGGCATTCAACGCTTTCGAGAAGCGATCGGGCTGCAAGAAGACGATCGGATGATTCTGCAGCCGACACGGATCATTCGCCGAAAGGGGATCGAGCATGCCATCGAACTGGTCAAGGCCCTGAATGATCCGAGAAACAAGCTGGTGATCTCCCACGAAGCCGGAGACGAGGGGTTCGAATACGCCGAATGGCTGCAGGACCATGCCCGGGAGCACGCTGTCGATCTGCGGTTCGTTCACCAGCGCATTGCCGATCCCTGGACGAAAACCGTTGAAACCGCCTGCCCCTGCACCCTGTGGGACGTCTACCCGTATGCCGATTTCATCACCTATCCCAGCCTCTATGAAGGTTTCGGAAATGCCTTTTTAGAAGCGGTCTATTTCAAAAAGCCGATGCTGATCAACCGCTATTCCACCTTCGTCCGGGATATCGAACCCCTCGGCTTCGACCTGATCGTCATGGACGGCTATCTGTCCAAAACGATCGCCGCCCGGGTCAAGACGGTACTGGAAAACCCCGCACGGCGGGACGCCATGGTCGGGCAGAACTATGCCGTGGCGGCACGGCACTATTCCTACGGCGTTTTGACCGATCAGCTCGGCGCCATACTCCGACAGTTTTTCGGGACCTCCGTGCGGCTGTCTCCCCCCCAGCGGATGCAGGTCGCAACAGACTGCCAGCCCGAACCGGACAGCCTGGGCCGCCGCTGCGACAAGGCGGAGCCATTGCCGGCGGCGAACGCCGCTTTCCTCCGATAGTCCCTTGCGCCCACGCCCTTTCTTTCTTGACGCCGGCGCCGGGGATAGATACCTTGATCGCCAGCGATCCCAACATCCGAACAGAGGAAATGAACCGAAAAGGTGTGGTTCGACAATAGCTTCTGGCCCTTTTAGCCCGAATATTTCATGAAATCGTTTCTTCGAAGATTAATTTAGCAATGGCCACCTCAGGGGCGTGAAATATCCGTGATAGGGCACTCAATTTAGGTCTCTATCTGATATCCGGCAGGTCGTCTTTCAGAAAAAGAGGCTCGCTCCGGAAAGCGCGGCGCCGATCCTGGCCGATCATCTTTCGCAGCCCTTCCTCACTTCGCCGGTCCCGGCCGCTTCGACGGTCCCAGCCGCAGCGCCGCTCGCCGCCGCTGCGGCGGTCTCGAAATTCGATCGGCAGGTTTCGCTGCCGCCGCTCCAGCCCGTCCCTTCTTCCTCCGTTGTCCGGTTTTTCGATCATCGCGGACCACCCCTTCAGAAGTCCGGCGCCTTTTGCGCCGTCGGCTAGATCACATGATAATACTTCGGATAGATTTTCCTGGAACATTCCGGGCACAGGCTGAGGCAGAAGCCGGCAGGCTCGGTTTCCGGATCCGTCCTGTTTTCCAAAAATACCCACCGGCCCCTTTCCGTGCAAACCTTTTTGCAGACAGTGCAATAAAAAGTGGTTTTTTCCGGATTTTTCGGTTCCATGATGTCTGCATCGGCTGATGGGAAATCGGAGCGGAAAAACTGGAGGCGGAACGGTTGGGGTCAACCGCCCCGCCCCCTCGATCGCAGGAAATGCAAAGGCACCAATGGAGGAAGGCTTGATTTCATTTCCTGCACGGTTATGGATAGCCGGCCCAGAGGCGAATCTCAATACCAATAATGTAATGAAGGATCACTTATGAAAAATAAGTGCTTTCTAAGAAGATGACTTCTATTCAAAGTTCAGGAGGTGGGTTCTCAGATTCGCCTTTTTGCCTGCGATGCCGAGTTTTTTCCGGATGCTGAGGCGATGCACCTCTACGGTTTTTGGGGAAACGCCCAGCTGAGCGCCGATATCCTTGGAACTGCAACCTTGCCGGACCAGATGGGCCACCTGGATTTCCGCCGGGGTAAGACGGAAAAAAGGAGACTTCAGCGTCCGGGCAAAGGGGGAGATGATCTTTTGAAGATTGCTCTTGACGATATCGAGGTGGACCCTGGCCGAGGGATCTTCGACATGGAACCCGATCTTGTCCAGATGCGGCAGAATCAGATCGTTGATGTTGGCCAGCACCGTGGACTCCAACCGGCGCTGGTCCTCTTCCCGTTTTTTGAGCAGCACCCGCAGGGCGATGTTGACATCATGCCGTTTTTTCGACTCGATTTCAAGCTGCCGCTCACGCTCTGCGAGCCTGCGCTCGATCCGCTTCCGTTCCGAAATATCGATCATGATGCCGTTGACGTACCGAAGGACGCCGTCCGCATCCCGAAGCCCGGTAGAAACCGCGTGGATCCATCGGGGTTCGTCGGCCTCCGGGGGCATGATGCGCATGACCTCGTCAAATTGGCAGGTGTCAAACGCGGCCCGGTTGGCGGCGACAATCCGATCCCGGTCTTCCGGGTGAAGATGTGCGAACCAGGCGTCGAAGGACATCGGTTCGGCCACCCCCATCAGGTTTCGGATCGACGGACTCACGAACAAGACCCGAAGACCGTGCAGCGCCGAGGGATCGATCCGGAGCCGGTAGACGACGAAGTTTTTGGCCGACTCCAGGATGGAACGAAGATGCTCTTCACTCTCCTGCAGGGCTTCTTCGGCCTTGAGGCGGGAAATCACACCGCCGATTTGTGCGCTGACCGCTTCCAGTGCGGCCAGATCGCCTGCTGAAATCCGGACCCGCGCATGGGCGCCGAGATTGATGCAGCCCAGAAGCTGTTTTTCGTGCTGAAAGGGAATGCTGCAGAAACTGTGAAGCCCCTCGGCCAAAAGATCCTCGGCCATGGGCATATCTGGATCAATGGTATGAAAAACCTGGATTCGGCCCTGCTTCATGATTCGGGCCGGCTCGAAATCGACCGGATGCCGTGAGACAGTCCGAACGAAGGGATCTTTCAGCCCCTTATGCATGGCCAGGACAAAATCTCCGGTGGCCGCATCGAGCAGGTAGATTCCTCCGGAATCCAACGGAGCGATCTCGATGGCGCTGCGGAGGCAAAGGTCAAGCCCGCTGTAAAGATCCCGCACGGAGCCTAAGGAAATGGCCAGTTTTCGCTGGACGCGAAGCCGGTTTTCTCTTTCTTTCCGGGCCGTGATGTCCCGGGTGACCTCCGAAAACCCGACAATTCGACCTCCGATCCGGACGGGGTGGAAATGGATTTCAAAGGTGTGCAGCGTGCCGTCCGGAAAGGTATGGCAATATTCTTCGGTGAACTGTTCGCCGTTCAGCACCCGACGGTGAAGACCGTCCCACCAGCGCTTTTCCGCCGCCGGAAGAAGCTGGTGCGGTTGAATACCCGGGGCCATCCGCAGTCCGAGCGCTTCCTCCATGACCCTGGCATAATTGGAATTGAAAAAAATGGGCCGGCCGGTCCGGTCGCTGAACAAAATGCACGCATCCGTGTTTTCCAGCAGGGCGAACAAATTGGCGCGGAGGGTTGCCTGATCGGCGCTGTCGGGGCCTGAATCCGTGAACGCCTTGGCGGTCACGCCCGCTACCCGGTCTATCCATCGCCGTTCTTCTTTGTCGTTGTCCATAGGGGGCGGCTCCGTTTGAGCCAGAAATCGAAGGACCGGCCTGGAACGAAGATGTCCAGCCCGATGCTGGGAGTATCCAGCTCGTTGGTGACCGTGTGTTTTTCTTCACCCGGTATGTACAGACAGTCGTTTTCCTCCAGCACGTGTCGATTGCCGCTGTCGTCGGTCACCGACATCTTCCCCTTGAGAACCACCAGAACCTGGGCGGCCGGATGCCCGTGGTGGGGTGAGGCGTGCCTCGGCGGTTTGACGAAATGCTCGATGGAGATGTCCTTTTCATTGCAAAGGCTCACCCGCCTCCAGTCTTTTTCCGGTTCGTAGCGTTCGGCAGTATCGAATCGAACAACTTTCATTGCTGCTCCTTTTTGAAAGGGGCCGTCAACGCCGGCCGTTTTATCGGCCCCGATGGCGGTCCAACCGCGACCGGGAGCCATGACTCGCTTTGGGGTCCTGGTATCAGATTATCCGAAAAGTGTCATCGGTTTTCAAGGATTGCGATGATGATCAGGCTGCAGCCGGAAAAGCGGCTCGAAAACACGGGAAGAACCGAAAAAAGCACCATCAGCGGCTCGGAAAAGGGAGCCGGCCTGCGTTCGCTTCGGCCGGTGGACCGGTTCAATACCGTTCGGCATCCATCAGCCATTGAAGCGCGTCGTCTTCGTTATTGAAAACGCGGGCCATGTAACCCCGGTTTCGAAAAACGGTTTCCCAGAACCGATGCTTTTGTTCGTCTTGTTCATAGCAGACGGCCAGCCTCATGGCTCGGGTGAGCCCTTCCTGTTCCATGCGGGCGGGGTTTTCGTAAATGGACAGAATCGATTCGGTGACGTAGGTCTGTTTATAGTCGAAGAGCACCCGATAACAGTCGTGTTTTGCGGCAAACTCACAGACCCGGCGAGCGATTTGCCGTGCGTTGTCCGAATTGATTTCGCCTTTGGCACGCACTTCCAGCACGTTGAGGGTCGGATTCAGCCCGATGACGAAAGTGAGCCGATCGGCCCCGAATTCGGCCTTTGAGCGCTCCTTTTCAGATGCCGACGGCCGGTGCCCCCCATCTTTCGGGTTGTCCTGCAGTGATCTCGAATGGCACATCGCTGTCGGTTCCTTGTATCCGTTGACCTGCTGATGCTCTTTGACTCAAGGAGCGGGAGCCCCCAAGGGACAAAACAATCAGCACAGATCATGCCATCTGGACCAACGCGACGTAAAATAACGATTTCAATATGTTGTACATATTCCCCGGCGAAACCGAAGGAAAATTCTGCACTGAATCTTGTGCAGTGCTGCACAGAAAACTGTGCAGCATCAGGGCGGGAAGGGTCGGCCGGTCTGCGGCTAAAACCTGCGTCGACCATAGAGCGCTTGGGGTGCGACTTATAGACTCAACTTTCGGGTTTCGTCTCCAGTGGAGCGAAATGGATGATTTGCTATCGGAAAGTTATTTTGACAAGCGCTCTATCCGAAGGTGGTGAAGGGAAGGTTTCCGTCTTCGTCCAGCGGAAGTGGGCAAAGCCCGGTCTCCATGGAAACGCCGTCTGTTTTTTGCACATCCCCTGTCAGCGCCTCGGAAATCCAAAACTTGTCCAGGGCAAGGGTGTTTTTGATCCAGACCAGGCGGGCGGCGGCGGGATCCTCTATCCCCACACAGGAAAGCGCATCTTTCAGCGCGTCAACGTCTTTTTCGTAACTAATTGGAATCCGGCCCTTTTCAGGCACCGATGCGGTCACGCAGTTGATTTTGGTCTTTTCCGCATCGATCCGATCGACCAGGCGCCGGGAGACGAAGTCAGCCATTCCCACCCCCAGGGCGTTTCCGTCGCTTTCGGCCGTCAGAGCACGGACGTAAATCCGCTTGAACTGCCGGATCTCGGGCTCCGGGGTGACCTGGTTGAAAATCCGGCCGGTGACATTCGAATCGATTCCGCTGCCGCTGATGTTTTTGCCCATCTCGTCGATGATCAGAAGATCCACGTCGGAAAACGGAACCCGGCCCATCAGCTTCCGGGCCTCGGTCAACAGCGACCGGTCAACCTCGAAAAAGCGATTCTTTTCGCAGACCTCGATCCGGGCCGTCTGCTCGAGCCGGTTTTCCACCAGCGCGATTCCGGCCAGCACCGAACAGCGGTCGAGCAAGATGCCGGCCATGTCCCGCACCACCGGTTCGAATCCGTGGCGGAAAAACATCTGGTGCGCCAGCCGGGCGCCGGCGGCCTTGCCCATGCCTACGACCGCCATTTTGAGCAGGCCGCTTTCCACCTCTCCGCGAAAGCTGGTGTGGGGTTTGACCCGGTTGACCACCACCACGTGATCGGCTTGCGTAAAATCCCGGCCGCAGTGTACCGCCTGGCCGAAGCGGCTTTTTCCTACCACCTCGGTCTCCATGCTTGACCGGATCGGCGCACCCACGGTCTTTTCGGTGATCCCGATCTCGGCCAGCACCCGACGCTGACCCTCGGCCCTGGCACCACCGTGGCTTCCCATGGCCGCGGCAACGTACGGCTCGGCGCCCAGGGTCCGCAGGTGGTCCACCACGGAGCGAATCACCACCGGAAGGTCGGCGATGCCCCGGCTTCCGGCGGTGACGGCCACCGTCTGTCCGGCCTCAACGGTTTCTTTCAGGTTCAGGGCCGAAAGACCGCGTTCGACTTCACCGGCCACGTCCCCGACCCGGGGGGTGGGAATCGTCTGCCGAACCCTGGCGATCCGGGGAAATTTTTCGCTCATGCCGTATCCCGCCTTTGTGGAATCATGGGGTAAACGTTCTGTTTCTCATAGCGCAAATCCGATCCGATGAAAACCGTGGGCTGCGCAAGCCCGGCAAACCTTTCGCCGAACATCGCAAGAATCGGGTTGCCCAGTCCGGCCTCATCATCTATCTTATCATTCAACAACCCTGAACCTTGAACCTTGATGGTTTCGTAAAAAGTCCCCGAAGCGTCATGCCGGACCCCGGATCAAGTCCGGGGCAAGCTTTTTTGATCCGACATCCAGAACATCTTGGAATTACTGGATTCCCGCTTTCGCGGGAATGACGGAAAAAGGGAAACTCGGGCCTTTTACGAAGGCATCAACCTTGAACCCCTGAACCTCTGAACCCTGAACCCCGAACCCTGAACCCCGAACCTTGAACGGAAACGCCATGTCATCGCTGGAACAACTCTGCAAAGACTACCAGCTAGTTGAAAAGGCCATCCGCTTTATCGAAGATCATGCCCCGGCGCAGCCATCTCTATCGGACATCGCCGCCGACGCCGGCATCAGCGAGTTTCATTTTCAGCGGCTCTTCTCCCGCTGGGTCGGCATCAGTCCGAAGCGGTTTCTCCAGTTTCTGACCCATGCCCATGCCCGGAAAATGATCGAACGTTCCGAAAGCCTGCTCGACGCCGCCTACGAAGCGGGCCTGTCCGGCCCCGGCCGCCTTCACGACCTGTTTGTCACCTGCGAGGCGGTCACGCCGGGGCAGGTCAGAAAAAAAGGAGAGGGGCTTGCGATCTTCTGGGGGGTTCACCCGACGCCTTTCGGCCGGTGCATGATCGCGGCCAGCGACCGGGGCATCGTCAGCCTTCACTTTTTACAGCCGCACACCGCCCAGGCCGCCCTGGCGGAAATCGAAAAAAAATGGCCCGAAGCCCAAATCCGACAGCAGCCGCAGGCGACCGCCAGGCTCGCCGAGGCCGCCTTCTCCTTTTCCCCCTCTGAAGCACCGGCCCCGGTGTACCTTCATGTCCGGGGAACCAATTTTCAGGTCCGGGTCTGGGAGGCGCTTTTAAAGATCCCCTTGGGAAAAGCCGTTACCTACGAGGACATCGCCCGGCACATTGGAATACCCGCTGCCGCCCGGGCCGTGGGAAACGCAGTGGGCGCAAATCCCATCCCGTTCTTGATCCCCTGCCACCGGGTGATCCGCAAGACCGGCGTCTTCGGCAACTACGGCTCCGGCCCGGCCCGGAAAAAAGCGATGCTCGGCTGGGAGTCGGCCCAAGTCCCGAGCGAGCATGGGGGTTGAAAAGTTGACCCTGCCAGAGGTAGGCTCGTATGAAACTTCGACCGAAGCCGGCGGCAAAAACCGACCTGTCCCCGCCTTGGGTTTTGGAGGTTGGAGGGCCACGCTCCGTCGTGGCCGGCATTTGGCCGTTACCGGCAGCACGGACTAGACTGCGCGCGTCCCTCCACCGGCAGAGGCTTCGACACAAGTTTCAGGTCTGATCAAACTGGCAGGCTAATGCCAAAAAATTCCTATGGAATTCCTTCCGGCAAACCCTGAACCCCGAACCCTGAACGCCGCGCCAGAGGCGGGGCTGAAATCGAACCCGCTACACTGATGGAGCGCCAATCCCAACCTGATTGAAGATTTTCGAATCCGGAGGCAAGCCAATGGCAACGATTATGATCCGTCCCTGCGATTACGAAACTGTCGAGCAGGCCGTGGCCGAAGTGTTTGAAAGGTTCCCCCTGCCGATCAAGGGCAAGCGCGTCCTGCTCAAACCCAACGTGTTGAGAAGCTCGGAGGCGCAAGAGGGGATCGTGACCCATCCGGCGGTCCTTCAAGCGGTGGTGAAGGCGGTGGAACAAAGAAGCCCCGCCGAACTGGTCGTGGGCGACAACCCGGGGCTGTTCAGCTACGGCGCCAACGAAGAGAGCTTTGAAAAAACCGGGCTGATGGCGGCAAGCCGGGGCCATTACAAAAACATCGGCAACGAATCGGTCCCCGTGGCGTTCAATCCCGCGTTTATGGAGACCGTCGGCTTGTCTAGGGCGGTGGTGGAGGCCGACATCGTCATCAGCCTTCCCAAGTTCAAGACCCACGGGTTGACGGTGGTCACCGGGGCCATCAAAAACAGCTACGGTTTTTTGCCCGGGGCCCAAAAGGCGCGGCTGCACCAAAAAGCCGGCAGCCCGGCCCGCTTCAACGACCTGATCGCAGAGATCTTCGCCCTGCGGGTGCCGGATCTTTTCATCGTGGATGCGGTGGTGGCCATGGAGGGAAACGGACCGGCGTCGCCGGATCTGAGAAAGGTCGGGCTGCTGTTGGCCGCCGACAACGGGGTGGCCCTCGATGCCGCGATCGCCGCGATGATGGGGCTTGATCCGGGCCAGCTGCGCTTCCTGCAAAGGGCGGCGGAATTGGGACTAGGCGACTATGACCTTACCCGCGCCGCCATCGTCGGAGATCTTGTTCCGCTGCCGGATTTCAAACTCCCGCCCCTGAGCGGCGAGGCCCTGGCCGGAAACCAGGCGGTTCAGGAGCTGATCCACTCCCGCAGCACGCTGCTTCCCGAAGCTGACCCGCAGCGGTGCACATCCTGCGGAAGCTGCGTGGACCATTGCCCGGTGGCGGCATTGTCCATGGTCGAGGATCTTCCAAAGGCAGACCCGGCCCTTTGCATCACCTGCTTCTGCTGCCAGGAGCTGTGCCCTGAAAAGGCGATCACTTTGACAACCCCACAGAACGCGGGCGGATAGTCCTGTCGGCCTCGGCCGACGCCGCGGGGCCTCCGAGTCGTCGGGCAGTTTCTGAATGAAATGAGGAGCTCGGCGGCGGCCGGATAGCCTCCGGCTGTCGCCGGCCCCTTTGTCGCTCGATCATCGAAAAGTTCCCGGCCTTATCCGGCTATAATCTTGTCGAGGCGCTCCAGGTCGTTGATCACCCGCCAGGAGCCGCCGCCGTCTTCGATCCGCTGACGCCACTGCTCCAGCCGTTTGAGATACTCCCGCGGGTCGATGTTGTCCGAACGCAGCTTGGTGACGTTCAGGGCAACGACCTGAACCCCCTCCATGCGAAACGGGATGTCCCGCACATACCCCTTTTCCAGGTCTTCTTCCAGGTCGGAGAAAATGAGGATGTGCTTCTGGCCGGCACCGCTTTCGTTCAGGTATTCCACCGCCTGCAGGACCCCGCCGGTAATGTCGGTGTAGGGGCTGCCCTTGGCCGAATCGATGAATCGGTCGATCTTTTCCTTGAACAACCGCTTCTGATTGTTGGCCACAGACGGCCTTCCGTCGAAGTTGATCTTGGCGATGATGTCTTTTTCGCTGAAACTGCCGGTATCGATCCGGGCAATGCCGAACGAATCACCGGGCTGAAGCGTGCCCAAAAGATAGCTGACGATCGACTGCGCCTTGTTCAGCTCGGTTCGGTAGGTCCCCGAGGTGTCCAGGAGCATGTAAACGCCGCGGGCGCGACTGGTGGTGTCGGCGCAGCCCATGAGGCATGCGGCGACCGCGATCAGGGTTGTTACCCATGCAAGCTGTTTCATGCCGATTCCTCCTGCACCTTGATTTCGGGGCCCGGGTGGTCCGGCTCCGGGGAATGATCCGCTTCCGGGGAAAGGATTTGCCCATCGCGCTGCCGGCCCTGGATCAGGCCGGCGATCCACAACGGCGGGACAATCAACAGATCGTAGAAGTGGATCAAAAACGTCCCGGTATAACTGCCGAAGGTGGCCAGCAACCGCAGGAAAAACGCGCCAGTCCGCAAAGCGCCGGTCGCGGCCCGCCCCATGACCACGCGCGATGACTGGACAAAGGACTCCAGCGGGATCGCCACAAAGGTCAGGGCAAACGGCAGGATGAACCCAAGGGCCATCTGACCGACCGTGGGGATCCAGCTGTTGACCGGCTCGGTGGCCGGCGCATCCACCAGAGACTGCCGCAGGGCGTGAAGGTCGGCGGCAATGGTATCCCGCATGAAGGCGAGGGCCGATTCCACGCTGGCCAGAATCAGCAGGATGCCGAAGGTGATCCAGATCATGCGCACCCGCATCCGGTCGTCCATCGACCCGATCACCGGAAAAAGCCGGGTGATCCGCAGCGACTCCATCAGATACAGCCCCATGGCGACTTCCACCAGAATAATCACCAGGGCGGCTACATCGGCGGTCTTGAACTGGCCGATGTAGCTGCCGCCTCCGACCATTTCCGACATCGGCAGGGCAATCAGGTTGAAGTTGATGACGGCACCGCCGAAGGCGATCAGCAGAACGAATCCGGCGATGAAAAACTGGGTCATGGCCGAGGAGGCGTACATCTGCTCTGCCCGATCGGAATTGGCAATGATCTCTTCGTATTCAGCCATCCGCCGGTCAATGACGGCCGACCGCTCCTGCAGACCGGTAATCGTTTTTCCGACGTCCTCGAGAGTATCGGTCATCCGCCGCCAATAGGGAATCATGCGCTTGAGCAGGCCGTGCCGGTGGCTGATGTTTTTCCGGTATTCGGCCATGACCGCTTTTTGCTGGTTTTGGACGATGACCTGGATTTTCTCGAGCACCTTGGACACGGTGGGATCCCCGTTGGAAGGAATCTTGGCCACGGCTTCCACCGCTTCGACCCAGGTCGGGGTCGGCGGCGAAAGTTCGCTGCTCTGCCGGTAGTCCTCCTCGAGCCGGGCGATCTGGTCTGCCAGGGCCCGCTGCAGGCTCGGGTAGCCGGCCAGATCCCGCTTGACGACGGCGTCCACCCGGTGAAACTCGCGCTCGATGACCCGTTCCATCGATTCGCGGCTGCTGGCCAGCAACACGTCCTTGTTGCGCCCGGCAAGCCGCCGTTCGGCAAGGAGCAGGGAGCGCGACGCCAGGCGCAGGCTGGCGTGGAAGGTGCGGCTCAAGGATCGAATCGCCTGGTGGGCCGGCTCCCGCGCAAAGTACAAAAGAAGCATCAGAAGCCCGATCCACAATAAAATGGACAGCATCGGGGGACCGGGAATTACCATGAAAAGCTCTGGGAAAGCCATAAAAGCCTCCTTTCGTTGAAAACAAAAAACGCCTACGGGCAACGGCCCAAAGGCGTATGGAAGTGAACCTTCGGCAGCCCGGCAGTCATGGCCTTTCGGCGTTAGACCCGCAGCTTTGCGCCACTGCCTTTCGGCAGTGTTGCCCTTTCGGTGTTCATAACTGCAATTTGATTTGAGAAAGGATATTCGATTTGCCGATGGACGTCAAGTTCGCCCCCGGAAAAGGGGCAGGGAGCGGATTTTTCCGCTTCGAAGACTCAGGTGGCTTCTTTCCGACTACGCTGGATGCGGGCGAACTCCCTGTGAATCCGTCTGTTACAGCTCCTTTTCCACCGGGAGCTTTTCCACCCTCACCGCTGCGACCTTGAATTCGGGAATTTTGGCCAGGGGATCGAATGTTTCGGCGCTGGTCAGCACGTTGGTGGGGTTCTCTCCGAAATGAATCGGCAAAAAGAGGGTCCCGATCGGAACGGACCGGGTGATCCGGGCCGGGGCTTCCATTTCTCCTCTCCGGGAAGAGAGCCGCACCGGATCGCCTGCCGCGACGTCGAGCCTGGCCGCATCTTCCGGATGGATGCTTACGTAGCCGGTGGGCTGTTCGTTGTCGAGTTTTTCGGAAATCCGCGTCATGGTGCCGGTGTGATAATGTGCAAACATCCGGCCGGTGGTCAGCGCGTAAGGATATTCCTCGTCAGGGAGTTCCGCGGGCGCCTGGTAGTCGACACCGTGAAACTTTCCCTTTCCCCGGGGAAAGGTTTGGGTGTGAAGGATCGGCGTGCCGGAATGGTCGGTGCTCGGGCAGGGCCATTGAAGCCCGTCGATGCCCAGGCGTTCGTAGGTCATGCCGCCGTAGCTTTTGGGCGCCATCTGCCGAATCTCTTCGAATATTTCCTCCGCCGAGCCGTATTCCATGGGGTACCCCATGGCCGACGAGAGCCGGGAGATGATCTGCCAGTCTGCGAGGGCGTCTCCCACCGGCTCGATGGCTTTTCGAATGCGGAGGCAGCGCCTTTCGGTGTTGGTGAAGGTGCCGTCTTTTTCGGCGACGGAAGCGGCCGGGAAAACCACGTCCGCCACTTGGGCGGTTTCCGACAAAAACAGCTCCTGGACGACGAGCAGATCGAGGTTTTTCAGGGCGTGATGCAGGTGGTTCCAGTCCGGGTCGCTCAATTTCGGGTTTTCTCCGATCACGTACAGGGCTTTTAAGCAGCCCTCCAGCATGGCCGGCACCATGTCGGTGATGGTCAGTCCGGGCACCGCCGGCAGTTCCTTTTTCCATGCGGCCGAAAATTTCGCCCGGACCTCCGGATCCGTCACCGGTTGATACCCGGGAAAGACGTTCGGCAGTCCGCCCATGTCACAGGCGCCCTGGACGTTGTTTTGGCCCCGCAGGGGATTGACCCCCCCGCCGGCCACCCCCATGTTGCCGCAGAGCATGGCCAGATTGCAGCAGGATTTAACGTTGTCCACCCCCGTGGTGTGCTGGGTGATGCCCATTGCGTAAAGCAGCGCCGCAGGCCCGTAGGTGGCATAATGCCGTGCCATCTCCTTGAGCTGGCCGACGGAAACCCCGGTCAGGCTCGAGGCCCTGTTTGGCGGATAGCGATCCAGCACCTGCGAAAGCTCGTCGAAGCCTTCCGTGCGCTGGCTGATGAAGTCGGCATCGTGCCAGCCTTCTTTGACGATGATGTGCATCATGCCGTTGAGCAGGGCCACGTCCGTTCCGAGCCGGTGGTGGACCGAAACGTCGGCGAACCGGCTAAGCTGGATGCCGCGGGGATCGGCGACGATCAACTTGGCGCCCCGCTCCTTGGCCCGGTATATCCGCCGGGAGATCAGGGGATGGCAGGCCGTGGTGTTGGAGCCGATGATGAAGATGCATCCTGCCTTTTCGATGTCGGCGATGGAGTTGGTCATCGCTCCGCTGCCGAAGGCGGCGGCCAGACCGGCCACCGTGGATGAATGTCAGAGCCGTGCGCAGTGATCGACGTTGTTGGTGCCGATGACCGCCCGGGCGAATTTCTGGGCCAGATAGTTCTCCTCGTTGCTCATCTTTGCCGACACCAGTACACCGACGCTGTCCGGCCCGTGCTGCCGGACGATGTCTTTGAGCCTGTCGGAGGTGATTTTGATCGCCTCCTCCCAGTCGGTCTTGATAAACCGGCCGAAGGCCCGGATCAGGGGAGACTTCAGGCGCAGGTAGCTGTTGACAAAATCGTGAATATTCCAGCCCTTCACACAGAGCCGCCCCTCGTTGACCGGGTGGGTTTTCAGCGGCAGGGTGCCGGTGAGTTTTCCGTCCACCACCTTGAACAGGACACCGCAGCCGACACCGCAGTAAGAACAGACGGACGGGACAAATTTGCATTCCATGGGGCGCCTCCTTTTTCGGGCGGACCGGGCTGACCGATTCCCGGAATCATCTTTGCGGACACGCACTTCCGTTTTCCATCGGCTTCGGCTCCAGGGACGGCCGCTCCCCGATGATGTTAAAGGGAGGCGGCTGCTCACCTTCCCCGGCCCGGTAGTCGAACAGGTCGTCGACCACGGCATTGACCTTGCGATAGAGCAGGCGCAGCGGAATGTCGGCCGGGCATGCCTCTTCGCAAAGCCCGCAGTCGATGCAGCGGCCGGCCATATGCACCGCCCGCACCAAGTGGAAGATCGGCGCCTCCGGCGGCAGCTGTCCGGTGCCGATCAGGTCTTTATGCTCCAGGGAACAGTCTTCACAGAAGCAGACCGGGCAGATGTTCCGGCATCCGTAGCACTTGATGCATTTCTGAAACTCGTACATCCAGCGGCTGAATCGTTCCCGGGGTTCGAACCTGGCCACCGCTTCCGGGTCTGCCGCATTGTCGATCCCGAAGTGCTTCTTGAACAGCCCGGCCTCGGGCGGATCCAGATAGGAGCAGGCAGCATGCTCTTTCAGGGGTGAAGGACAGCAGTTCAACTTGATGGTTTCGATCCGATCCGTGGGCGCCTGATTCCAGAGCGACAGTACGTTCAGGGCGCGCTGGGTGCACTCCCGCGCCGCAAGGCCGATCCTGGCGTCGGGATTTTCGGCAGCCAGCTCGGCGGCGAATGTCTCCAAGGGATAGCGGACCGTTCCGGGCACCAGCTCTTCAAGATCTGAAATGTTGCCCAGGGTGAACGCGTGGGGCAGGGGATGGCCGTCGACCATTTTCATTCCCAGAAATATGTCGACGGTGCCCGATTCCAGCCATTTCTTGACCTGATCTTTCATTTCCGCCTCCCTACTGCTTGCCGGTAAAAGGCAAAGAGCCCTTCGCGTCTTCTTTTTCCGCCGCGGTGGATTTGAGGCCGGAGGCTGCAACCACCCGGGGCCGGAGAATCATGTCGGGTTGGATAAAGGCGTGCAGGGGGTTGGGCCCGAGCCGCCGGATTTTTTCGGTAAAGTCGGTCACCACCTGGGCAAACTTTTGCGCTTCGGCAGAAGAGATCCACTCCATATGGAGCCGGCCGCCCAAGCCGACAAAGTCGAGCACTTCCTGGAGAAACCGCATGCGCTTGAGGGTCATGTAATTACCATACAGGTAATGGCAGTCGCCGAGGTGTCACCCGCCCACCAGCACCCCGTCGGCGCCGTCCTGAAGCGCCCGCAGTACGTGATGGGGAGAGACGGTCGCCGAGCACATGACCCGGATCGGCCGGATGTTGGGCGGATAGGAAAGCCGGCTGACCCCGGCCAGGTCCGCAGCCCCGTAGCTGCACCAGTTGCAGAGAAAAGCAACGATCTTCGGTTCGAACGCTTCGGTGTTCATGGTCTCTCCATTCCTGAGCCGGTCATGCCGCCAGAGCTCCTTTGATCTGAGCATAGAGCTGAGCATGGGTAAAGCCCATCAGCTTCGGGGTCTCGGAAGGGCAGGCCGCGGCACAGGCCCCGCAGCCTTTGCACAAGGCGGGGTTGACCACGGCCGTTTTCCGGCTCTGATCCATGGTAATCGCGCTGTAGGGACAGACCGCCACACACGCCCCGCAGCCGGTGCAGTCCCGTTCGTCGATGACCGACACGATCCCCCCCACGGAGATGGCCTCCATGGAAAGGTACGTGGCGGCCCGGGCCGCTGCCGCTTTTGCCTGGGCGATGCTTTCATCCACCGGCTTGGGATAGTGGGCCATGCCGCAGAGAAACACGCCGTCGGTTGCCGCATCCACGGGCCGCAGTTTCTGATGGGCCTCCAGCAGCCAGCCGTCCGCGTCCGTCGGCACCTTGAACATCTGCGCCAGCTCTTCATTCCGGCGGGGTACGATGGCCGACGCCAGGCACAGCAGATCCGCATCGACAAAAAACCGCCGGTCCAGCAGCGGATCGATGAATTCGACGCGGACCTTTTTGCCGTTTGCCGAAACGTTCGGCTTGTTTGCCAGCGAATATCGGAAAAAGTGCACGCCTGACTTCCGGGCCTGGTTATACAGCGTTTCCCTCTGCCCGTAGGTCCGGATGTCCCGGTATAGGACAAAGACATTGGCCTCGGGGTTGCGCCTCTTGATTTTCAGGGCGCTTTGGATCGAGTGGGTGCAGCACACCTTGGAGCAGTAGGGCCGCTCATCGTCCCTGGAGCCGACGCACTGGACAAACAAGACATCGCTGGCCGCTGAAACCTTCCCGCTTTCACCGGCGATCAGATCGTCCAGCTCGAGGCTGGTGACCACCGCCGGATGCTCCCCGTACAGGTATTCGGCGGGTCGAGATTCCGCTGCCCCGGTGGCCAGAACAGCCACACCGTGCTCGATGGCGGCAGCCCCGTCTGCAGAGGTGACCGTGGTGTTGAAATTGCCGACAAAGCCCTCCACCGCCGTTACGGAAGATTCCAGATGAACGCGGATGTCGGGGTGGTTGACCACGCGTTCGGCGAGGCCTTCCACGAAGGGCGCCATCGGTTCACCGGCGCCGGTCTCCAGCAGCCGGCGGCCGTGGCCGCCCAACCGGTCCGACCGTTCCACCAGATCGACGGGGTATCCCTGTTCTGCCAGGCACAGCGCGGCCGTCATTCCGGCGATCCCGCCGCCCACTACCAGCGCCGTTCGGGTAAGCGGGAGTTGGTCTTCGTCGAGGGGCCGCAGCAGGGCGGCCTTGACCACCGCCATGCGGACCAGGTCCTTGGCCTTTTTCGTTGCCGCGTCCGGGTCGTTGGCATGGACCCAGGAATCGTGATTGCGGATGTTGGCCATCTCGAACAGATATTTGTTCAGGCCGGCACCGGCCATGGTCTCCTGAAACAGGCTCTCATGGGTCCGCGGAGTGCAGGCGGCCACCACCACCCGATTGAGCCGTTTTTCCCGGATGATGTCGACGATCTTGTCCTGGGTGTCCTGGGAGCAGGTAAACAGGTTTTCCTCCACGTACACCACAGACGGCAGGGTTTCGGCAAAACGCACCACCTCGGGAACTCTCACCACACCGCCGATGTTGATTCCGCAGTTGCAGACGAACACACCGATACGGGGATTTTCCTGCCGCACGTCGATTTGCTCCGGACGCTGAACCGCGCGGGTCCGGGTGTGGCGCGCGGCGGCTATTTTCTCCGTGGCCGCCGAAGCGGCGGCGCTGGCTTCCATCACCGAATGGGGGATGTCTTTGGGACCGGTGAACGCCCCGCAGGCATAGATCCCCGGCACCGACGTGCAGACCGGAGACAGCGGACTCGCCTTTACAAACCCGTCTGCATCCAGGTCCACGGTCAGTCGATCTGCCAGGGTCTTTGCTCCGGGATCGATCTCAAGGCCGGTGGAAAGGACCACCACATCGAAGGCCTCTTCTGCCAGGGAACCGTCTTCCAGCGCGTAGCGAAGACGCAGGCCGTCTTCGGAACCGGTCGGCTCGATGGAATGGACCCGGGCGCGGACAAAGCGAACGCCGTCTTTCTTGGCCCGATCGACGTACCGGTCAAAGTCCTTTCCCTGGGTGCGCAGGTCCATGAAGAAGATCGCGCAGTCCAAGGGCCTTCGACTGTGCTCGCGTGCGATGACCGCCTGTTTTACCGCAAACATGCAGCACACCGCCGAGCAGTATTCGTGGCCGCAGCGGTTCTGATCCCGAGAGCCGACACACTGGATCCAGGCGATTTTTTCCGGTTCGATCCCCTGGGCCCGGCCCGATGGCTTCAGCAGGTGCCCGGCGGTCGGCCCTCCTGCCGACAGCATCCGTTCAAATTCGGGGGCGGTGACCACATCGGCGGATCGATCGTAGGCATAGAAATCCAGACCGCTCGGATCGTAGGAACGAAACCCGGGTGCCAGAATGACGGATCCGACCTCGCGCTCGATGACGCTCTCCCGGTCCTTGAAGTTGATGGCCCCGGATGGACAGAGCTTTTCGCATGCGCCGCATTTTCCTTTTTGCAGGTAAATGCAGCTTTCCGGATCGATGGCGTATTTTAAGGGAACCGCCTGGGCGTAGGGGACATAGATAGCTTTGCGCTTGATGAGCCCTTCGTTGAAGAGGTCTGTGACCTTCTTCGGGCATTTTTCCGCACAAAGCCCGCAGGCGATGCACTTTTCCGTGTCCACATAGCGTGGATGCTTCCGGATGGAGACATGAAACCGCCCCTCTTTTCCGGAGATGGTCTCGACTTCCGACAGCGTCAGCAGTTCGATATTGGAGTGCCGGCCGACCTCGACCAGTTTCGGGGCCAGAATTCACATGGAACAATCGTTGGTCGGGAAGGTCTTGTCGAGCCTGGCCATGATGCCGCCGATGGCCGGCGAACGCTCCACCAGATGGACGAAGAAGCCCGCGTTGGCCGCATCCATCGCCGCCTGCATGCCGGCGATGCCGCCGCCGACAACGAGGACGGATCCCTGAAATTCCGTATCCGAACCGATAACTTCCATGATGGTTTCCCCTTTTTCCTATGCCGGGCAATCATTGTGCGCCGCGGCGCCGAAAATCCAGCAAGCCCGATTCTGTGTGGCGCCGCCCGGAGCTTTTTCCTGCTGAGGGCTTCCGCAGACCATTTACCACGCCTCCCGCTCCAGGCGCTTGTAAATGAATTTGAGCTGTTTCTGGGTCAGCTCCCCGACCTCCCGGTTGAGCCAGCGCAGATCGCCGGAAGCAACAGCGGCCTTGGCTTCATCGGACAGCTTGTATCCTCCCAGGGCCGAAGAGCCGTTGACCATGAGCTCTTTCCAGAAATCCTCGTCTTCAGCCGTCCGGTTTAGCGCCCGAACCACCTCCCGCTTCTGGATGAGCTTTTCTTCTTCGCTTTTTGCCCGGGGCAGCCCCTCCTCCACCCGTTCGGCTTTTTTTCCCTTGAGGGCTTCTCCAACCGAGGCCTTGATCTGATCGTCGGTGAACGGCTTTGCCAGGTAATCGAAAGCGCCCATCCGCATCGCATCGACGGCGGAATAGACACTGGCATAACCGGTAATCACCACGACGCCGGTTTCCGGGCGGCGTTCCTTCACCTGGCGGATGACATCCATACCATCGATATCGGGTAGCCGGAGATCCGCCACGAGAAGATCGATCTCTTTCCTGTCGAAGGTTTCCAGGGCATCATGCCCGGTCATGGCCAGGTCCACTTCATAGCCTTCCTCGGTGAGGATCAGCTCCAGGCCCTTGGCCACGCTCACTTCGTCGTCCATCACGAGGATGTGTGGCGGTGGATGGTGTTCTTCCACCAACGCTTCCTGCAGGGCATTCATGGTCATCCTCCTTTGTTATGGTCCGGCTTCAGCTGAATCGCCAAAACAGACAATTGCTGTCTTCTGTAGGCAGCAAGACCCGTGCCAGGGTCGATGGGCTGGAAAAATCGGGGGAAGGTCGGTTACGTTACAATTAAATCAGGATGTTACAAATGTCGTGGGGAAACGGATTGCCGTCGGTGCACAGGGCGGGGGTTTATAAAAACATACGCTTTTGGGGCGGGATAAAGGGTTTTTTAAATGATGACAGCTGGTTGTAAGCCGTTTATAAAAATATACGTCGAAACCGGTCCGGAGCTCAGGACGCCGGCTTTTCCGAGTCTCGGGACAGGCCGTGTTTTTTCATCAGGGTCGAGAAGTTGGAACGCTGCATGCCGGTTCGGTTTGCCGCCTCGGTGATATTTCCACCTGCGGCCGAAAGGGCTTTCATCAAAAACGCCTTTTCGATTCTCGCGTAGTGTTTTTCGACAACCTTCTTTTTGGCCGCCTTGAGCTCATCGACGGTTCCGGGCACGGAATTCCCCATCGACCTTGTTTTCGTGTACATGTGGTCGATGAGATCCTCGAACGAGAGCACATCGCCATCGGTCAAAATCACCAGGCGTTCGACCACGTTCTTGAGCTGCCGGATATTGCCGGGCCAGTCGTACTGGATGAGAAGTTCGAGGGCATCGTCGGAAAACCCTTCGATCCGCTTTCCGATATCCCGGCAGAAGATCCGCAGAAAATGATAGGCCAGCTTCGGAACGTCGTCTTTCCGTTCCCGCAAGGGGGGAAGGTACAACGGCACCACATTCAGCCGATAGAAGAAATCATCTCGGAAGCGACCCGCTCTGATGAGCTCCTTGAGGTCCTGATTGGTGGCGGCGATGATCCGGATGTCGGTCTTTTTGTAGACGCTGCCCCCGACCGGCTTGAACTCCTGGAGCTCCATGACCCGAAGCAGTTTACCCTGGATCTCGATGCTCAAATTGGCCACCTCGTCCAAAAAGAGGGTCCCTCCCTTGGCCATCTCGAAGATCCCGGCCTTGTCGCTCACCGCGCCGGTATAGGCCCCTTTGACGTGGCCGAAAAGTTCGCTTTCCAGAAGGGAGGCGGAAAATGTGCTGCAGTCGGCGGCAACGAACTGCCGGGAGGAGCGTTTGCTGTGGGCATGAATGGCTTTCGCAAAGAGTTCCTTTCCGGTTCCGCTTTCTCCCTGGAGCAAAATGGTGCTGTCCGTGGGCGCCGCCTTTCGGATCTCATCAAAAATCTGCAGCAGCTGCGGATTTTCCCCCACGATGTTGCTGAAGTCGAACATCGCATACAACTGCTTTCGCAGGGCCAGATTCTCTTCGGTCAGCCGCTTGGCGGCAAGGGCCTTTTCCGCAGCAAAGACAAGCTGATCGTCTGAAAACGGCTTGGACAGGTAATCGAAGGCCCCCTGCTTCATGGCGGCGACGGCATTCTGAACCGAGGAAAAGCCGGTCATCACGATGACCGGCGTTCGAGGTTTTTCTTCCTGCAGGCGCTTGAGCAGATCCATTCCATCGGCATCGGGCAGCTTCAGATCCAGCAAAATGAGTTCATAGCCGTTCCGCCGGACCGCCTCCATGCCGTCTTGCCCGGTCCCGCAGGTATCCACCGTATGCCCTTTTTCGCACAGCACCAGCCGGCACCCGTCGCATATCACGGGCTCATCGTCTATGACCAAAATCTGGGCCGGTTTGATGGCGTCGGAAATCATGGCCTCAAAACTGAAAATCCGTTGCGGTTGCCGCAGGCGGCCCCCAGGATGTATTACCGGACGAAGCCGGGACGGTCACTGCCATCTCTGGTAGCTTTTTCTTTTGTCATCGACCAGCGGCAGGGTGATGGTGAAGCAGGCGCCCTTGCCGGGTTGGGATTCTACTGTCAACTGTCCCTGGTGGTTTTGCACGATCCCATAGCTGACCGCCAACCCCAGGCCGGAGCCGTTCTTTTTGGTGGAAAAAAACGGTTCGAAAAGCTTGTTCAGATGTTCAGGCTGCACGCCGCAGCCGGTATCCTGCACCTCGATGACCATCTTTTTCCCGGCGGCATCCATCCGGGTCCGGATCGAAACGGTCCCCTTTTGCTCGATGGCATGGGCGGCGTTTAGCAGGAGATTGATCAATACCTGTTGGAGCTGGTTTGCATCGAGCAAGGCCTTTTTCATATTCGGCGCATAGGTCCTGTCGAGCTGAATCTGCCGCAGCCGGAATTCGTTCTCCAGCATGGTCACCGCTTGGTCGATGACCCGGTGGATGTCTGCCGTATTCTTTTGGGGCTCCCGGTCCCGGGCAAACTCCAGCAGGTCCTGGATGATGATCTTGCAGCGCTGGGTTTCGCGGATGATGATGTCCAGCCCCTCTTTGAGCGGACCGTCATCCTTGACTTTCTTCGCAAGACTGGAGCTGTACAGCAGCACGCCGGCCAGCGGATTGTTGATTTCATGGGCGATGCCGGCGGCCATGCGCCCCAGCGCGGACAGTTTTTCGGTGTGCAGCGCCAGCTGGTCGTAGCGGGCCTGCTGCTCTTCGATGAGCCGTGCCTTGTCGATGGCGCAGGAACTTTGCTGGGCAAGCGAGACGGCAAAATCGATCTCGTCAGGCTCAAAGACCTTTTTTTCCCGGAAGAAAATGCGCAGGAGGCCGGCCATGTTGTCGCGGAAGACCAGCGGAAGATCCAGAATCATGGAGATTCCCTCTGCTTCCAACTCTTTGCGATAAAAGATCCGCTCGTCGGACTGGACATCCTTGATGATGATATACGGCCTCTGTTTATAGACGTCGGTGATCAGGTGTTTCTGCGTCACCGGCCCCTTGGACAAATAGGTATCGCTGAGTCCGTAAGAGGCGCTCGGCTCGAACTCCCCGGTCCGGAGGTTCAAAATGCGCAGCAGCGCCGCTTTGGCATTGAGCGCCTCGGTCACCTTCCACACCACCAGATCGAGGACTTCCTTTACGTCGGTGCTGGAGTGGACCAGTCCGCTGATCTCCCGGAAGGTTTCGTAAAACTCGGTGATCTTGGATGCTGAGGGCACTTTTCCCTCCTCATCAATGGATGAATGGACCCCTGACGGGCAAGAACCGATAAGAAGTTTTGTATGACATTGCACCCAAAGATGCAATGTCAATCCCGCGATTCATGGCTGTATCGTTCGCAGGGTCCGACTTGTTTTTGCAAACGAGGCGGGAAGGGGCAAGATCGGAAAAGAAGGCGGTCGATTTCTCAAGGTTCGAGCTCGAATCGAATCGCCGGGGTTTCGATAGTCAAAGATCTGGGTCCGGCTTGGATCGATCGGATAATCTAGATCCCCATACCAGGCCGTGTCCCCGAAGGAATGCATCGACACGAAAACCGCCGGCCGGACCTTTTGGAGAAACTTCATGCCGCCGCCCAGATTGTCCAGCCGATTGTCCATGTTGTGAAACGCGATGTGAACGGCAAGGCCTCGCTGGAAACCTTTCAGACGATTGGTTTCTCTTGATGCCTGGAACGGGAATCCATTTTCTCGGCCGTTGTCTCCGGCGCGAAGTGCCCTAAATTTGACGCCCGGATTACAGAAAAAGATCTGGTGGACGGACGGATATGGGGCGGCGTCAAATTCGGCGGTTGATGGCACCGGCGAGAAATCCGAAGCCGCGGTTTTTCCGGTCACCCGGAAGGGAATCCCTTTCCGCGCCGCTGCCGCGGATGCGCCTGAAGGATGAGCCAGGCCGCCACAAAATACATCAGGCCAAGATAGGAAAAAACCGTCCGACGCAGCAATGCGGGCCCCAAAGACAGTGCTCGAATCCTTCTCATGTGGTATACATTTCGAACCGCCTTCGCTATTGGCGGACGATGCAAGGCTGGTATGGGGTCAACCCCCTATGAAGGTCTGAATGGAACTTTTTGGCAGTAGGGATCGCAGATGCAAAGCTCCAGACTTGTGCTTGCAGCAATGGTATCCATCCTTTTGCTATGGACCGCCAGGCAGAGCCCGCTGTGCGCCCAAGACTTTTACCTGGACAGTCCCCGCAATATCGGCACCCTCCGGCTGGAAATCGACAATGATATTGTATGGGACGATGACAGCGGCTTTACCAACGGCTGGAGCATCCAGTACCACACGGTCTGCTACCCGGGCTGGGAAGAATCCGAGACGATCAGATGGGTCAAATGGGTCGGCAGCAATTTTCCTGCCCTCGGCGACGGCGACTCCGTCATTCGCTACAGCCACGGCTTCGGCCAGAACATGATCACGCCGGGGAACCTGGCGGCCGAAATCCCCCAGCAAGGGGACTTGCCCTACGCAGGGACGCTGACCTATTCGCTGAACTGGCAGCGCTTCAACCGGAAAACGGCCCGGAGTTTTCAAATCTCTGTCGGGGTTCTGGGAGAGGCGTCCCTTGCAGAGCCATTCCAGAAGTTTGTCCACGACGACCTGGGGGGAGGCGAAGATCCGAAAGGCTGGGACACCCAACGAGACACCGAGCCGATCGTCAATATCGGCTACCAGTATAGCTGGTGTCTGGCCGATTGGGGCGGATATCACGACGACTGGGCCGGTCAGCTGACCCTGGCGCCGAGTGCGTCGTTGGGCAATCTGTTTACGGCGGCGGAGCTCGTCGTGGCCTTTCGCACCGGATGGAACATGCCCGAAGGTTTCAGCTCGTATGCGGCCCCCCCGGGCCGCGGGTTTATCCAGGCCTCCCAACTTCCCAAACCGTCGGATGCCTCCCCCCACGGCGTCGAGCTAATCTTGGGGGCCCGCGGCACGGCCTTGGCCTATTCCGTCATCTACGACGGCAGTCTCGTTACCGACGACGACAGGGATGTCGATCGAAACAGGGGATTTGTCAGCTACGGGGTCGGGCTCTACTACCATTATTATGATTTGGTATCCATCTGCGCCACGGTCGAACAGTCCACCGGTCTAATCAAATCCGAGTCGCTTCCGACGCCTCCCGGCGGCCATCACAAAACCGAAGGCGATGTTTCGTACGGGGCTTTGATCGTCGATGTTCATTTCTGAGTAAAGTAGTTGACCGGCGCTTCCTTGCTCAGCTTGTCGATCATCTTCTTACAGAAAAAGGCCTGAATGACGGCCGGGAATGGGTCGGCGTCAAATTCGGCGGTTGATAATACCGGAATGAAAGCCGAATGCGCCCTTTTTGCGGTCCGCCAAAAAAAGGCGCAGGGTTTCTTCGATCACCGGAAAGGCGATCTCGTCCCAGGGAATCTCTGCCTCGGAGACCAGCTTCACATCGAGGCTCTCGTGGCCGGCGGCAAAATGGGGGGTTAAAAGCCGGGCACGGAACATCAGATAGACCTGACTGACGAAGGGAAGGCTGAACATGGCAAAGGGAGAAAGTCCGTTGAGCTCCGCGCCGGCCTCTTCCAATGTCTCTCTTTTCGCCCCCTCCTCGACGCTCTCTTCGTTTTCCATGAACCCGGCCGGGAGGGTCCACAGCCCCCAGCGGGGTTCGATGGCCCTGCGGCAGAGCAGAATCCTGTCTTCATACTCCGGGATCGCGCCGACCACCATTTTCGGATTGCTGTAGTGGACGGTGCCGCAGGCGCCGCAGACATACCGGTTGCGGTCGTCGCCGTCCGGCACCCGGACAACCAACTTTTTGCCGCATTTTACACAAAAATTCATGAAGTCTCCCGGCTATTGCAAAAACAGGTAGTCCGCATCGTCAGTGGACACCATTCCGGGCTCGGTGACACCGGCTATCTCGGGCAAAATCACCGCTACGCTCGCCCCGGAGCGGTCGGCGATTTGGGCCGGAATCCCTCCCTTCCAGGCGTGGCCGTTTCCCGTGACGATCACCATGACATGGTCCGGACTTTTTTCGAGAAAATCAATTGCGTTGATTGCCATGATGTTGTCCCAGACCAGCTGCGCCTCGCAAAAATAGGTAAAGTTCAGGTTTCCGTGAGCGTGGGCGCCGTAAGCCCGCTTTATAAAGTTCATGTAAGTCTTATCGACCCGACAGGCCACGTCCCCAAGCTTGCCGCGCTGTTCATCGGTCAGGGAGGAAAACCCCTTGCGGGCCACCTGACTAGTGATCGCCCGGGAAACATTCAGGCCCGCCACCGGGATCAGGTTGTCCCGGACATAGCGCAGGATCGGCGCATACAGGTCCCAGTCGAAGTTCCAGTTGTCGTAATAGACCCGAACAAACTCACTCTCGGGCATCTTTCCTGTGGTCCAATCGTCAAGGTCTCCCTGGCTGTCGCTTCGAAACATCTCCATGCCGACGGCGACCTTGGCCCCGGCCTCATAAAGCGCCCGGATGACGGCCAGCTGGTTTTCGTGGTGTGCTTCGCTGGTGTGATGTTCTCCGACCAGAATGATCCGGTCCTCCTTCAGGGTCGAAACAGCCTTTGTCAGGGGAACCGTCTCATTGCTGTCAATGTCGAAGAGCCGGCCTTCCTCACCCGCCGCCATGGATAGGGCGGCAGCGGCAACCAGCAGCGCCGCACCGAGCCATAGAATTCGTTTTTTCATCGTCTGTGTCCTGCGATTCAACCATTCAACCATTTATCCAATCAACTATTCCCATCTCACGATCAGAGGCGAGTCCGTTACCGGCCAGATCCCCTTGGCCGCGTTTTGCCCGGCTGAAAACGCCAGATAGCTGTATTTGCCGTAATGGGCCGCCTTCCGTGCCACCAGCGGGCCGAACCGCGAATGCACCGGATACAGGATCCCCACCACCGCCCCCGGGGTCTGCGGGTTTTCGAACACGCCGAAAAAGGTGTCGGTCGCTTCGGAAAAGACCCGTCCCCCCGCCGAAAACCGGTCGGAAAACAGGGCCACCGGACCCCGGGCCTCGGTAAGAAGGAAGGGGTTTTCGGGAAATCCGATGTAAACCACGCTGCCCCCCTCTGAAACTGTGGGCTGGAAATCGACCTCGGAGACGATCCTCGCCCGGGAAAGACCCAGGGACCGAACCAGCATCTGCGCGGTCTGGGTTCCAGCTTTTCCGGCGCCCGCGGAAACGACCACCGAAACCGAACCCGCCCCCTTGACCGCGTTGACCGAGGCCGGGATTTCCTCGGGAAACAATCGCCGGAACACGTCGGCGTGGAGATCGAGGACGACCTCGCTCGGCCGGCTCGCTGTGCGCAGAACAAAAGGGGTCTTTTTCCCGTGCAGGGAGACGACTTGGGTCAACGTGCCCTGGCCGGTTTTCTCGGCCAGGGTCGCCGGAAGATCGAACAGCCGGTCCTGGCGCTGGACCACGGCGCCCGATACCTGCCAGCCGCCTTTGGTCTGCTTCCGGACAACGTCTTCCAAGGCCAGCTGCGGCGCGCCGGCCCGGTATATCCACTGGGCAAAAAAGTCCTCCAGGGTGCAGCAGGGGCCGTGTCCGGCGCGCCGCTCGAAGGCGATTCGGAAATCCTCCCAGGAGGCCCTTTGGAAGCGTTTTTCTTCGAAGACGTCGCGCAAGGCGCCCCAAAAGACCTCTTCGCCCAATATCTGCCGGAGCATGTGAAACACCATGGCCGATTTGTCGTATCCGACCACCTTGGTCACCCGGTCTTTCCGGCTGACGAATTCGGACAGGGGAAAGTCGCTTTCTTCGTCCACCAGGACGGCATAGTTGCGAAGCCACTGGCGCCGGGTTTCTTCGGCGGCCTCGGCCGACTCCTGTTCCTTGTACAGGTAGTCGGCCACGTAGGTGGTAAGCCCCTCGCTCCAGTTGCCGGAGGCATAGTCGACCCTTACCCCGTTTCCCCACCAGCAGTGGGCGATCTCGTGTCCGAGGCTGACGTCGACGATAAACGGCAGCCGCAGGACCACCCCGCCCATGAGGGTGTAGGAGGCAAAGCCGTATCCGGTGGGAAAGAAGTTTTCCACCACGGCGAATTTTTCAAAGGGATAGGGGCCGAACAGCTCCGTGTAGAGGCTCAGGTACCGCTTGACCGCGGCGATGTAGCGGCCGGAAAGCGGCTGGGTTTCAGCCGTAAAGTAGGTGGCCACCTGGATTCCGCCGGCATCGTCTTCTGTCACCTCATAATAGCCGGCAGAAAGGGAAAGGCCATCGAGAGGCTGGTCCACCTTCCAGGAAGAGAGGGTGCGGCCGCCTTCGGTCCGCCGCCCGTCCGACCGGCCGGCGGTCACCGCCACCATGCCTTGCGGGGCGTCGACCGTGATGGAAAACCGCGAGGAGACCGCCGGAAACACCGGATACCAGCCGGCGCCGGAAAGAATAAAGGCTCCCTTTCCCCCCACGATGCCGGTCACCCCGAATCCGGGGTTGTCGGTGTTGGCCGGGGTTTCCGGATATGGATCATCGAACACGGCCGCGTATTCGACCCGAAGCCGCAAACTCTCACCCGGTGGTGTTTCCGGCGTCTCCACGGCCACCCGATTGCGGTGGAAGCGGTAATCGGCCGGTTTTCCGTTGACGGTCAGCCGCCGGATCTCGGCGTCGGGGGACAGAAAGAAGGAAAGCCCCACTGAGGCCTTGCCAGAGAACGAGATTTCGTCGGTCCCGACGAGCAGGTGCTGTTCCGGTTCGAGCCGGACAACCAGATCGTGCTCGACAACGGCCTGGGCCGGTGCCGCTGCCGGCAGGAGCAGAAAACAAAAAAGAGAAAATAGAAAAGAGAACAGCGTTCGCATCTCAGACTTTTTCCTGATCGTCTTGATATAATCGGCTTCTTCGTTATGGATCCCGAGTCTTTGAGATTCGGTGCCGAGCATATCCAATTTTTCGTCCACCCTGAGGCCCCGGTCTGCCGGCATTGCACAGGCCAGAGCGACTTCATCTCAGCGGAATCGTCGGGCCCCGCCGCCGGACCGCAAGTTTTCGCTGCCACGCCGGATGAGCCGAGCTTCTGGGCGGTTCACAGCGGCGCCGAAGAGGCCGTCTACATGTCCGGCATATACAGCTCCTCGTACAGGGTCTCGAGCTGGGCGAGGTGGTCGGACTCTTCCTCGGCCAGGGTGGTGAACATCTCCTCCATGGGCGCACCGGCGCACTGGCTGGCCATTTTTCGGTAAAAATCGACGATCCGCTTCTTGGCGCTGACCGCGCTGATCATGATGTCCTGTTCCGTGGCGTCTTCGGTCAGCGGCCGGTCTTCGAGCATGACCGTCAGCTCCAGCTCCGGGCCGTGATTCAAATCGTTTTCGTGAAGCGTCACCTCTTCTTCGAACACGGCTTTTTCCAGGGTGTACTTGTGGGAAAGCGCCGCCAGGGCGGCCTCCTTGGCCAGAGTTTTCACGCGGGGGTTCTTGGCGATCCGAAAGGCCTGTTTCAAGCGTTCGAAATTGCCGTCCTCCATCTCGATGGCCTTTTCCAGTCCGGCTTCCCGGGTAAAACAGACCGATTCGAATTCCTCCATGGCGTCCTCCTCCTGCTGCTGTCGGAAATGAACAATCTCATCAAGCCTATTTCTTTAGAAGTAAGATAACTATCAGCATGCTTCCATTCTGTTTCAACCCGGACAGATCAGGATGCACTCCCCGCAGCCGATGCAGCGCTCCGGGTGAATCCTTGCGCTGTCGTCTCCCACCTCGATGGCCCCCTGGCTGCAGCGCTCGGCACAATCACCACAGGCCACACACTTTTCCTCGTCGACCTTGGGTGAGACCGAAGAGTGCTGGGCGAGTTTGCCCTTCCGGGAGGCGCATCCCATGCCGACGTTCTTGATTGCGCCGCCGAAGCAAAAGTGGAGCGTTTCCCTCTTTTTCCGTAGCAAAAATAAAGTCAAACCGGCAACCGGCATTTCTTTCCAGGATTGAACCGACCGTGCAAATCGGATACAGAGCCCATAGATGAACAACGGACTCTATCGAGGCGAAAATGAACATCGAACAGAAGGTTGCAGCGCTTCAGGCACTCTACCGGATCGAAGAGGCTTTTGGCAAAAGCCTCGACACGGTCTGCCGCGAGGGCTGCGCCTGCTGCTGCACGGCCAGGGTCGCCATGACCACCCTGGAAGGCTACCACATCACAGCCTATATAAAACGCAGGGGGGAAGACGCGAGGTTCGCGCAAATTCGAAAACGGATGACGGCAAAGCGGTTCCGACCCAGGACCACCACCAACGGTCTGGTCGAGATCTGTCTGGCGGGCGGGGATCCGCCGGCCGAAGCCCTTGAAGGCGATGCCGGTACCTGCCCCCTTCTGGAAGAATCACGATGCCCAGTGTATCCGGTCCGCCCGCTGGCCTGCCGGACCATGCGCTCCCGAACCGACTGCGCAGCGACCGGCTTCGCGGATATGGACGATTTTTCGATTACGGTCAGCACTGTGCTGATGCAGTACGTGGAGCACATCGACGCCGGCGGCTGCTCGGGAAACTTCGCCGACATCCTGGCGCTGTTTGCTTCTGAGGCCAACCGGTCCTTTTACGCCCAAGGCGGATTGCCGTGCACCGCAAACGGTCTGGTGAATAACCGGCCGATTCCCGCCCTCATGATTCCGCCGGAGCATCGGCAGCGGATCCAACCGATGCTGGAGCAAATCGCCCGGATCCGGGTATAAAGGTCCCACCGCAGATGCGCAGACGGGAAATGCCTAAAATGCCTAAAATGAGCTAAAATGCCTAAAATTATGGAATATGGCCTGTTTCATATGAAAGCCGGAGCGAAGTGACACCACTATTTTAGGCACTTTAGGCATTATAGATCATTTTAGGCATTGATGTACTCTCCTCTGCGCCTCCGCGGTGAAGCCTGCCTTCATGATTCAGGAGAGGTGAAAACGACCTCGGACGGGTCGAAATGTTCCGGGTCAAAGTCGCCGATCATTTCCAGGATCTCCTCGTACCGCTCGTTTTTCGGATCCTGAATAATTTCAAGAAGATCCTCGTATCCGGCAACTCCCCCCACGTCCTCCGGCGGACAGGCCCGTTCGCCTTCCAGACAGACAGGATAGGTTTTTTCCGGTTCGGCGGGGAGGGTCTCTTCGAGGCGGATCCGATGCGTCCAGTTGTCGCCGTAGTCATACACATATCGGCACTGCGGCGTCTCCGGGCCGATAAAGTCGGCGATCCCATACTGCCAACCCGGCCGCACGTTGTCCTCCCAGCCATCGTCTTCCAGGGGGCGGCCGATGAACACGTTTTGACCGGTATTCGGATCCCGGACCTCGAACCGGTGCAGGTGGGCATCCTCCCAGCCCATGGCAGCCTGGATGGCGGCGTGAAGATCCCGGAAAGTGGCGCCGACCGGAATCAGTATCCGGCGCCATACGGGCGGATCGATGTCCTCCAGCTCGATCCGCAGCCGGTAAACCCCTTCGGAGAATGCGCCGCCGTCGAGATCTTCGTCGTACACCTCCCGGTCCAGCATGTCCCATATTTTTTCAGGCTTCCGGCCCTTGGCTTTTTTCAGCAGCCGGCGATATCCCTCCCGATCGAATTCCCCGCCGGTTTTCAACACATCGAACATAAAGGGAATGAAGACGGCGGCCAGCAGGTGGACGGCTTCATGGTGGGAAACCCTTTTCCCCCGGAGGGCGTTGTACAGCTGCACCGCCTCGATGGGATCGCTGTCATCGAGCTGTTGTTCCACCATGCGGTGAAAGGAGACATGAAGATAGGCGTCGGTATCGGCATCCGGGTCCAGATGCCGATCGTCCGCCTTCTCGAAGGCTTCGAAATATTCGTCTTTGTGTTCTTCCATGAGGTCGGCGTAGCGCCGATCTTCGCCTTCAAGGTCGTTTCCCTTGCCGGCCTTGACCTGCTGCCATATTTTTTTCAGCCGCCCGCGGCCGATGGTCTTGAAAAACTCCCGCAGTTCTTGTTCCATGTTTTTTCTCCATTGCCCCCGTTCGCCCGTGTTCTCAGGCGTCACAAACACCCGTTTTTTGGCCCGCCGCCCGATCGATCCACAGGTCCGTTTTCAACCATCGCCGAAAACGGCCGCCAGCCCCAACCCGGCTATTTCACGCCCCTGAGGTATCCATTGGCACTTTTGTCTTCGAAGAAAAGATTTCATGAAATATTCGGGCTAAAGCCCCAGCAGCTGACGGGCATTTTCTCCGAGGATCTTTTTCCGATCCGAATCCGAAACGTTGGCTTCTTCAACTTCCCTGAAATAACGAGACGCCCGCAGCAATGGGAAATCGGTGCCGAACAGGATCTTTTCGGCGCCGAAGATCTCTGCGGCAACCGTGTAGATCTCGGGTCGATACAAAAACGGCGATGCGGCGGTATCGACCCAAACCCTGGAAAGCGCCTGGGCAACCTCTTTTTTTAACAGCATGTAAAAAAACAGCCCGGCGCCCCAATGCGCCAGAATGAGCCGGTTTTCGGCGAACCGCGTCACCAGGCGGTAGATTTCGGCCAGTGTGTTCGGCGTCTTTCCCGGGTAGAGATGGCCCACCGGCTCGTTGGTATGGATCATCACCGGTACGTCGCGCTCCCGGCAAAGGTCCATGATCGACGAAAGCCGGTCAAGAGCCTCCGCGCTGATTCCCGATTCGTAAAACGCCAGTTCACCCACGCCGGACAGCCCGGCATCCAGGCACCGGGCGGCCTCTTCTTCGGCCCCCGGCACCGTCGGGTCGAGGCAGCAAAACCCGACCAGCCGCTGCGGATAGCGCGCCACGGCCTCGGCCACCGCATCGTTGTTCTTTCGGGCCGTGTCCAGATTCCGCCACGGAAAGCCGAACACCACCGACACGTCGACATCGTCTTCGTCCATGGCCGCAATCGTCTCCTCGGCGCTGACGATTTTCGATTTGGGCGATTCATATAGTAGACGAAACGCGGATTCGTCCGCAAAATAGTTCCCGCGATTTTCCCGGACATCTGTTGAAAAAAGGTGCGTGTGAATGTCGACGATCATGGGAACTTCTCCTTCCGTTTCGATCGATTTTTGCCGCCCTCCGCTTGTTGACGGCCTCGGGCCCAATTGGCTATAGCATAATGCGTCGGCGCCGCCGCGAACATGGCAGAATTCCATGCTCTTCGACAAGCCCGGAAAAGTCAACACCGAGGTGGCCGGGAAGGCGGCGATCAGGGTCGGCCGGTGCCCGAGACCCGGCCGGCACGCGTCTCACAGCGCCGGAGAAAACCACTCAGGCTACAGGCAAATCGATTTTCACTCATGTTTTTCTTCATCGGCGGCATCACCCCCAAAACCCGACGAATCGACGAACAACCGATCCGGTGCCCGAACTGTGGGCTGAACCAGGCCTACCGGACCCGGGTGGACCACTGGCTTCACCTGTTTTTCATACCGGTTTTTCCGGTCAAGCGGGGCGAGCCGTTCTTGTTTTGCGAGCACTGCCGTCGACCCGTGGACAGCGCCAGGACCTCGGCGCCACCGCCGCGGTCCATTCGACTGGAATGTCGGGTCTGTGGAAAGCCTGTGGAAGAGGGCTTCCGCTACTGTCCCCATTGCGGCCAGCGGCTTTCGTAGTTGAGTTGAATGGTCGACTGGTCGATTGGTTTGACAGGACGGCAAGCGGGAGAATTCCTGTACCCATCATCGTCTAGATAAAAACAGGTGCGGTCTTTTTCCCATTTGACCATTCAACCATTTATCCCATCAACCCTTCATCACGAGATGAAAGAAAACACCCGAAAACAGCAGATCATAGAGCGCCATGTCGTCCTGGTCGCTCCCGAAGTCCACTGGAACACCGGCAACATCGGCCGCACGTGCCTGGGCGCAGGCGCCCGGCTCCACCTGATCCGGCCCCTGGGATTTTCCCTGGACGCCCGCCAGGTGAAGCGGGCCGGACTCGACTACTGGTCCGAAGTGCCGCTTCAGGTATGGGACAACTTTGCCGACTTTTCATCGGCGATGGCGCCCGCGGCCGGAGAGGTGGCCCTGTTTTCAAAAACCGCCCCGGCCGCACACTGGCGCATGCCGCGGCCCGAACGCCTGTTTCTGGTGTTCGGCTCCGAAACCCGTGGACTTCCCGATTCGATTCTTAAAATGTACCCCGGCCGTACCTATCACATTCCAATCACGAACCGAATCCGATCCCTGAACCTGTCCACCGCCGTGGGTATCGCCCTGTACGAAAGCCTCCGGGAGGTCCCGCCTGTCCACTGCTGGTGAGTCCCTACTGAAAATGTTCCAAAAGCGGCATTGACAACCTCCGGCGCGGTGTTACTATTTATGCAATAAGTATACTACTGCGAAAAAGTAATGCAGCAATTTTATCATAACAGGAGGACCGATGCGATTCGACCAGTTCACCATCAAATCCCAGGAGCTGATCCAGAGTGCCCAGGAGCTGGCTTCAGCGCACAGCAACAACCAGATCGAGCCGGAGCACCTGCTGGCAGCCACCCTGGCAGACAAGGAAGGGATCGCCGTTTCGATGCTTCGCAAGCTGGGCGCCTCGCCGGGGGCGGTCGCCCAGGAGGCGGCCCTGGCCATTGACAAGCTGCCCAAGATCAGCCTGCCCCAAGAGGTCTACATCTCCCAGCGAACCAAGAAGGTGCTGGACGCGGCCGCCTCCGAGGCGGCCAAGATGAAGGATCAGTATGTCAGCGTCGAGCACATCCTGCTGGCGATCACCGATGAAAAAGGCGGCGAGGCCGCCAAGGTGCTTCAGCGCCACGGACTGGGCCGGGAGTCGATCCTGAAGGTCCTCATGGAGATCCGCGGCTCCCAGCGGATCACCGATCCGAACCCGGAGGAAAAGTACCAGGCCCTGGAAAAATTCAGCCGGGACCTGACGCAGCTCGCCCGGACCGGCAAGCTCGATCCGGTGATCGGAAGAGACGAGGAGATCCGACGGATCGTGCAGGTCCTCTCCCGCCGCACCAAGAACAACCCGGTCCTCATCGGAGAGCCCGGCGTGGGAAAGACCGCCATCGTCGAAGGGTTGGCCCAGCGGATCGTGGCCGGAGACGTCTCTGAAAGCCTGAAAAACCGGCGGCTGGTCGCGCTGGACATGGGCGCGTTGATCGCCGGCGCCAAGTACCGAGGCGAATTCGAAGACCGCCTCAAGGCCGTGATCAAGGAAGTGGAAGCCGCCGAAGGAGAGGTGATCCTGTTCATCGACGAGCTTCACACCCTGGTGGGCGCCGGCGCGGCCGAAGGGGCCGTGGACGCCTCCAACATGCTCAAACCGGCTCTGGCACGCGGAACGCTCCGGTGCGTGGGCGCGACCACCCTGAACGAATACCGGAAGCATATCGAAAAAGACGCCGCCTTGGAGCGGCGCTTTCAGCCGGTCTTCACCAAGGAGCCTTCCGTGGAGGACACCATCTCCATCCTGCGGGGGCTCAAGGAGAAATACGAGGTGCACCACGGCGTGCGGATCACCGATTCGGCCATCGTGGCGGCGGCGACCCTGTCTGAGCGCTACATCACCGACCGCTTTTTGCCGGACAAGGCCATCGACCTGATCGACGAATGCGCGTCCAAGCTCAGGATCGAGATCGACAGCCTTCCCATGGAAATCGACGAGATCCAGCGAAAGATCACCCAGGTCGAGATCGAGCGCCAGGCCCTGAAAAAGGAAACCGATCCGGCCTCCCGCGAGCGGCTCGAAAAGCTCGACAGGAACCTTGGCGAGCTCACCGAAGAGCTTCACGAAATGAAGGCGCACTGGCAGAACGAAAAAGAACTGATTCAGGAAATCCGCGCCATCAAGGAGCAGCAGGAGCATCTCGGCATCGAAGCCCAGAAGGCCGAACGGGAGGGAGATCTTTCCAAGGTCGCCGAGATCCGATACGGCCGATCGGTGGAACTCCAAAAGCGCCTGGAGAAGGCCAACCAGCGCCTGGCCGATCTCCAACAGGACCGAAAGATGCTCAAAGAGGAGGTCGACGACGCCGATGTGGCCGAGGTCATCTCACGCTGGACCGGCATTCCGGTCAGCCGGATGATCGAAAGCGAACGGGAAAAGCTGGTCCGGATGGAGTCGACCCTCTCCCAGCGGGTCATCGGTCAGGAAGAGGCCATATCGGCGGTCTCCAACGCCGTGCGCCGGGCCAGAAGCGGGCTCCAGGATCCGAACCGGCCCATCGGTTCGTTCATCTTCATGGGCCCGACCGGCGTCGGAAAAACCGAACTTGCCAAGGCCCTGGCCCGGTTCATTTTCGACACGGAACAGGCCATGGTCCGGATCGACATGTCCGAGTTCATGGAGAAACACTCGGTGGCCCGGCTCATCGGCGCCCCCCCGGGCTATGTGGGATACGAAGAGGGCGGCTACCTCACCGAGGCCGTGCGGCGCCGTCCCTATTCGGTGGTCCTGTTCGACGAGATCGAAAAGGCCCACCCGGAGGTGTTCAACGTCCTTTTGCAGATCCTGGACGACGGCCGGATGACCGACGGCCACGGCCGCACGGTCGATTTTAAAAACACCATGGTGATCATGACTTCCAACGTCGGCAGCCAGTTCATCCAGGAGCTTTCCACCAAGGACCGGACCGAGATGGAGCGGCGGGTGAACGAAACCCTGCGGGCCACTTTCAAGCCCGAATTTTTGAACCGGATCGACGAGACGATCATCTTCCAGAACCTGACAGAAGATCAGATCAAGGACATCGTCGACATCCAGGTCGGCTACCTGACCGACCGGCTGGCCGAAAAAAACATCGAGCTCGTCTTGTCCGAATCGGCCCGGGGTTTTCTGGCAAGGCAAGGCTACGATCCGGCATACGGGGCCCGGCCGCTGCGGCGGGCTATCCAGAAACACCTGGAAAACCCGCTGTCGCTGGAGATTCTCAAGGGGGCGATCAGCGAGGGGGACAAGGTCAGCGCAGAGGTGGAAGACGGCAGCCTGGTGTTTCGGGCGGTGTAAGCGCTTGATTGGTCATCCGCTTGAACCCATATTCCGGCCAGGCTCGTCGAATCCTGAAATTTCTGCTTTTTGTACTATGAGCCGGAGCCCGGAGCCGGCTTCATGCCCTTTATCCCTGTTTTAATGTCTTCAGGATAACAAAAGAATTCAAAGATGGGTTTTCTATCGGCATAGATGACAAACGTTCTCGAAGGCACAGGCAAACCGAGACCCTCCGCTATCTCTTCGAGTTTATTGTACATGGAATATTGGGGTGTTACTTCCGGTGAAATCCCGACGTAAGAATCGGCAAAATAATACTCAAGCCAGGCAGCAGATTTTCCATCGTACGATTTGATGGAACGACATTCAATTGAAAACCATTCCGTAAAATTACTGCCATCGTTTTCCAGCTTCCGGCAGTCAGAATATTTTACATCTTTATGGGCCGCTTTTGTGTGTAGCCTCATCGATCTGACAGTATTCTTATCCAGCACCAGCTCAACATAATCTTTATTGTCAATTTCATATTTTCCATCTTTCTCGACAACAAGGACCCCTTTATACCTTTCCTCGGCAGCCATACTGATGCCGGCATTAATTGAAAATATCTGCGCCAAAACGGCAAAAATGCACAGAATGACCGGTTTTTGTAAATAATTTTTCATCTTGCAAATCCCCGTCTAAATCTTTTTTAAAAACATAAGCCAATGTTTAGGCACTCTGCTTCTCCTCCGAAGCTCTGCCTTAAAAACACTCTCACTTTTTATTGAGAGTTTCCTCTACGCCTAAGAACTATTTTGCCATCACAAGCCAAACCCACAGCATCGCCGCGGCGGCCGGTCTGGAAAACAATCTGGTAAGCATAACCACTCATCTTAATCGTACCTTCGAGTGTATCGGCAGAGACCTGTGTAAGAATGAAATCTGCATTCCACGGGCAATTTCTATTATCGACCTTTCTATCGCAGGTATATATTGTCGCATCATATATTTTTACCGTCTCGCCGTCGCGACCCACGGAAACATACGGACCATCCGGCATTAAATGGCCATACCGGCTCTTGCTGCTGAGCACCCGCGCCTCAAAACGTAAGCGTTCTGTGATCCCCACCCCTACGCCGGGAAGGCGATCATTTCTGGAGTGAGCTGCTGGGGCAGGAGATTTTTGTAGTCTTCCTCGGTCTCGACCAGCGGCAATCTGTCGAACAGATAGCGGAGATAATAGTA
>JAIPEL010000007.1 GCA_021737185.1 Desulfobacterales bacterium | reverse complement strand
CTTGCAACGTCGTTCATGAAAGCCTCTCCTTTGTGAATTTTGAGCGGTTCACATCTGGAGGGGCTTTCATTTATTCCCGTAAATGTCAAACTTTGGTGAGTCTCCCGGCAGAGCCGGGAGTTTACTCAGGGGCAATTAAATTTTCCGGTTATCTATAAAGCTCAAGGAGTCTTGAGCCGGAGGATTGCAGATAAGCGCATTAAATTTTTTCAAGATCTTCAACCTTTGAACCCTGAACCGGGAACCGCCTCTTAAGCGGTGTCGGGCGGCGGGCTTGTCGCCCCCCCGGCCTCGGCGGCTTCCTGTTTTTTGATGCGGCCCTTCTGGAGGCGGTAAATCAGGGCCAAAAGCGCGAATGCCGGAATGAACATGAGCTGCTTGGGCGGCCGGTCGTTGGGCACCTCGACGCTGACGATTTCCTGGTCGAAATCGAGGCCGGATTTTTCCGCCAGGCTGGCAAAGGTCACCATATCGACAAAGACCTTGCCGTCTTCGACCCGGGTTTCAAATCCCATGGCCGCCAGCTTTTCAGCTTCGGTCGCCCCCTCACCCACCGGCAGACTCAACACCTTGGTGTACTCGTCTCCGCTGAGCTTTTCTCCCTTGACCCATATCAGCAGCTGCGAGCCGGACTCCATCTGCCCAACGATCTGCTCGATCTTGGCGGGCGGTTCATGGGTAAACTCCGGATACGCCATGTCCCACCAGAATCCTGGCCGAAGAAGCGTGAAGGTCACCAGCAGAAGCGCAACGGTCTCCCAGATGCGGTTTTTCGTCAGCCAAAATCTCCGGGTGCCCGCGGCGAACATCATCATGGCGACAATGGCGGCAAACACCACGATCAAGAGGTGGTACCAGGAGCCGATCCCGATCATCAAAAGCTCGGTGTTGAAGATGAACAAAAAGGGCAAAATCGCCGTGCGGATGTCGTAGCTGAACCCCTGGATGCCGGTTCGGATCGGATCCCCGCCCGAGATCCCGGCCGCGGCAAAGGCCGCCAACCCCACCGGCGGAGTATCGTCGGCCAGGATCCCGAAGTAAAAAACGAACATGTGCACCGCGATGAGCGGCACGATCAGCCCGTTTTCGGCCCCCAGGTTGACGATGACCGGGGCCATCAGGGTCGAGACCACGATGTAGTTCGCCGTGGTGGGAAGCCCCATGCCAAGCATCAGGCTGATGACCGCGGTGAAAAAAAGAATCAGGATCAGATTCCCGCCGGAGATGAATTCGACGAACTGGGTCATGACCAGCCCGATGCCGGTGAGGGTCACCGTTCCGACGACGATGCCCGCTGCGGCCGTGGCCACACCGATACCGATCATGTTCCGGGCGCCGGTCACCATTCCGACCACCAGGTCCTGCAAGCCGGTCTTGAAGGCGAACGCCTCTCCTTGCGCTTTTCGGAAAACCCCCTTCAACGGCCGCTGGGTGATGATGATGACCATCAGGACCACGGTGGCCCAGAACGCGGCAAGGCCCGGGGAAAGACGCTCCACCACGAGGCACCACATCAGCACCACGACCGGCACCAAAAAGTAGTAGCCGGCCTGGGCGGTCTCCCCCAGCTTGGGAAGTACCTCGATGCTGTAACTGGACTCGAGTTCCGGCACCTTGCATGCCAACCAGATCAGCAGCAGGTAGACGAGGGCAAGCAGAACGGCGACGATGTACTTGGCGCCGCTGCCGGCCACCACCTTGATCCAGCCGATGCCGTAGTAGGTGACGCCGGCCATGACCATCAGGAACAGAATCGTCCCGAAAAACAGGATCAATTTGTAGGGCAGCGAGTGGGACACCGGCTTTTCCAGCCCCTTCAAGCCCATCTTGCAGGCCTCGAGATGAACCAGGTAGACCAGGGCGATGTAGGAGATGGCGGCCGGCAAAAATGCGTGTTTGATCACTTCGATATAGGAAATGCCGACGTATTCCACCATCAGAAAGGCCGCGGCGCCCATCACCGGCGGCATCAACTGCCCGTTGGTGGAGGCGGCCACCTCCACCGCCCCGGCCTTTTCCGCGGAAAACCCCACTTTTTTCATCAGGGGGATGGTGAAGGTCCCGGTGGTGACCACGTTGGCAATCGAGGATCCGGAGACCAGGCCTGTCAAGCCCGACGCCACCACCGCCGCTTTGGCCGGCCCGCCGCGCAGATGTCCGAGGCCGGCAAAGGCAGCGCGGATGAAATAGTTGCCGGCGCCGGCGGTTTCCAGAAGGGAGCCGAACAAAACGAACATGAACACCATGCTGGTGGAAACGCCGAGGGCGACCCCGTAGACCCCCTCGGTGGACAGCCAGTAGTGGGACATTCCCTTGGACAGGCTGGCGCCCTTGTGGGAGATCACAGCCGGCATGTAAGCCCCGCCGAAGGTGTAGATAATGAACACGCCGCAAACAACCATCAACGGAGGGCCCAGGGCGCGCCGCGTGGCTTCCAGCAGGAAGATCAGCCCGGCGACGCCGACAACCAGATCGAGGGTGGTCGGAATGCCCGGCCGGTCGGACAGCCCCTCGTAGAAAATAAACAGGTAGGCGGCGCAAAAGGCGGCCAGCAGGGCAACGGCCCAGTCCTGGAGGGGGATGTAGTCTCTCGGCGACGATTTGAACGTGGGATAGGCCGTGTAGGACAGAAAAATGGCAAACGCCAGATGAATCGCCCGGGCTTCGGTCGAGTTGAACACGAAAATATTGAACATGAACGGAAGGGGCGATGAATACCACAACTGAAACAGGGTCCATGCCAAAGGCACGAAAAACAGGATATTTTTGGAAACCGCGCCGGTGGGGTTGCGGGCACCGGTTTCCGTCTCGGCGATCATTTCCTGGACCTTCTCCAGCGGTACCTGACCTTCCGGTTTTTCGCTCATCGGTGCGGATTCCTTTGCTGCGGAAAGATATTTTCGAGCAGAAGGGTCCCCGGACAAGCGCGCTGCCGGAAGGGCAGCGCACTTATCCGGTTCGGGTAGTGCTTACATCAGGCCGGCTTCTTTGTAGTATCTGACTGCCCCGTCATGGAGCGGAGCCGACAGACCGTCTTTGATCATTTCCTCTTTTTTCAGGACTGCAAAGGCCGGATGAAGCTTCTTGAACTGATCGAAATCCTCGAAAACCGCCTTGACCACCTGGTAGATCACCTCCGCCGGCACCTTGGCCGAGGACACGAAGGTGGCACCGACGCCGAAGGTTTTGGCGTCTTGCGGGTTTCCGCGGTACATGCCGCCGGGAATCGTCGCCCACCGGTAGTAGGCGTTTTTGTCGACCAGCTTTTTGATCGCCGGGCCGGTGACGTTCACCAGCACCGAGTCACAGGTGGTGGTCGCTTCCTGGATCGAGCCGGACGGATGGCCCACGGTAAAAACCATGGCATCGATCTTGTTGTCGCAAAGCGCCTGGGACTGCTCGGCGGACTTGAGCTCGGAGGCCAGTTTGAAGTCGTCTTTGGTCCAGCCCATGGCATCCATAACCACTTCCATGGTGCCGCGCTGGCCGGAGCCGGGGTTTCCGATGTTGACCCGTTTTCCCTTGAGGTCCTTGAAGTCTTTGATTCCCGAATCTGCCCGGGCGACCACGGTAAACGGCTCTGGATGAACGGAGAACACGGCCCTCAGGTCTTTGTTCGGGCCCTTGTCTGCAAACTTGTCGGTCCCGTGGTAGGCGTGGTACTGCCAGTCTGACTGGCAGACGCCCATGTCCAGCTCTCCTGCGGCGATGGCGTTCAGGTTGTATACCGAACCGCCGGTGCTTTCCACCGAGCAGCGGATGCCGTGCTCGTCCCGGTTCTTGTTCACCAGACGGCAGATGGACCCGCCCGTGGGATAGTACACGCCGGTGACCCCGCCGGTGCCGATGGTGACAAACGTGGTCTCCGCCTGGACCTGCGCGGGCATGCCGCCGGCCAGAAGCGCAAATCCAAACAAAATGGCAACCGATAGAACAATTCCTTTTTTCATCTGTACCTCCTTTTGCTTATTGGGAAAACAGTTGGGCTTCATCGGTGAAGAAACCGGGGATGTGCTTGTTTGCTGCCACCTCCCTTCAACAGCGGCCCCAAGATTCATCATGAACCAAAACACCGCGCAGAGCACATCCATTACGATAATTCAATCTTTTATATATTTATCAAATCGATACCGGCAAGGCAACTCTTTTATATAGGGGCCGCAAACGCCCGGCTGTCGGTTCTCTGCGCGAGGCACCATCATTCCGGCCAGTAAATGAACGACAGCCGGCAGCCCGTCGCCGCATTTCCTTTTTTTAAGCGGCGCTTGTCCAAACGCATCGAGTTGACATCCGGCATGCCATCTTGTAACGTTTCAATAAACGGAAACGACTTACCGAGCACTGAAAGAGGTACGACGATGTGCAAAGAAAATTCCGCACGTAGCCTCTTTTCCTGGGCCGTTCGGCTCTCCTTGCTTTTTTTCATTGTTTTTCTGCTGCCCGCCGCTTCCTCCGGTATGGATCTCTTGATCGGTACAGGGGAGGTCGGTTCTTTTTCCCACTTTGCCGGCCGGACCCTTTGCCGCACCATCGACAACCGTCTGGCCGACATCGACTGCGAGACGGTGCCGGCTCCCGACGATCTTCACAACCTGACCAATCTTCAAATCGGGTCTCTGGATCTTGTCCTGGTCGACTCCTACAGCCTTCATGACGCCGTCGCCCAGACCGGAGAGTTCCGGTTCCTGGATTTTCGCTTCGACAACCTTCGCTTAATGGTCAGGCTCTATGAGGTGCCGGCGGCCCTGGTGGTCCGAGACGACGCCGGCATCGCGTTCATAGAGGATCTTACGGGAAAACGGCTCAACATCGGAGCCCCGGGATCCCCCGAAAACCGGCTGTTTTCCGCCATCATGAACGCCAAGGGATGGTCCGTGAAGGATTTCAGCCTGGTGGAGAGCCTGTCTTCGTCCCAGTCGGTGGACTCCATGGCCTTCTGCCACGGTACGATACAGGCGATGCTTCACATCAGCATCCACCCCGATGCCCAGCTGCTCCAAATGATTCGGCTCTGCGGGGCGCGCCTGATCGACGGCATCGACCGGGACATCGCACACCTAATTCAAAATCATCCTGCCTATTCTCAGGCCGTGATTGCCCCCGACACCTATCCGTCCCAGGCGCAGGCCGTCGCCGCCATCGGTACCCGGGTAATGGTTGTCGCCTCTGAGGCGCTCGACGAGCAGACGGCCTACCGGATCCTCGAAGCGATGGCCGGCGACCGGCGGCGCATCGAAAGCGCCCATCCGGCACTGGCGCCGTTCGACCCAAAGTCGGCCGCCGGGGACGATCTCGGAATCCCGCTCCATCCAGGGGTGGCCCGCTATCTCGATGAACGCGGATTTTAGACGGACCTGACGGGTGAATCCGATCCGAAAGCTCATCGTCATGACCGCTTTTCCTCCCCGGGCACCCTCTCCGTGCGAAAAAAGTTTTACCGGTTCTCTATAAAACTCCAGTTGCATCCAGCCGGCGGCCAATGGGTGTCGGCTCGGATGCCGGGCAACTGTCTGAGCCATTTAGACCGCGTTGAGACGGCCGCGACACCATCGTTGCGATGCGTCAAACCGCCCCGGTTTGCCGGGGTTTCAACCCAAAGACCCCATCAACGGCCGTCTCTACGCGGCCTTGATGGCGAGTTTTGGCCGGCAGGAGAGTCGACGCCCATTGGCCGCCGGCGCCCACCCTGGATTTTTCTGGATAACCACAAAGGTTTTTTTGAGATTTTCATGCATCCACGTCGATCGTCCAATTCGCCCCTGGTGAGCGTCATCCTTCCGGTCTACAACCGCGCCTGGTGCATCCGGCAAGCCGTCGATTCGGTGCTGGCGCAGACATACGGCAACCGGGAGCTGATCGTCGTCGATGACGGCTCCACAGACGGCACTGGCCGTCTGCTGCAGGAATATGGGAAAGGGATCTCCGTCATCCGCCAGGCAAACCAGGGGGTGAGTGCGGCCCGAAACCGCGGCTTCCGGGCCGCATGCGGAGATCTGATCGCCTTTCTCGATTCCGACGACCTGTGGCTGCCGGAAAAGCTCGCCCGGCAAACGGCTTTTTTTCAGGACCATCCTGAAACGAGAATTTGTCAGACCGAAGAGATCTGGATCCGAAACGGGATCCGGGTCAATCCCCGCATTCGCCATCAAAAGCCTTCCGGCGACATCTTCGAGCGCTCCCTGGAGCTTTGCCTGGTCAGCCCGTCTGCGGTGATGCTTAAGCGGGGGCTGTTTGAAGAGACCGGGGGGTTCGACGAATCGCTCCCGGCGGCAGAAGACTACGACCTGTGGCTCAGAATCGGGGCACGGCACCCGGTGTTTCTGATTGAAGAACCGCTGGTGGTCAAACGCGGAGGCCATTCCGATCAGCTTTCGAAAACGCCGGGAATCGACCGATACCGGATCCGGGCATTGGAAAAGCTGCTTGAAGGAGAGGAACTGACGCCTCGCCAGCACCGGGCGGCCGCCGAAGCGCTCCAAAAAAAATGCGCCGTCTACGCCGGCGGCTGCAAAAAGCGGGGACGGATCGAGGAGGCAAGGTATTACGAGGCCCTTGCAGCGCGCTTTGCGCTTGGCTGACGCCGCCGGGATGCTGGGAGGCTCGTATGCTGGGATGCTGGGAAGCTATGAGTCTGGGAAGCTAAATCAACCGGACACTCGCAACTTGAAGGGAACGACCTGAACCGCGCCAAATACCGAACAACTTGAGATGAGGACCATGTAAAAAATACGGCCGATTGAAATGCAGCCGCCTTCAGGCCTCCCAGCCTCCCAGCCTTCTGGCCTCCCAGCGGCGCGGCACCGCCGCGCCTTAGGTCATCCTCCGGATCTCACCCAGCCGCTTTTCCATCTTCTTTTTGGAGACCGGGTGGGCGGTGCCCAGCTCCTGGGCGAAAACCGACACCTTGTATTCTTCCAGCGTCCAGAAAAACGCTTCCACGGCATCGCGCTTGGCCTCGGTCGTCGAAGGCGAAAGCGATTCGAGCATCTCGGCCAAACCATCGGCAAAGGGCAAAACCGATGCTTCCTTGATCCGGTCTTTTTCCAGATTCTCCACCCCGCGCCGGGCCCGAAGCGTCAGGGCGGAGACGTAGCGGGGAAGATGATCGATGTGCTTCTCATCGTATAAGGCGATGAAGTTTTCGGGCACCAGACCGGCCAGCGTTTTCCGAAGACCCTGTAAAAAAGCGAGGATTTTGGGCCGGCCCGCGCTGGCCTGCTCCAAATCCGAAAGGATCGACCGGGCCTCGGCCGCCGCCTCGATCACCGGCACCACGGCCGACAGAAGCTTTTGGCCGCGGTGAAAAAGCTCGGCGGCGGTGTTTTCCCGATGCGCTTCGAAGGCCTCTTTGGAGCGGATGTCTTCGGCAAACAGACGTTGAAACGCTTTTTCGAAGATCTGGGCCTCGATCCGCTCTTCTCCGCCCAGGACGACGGCCAGCCGGCAAACCGCTTTGGGAAGGGCGATCTGGCGGCGGAAAAATGCAAGGTCCTTTTTGTAAATGCGCCGGTAAAGGGCCGCCACCCCCTGCCGGTGGGCCTCGACCGCCCGGCGCCGGTCCTGAAACAACCGCAAATCGATCCGCCCGTCGTTTTCCTGAAGACCGGGGTAGACTTTCCACGCCGGGCCCTCCCCCGTTTCCAGGGCAATTTCCTCCGGCAGCTCGCCTAGGTCCCAGGATTCGATGTCGTCCCGCTCCCACCGGCGCCGGGCTTCTGCCAGGGGTTCGGAATCGACGCTGCCGGCCGCATGACCGCTGAGAAGGCGGTGGTCCCGTCCGGCCCTGATCTCTTCCCCCTTCGGCCCCACCAGGGCAATCCGCATTTTCAGATGCTCGGGCAGCGCTTGGCCGGGCCATGCCGAGGCCGGGATCTCCAGGTTGAACCGCCGGTAGATGAATTCTCCCAGCGCAGAGGTCAGGGATCCCTCGGTTCGGGGCATCTCCCTTACGATGGTTTCCACCGTGTCGGACACCGGAAGCAGATGGCGGCGATAGGGCTTCGGAAGGCCCCGGATCAGGGCGGCGACCTTTTCCCGGAAAAGACCCGGCACCAGCCAGTCCAGGGACGACGGCGGCACACCGGACGCATCGGAGGCCGGGATCCGGACGGTGACCCCGTCCTTTCCGGAGCCGGGACTGAAGCGGTAGTCGAGGGCAAACTGTCTTCCGCCGGCGTCGAACCGGTCCGGGTACCGGCTGATCTCCTCCCGGTCGGGGCGCTGGAGCAGCAGATCTTCCTCGGTCATTTCAAGAAAGGAATCACCGCCCTGCTGCTTCAGGTAGCGGGAAAACGTTCGGATATCGGAGATGGTCTCGGCAATCCGCTCCCGGTAAAAAGAAAAGACTTCTTCGTCGGACACCAGAAGATCCCGGCGGCGGAGCTTGTCCTCCATCTTCCGGATCCGCTCGATGAGCGACCGGTTGTGAACCATGAAGGAATAGGGCTTTCTGAGGTCTTCTTCGACCAGGGCGCTCCTGACGAAGATATCCGAAGCTTCCTTGGGGGCGATCTTTCCGTAGTCGACCCTCCTGTCCTCGACGACGATCAGCCCGAACAGGGCGACCTGCTCGGAGGCGACCACCTGCCCGCGTTTTCGCTCCCAGTGGGGCGCAAGATGGGTGCGACGGCAAAGCGACCCGCCCAGCGGCTCGAGCCACCGGCTGTCGATCCTGGCGGCGGTTCGGGCAAACAGACGGCTGGTCTCCACCATCTCCGCGGCCGCGATCCATTCCGGCGGCTTGTCGAACAGGGACGAGCCGGGAAACAGCATCGCCTCGCGCCCCCGGGCCGCCTGGTAGAGCTGCTTTTTCCGGCGCACCGCGATGCCCGAGAGAAACCCGCTCAGAATCGCCCGGTGAATAGCACCGTAGCGGTCTTCTCCGGGGTCTCCCAGCGTCTCCTTTTCTTTCGCCGCCGCGTGATTCTTGTCGGTCAGACCGGCGCCCTTGACCTCCTCTGCCAGCTGTGAATGCAGATCCCGCCACTCCCGGATCCGGCGGAAGGAGAGAAAGTGCTGCCGGCAGTAGCGTTTGAGCCGGCTTGTCCCCATGGTTTTCCGGGCCTTGGCAAAGGCGTCCCAAATTCTGATCAGGGTGAGAAAGTCCGACTCCGGATGCCGAAACCGGGCGTGGGCGGCGTCGGCCGCGTCGGCCTGGTCCGCGGGCCGCTCCCGGGGGTCTGAAATGCTCAGGGCCGCAGCGAGCACCAACACCTCTCGGATGCAGCCTTCCTTTTCGGCTTCGATGAGGATCCTTGCGATGCGAGGATCCACCGGCAGCGACGCCATCAACCGCCCGCGCCGGGTCAGCCGGTACCGGGCCGGGGACGCTTCCCCTTGCCGTCTTTGCCTCTTTGCACCGGCTGGAGACGGCACACCGCCAAGGGTCTGATTTTCTTCGATGGCGCCCAGCTCGACCAGAAGGCGGTAGCCGTCCTTGACGCTCGCCCCAGACGGGGGGTCGATAAAGGGAAAGCCTTCGATATCACCCAGGTCCAGATCGAGCATGCGAAGAATCACTTCGGCCAGATTGGCCCGCAGGATCTCCGGGGGAGTGAACCGCGGCCGGTTCAGGTAATCCTCCTCTGAATAGAGGCGGTAGCAGATCCCGTTTTGAACCCGCCCGCATCGGCCCATCCGCTGGTCGGCGCTGCTCCGGGAAATCGGCACCACCGGAAGCGCGGTGGTCCGGGAGCGGGGCATATAGCGGGGAATCCGCGCCAGGCCGGTATCGACGACATACCGGATGCCCGGGATGGTGATCGAGGTTTCGGCCACGTTGGTGGCCACCACGATCTTCCGTCCCCGGCCGGTCTGAAAGATCTTTCGCTGGTCGGCGCCTGCAAGCCGGGAAAACAGCGGCAGCACCTGCACCCCGGGCCGGCTCCCGCCTTCGATGATTTCGCAGGTTTCCCGGATGTCCTGCTCGGTGGGCATGAACACGAGCGCGTCCCCGTGGGGGCTTTGCTTCTGGATCCGAACCACGATCCTGGCGGCCTGCTCTGCGATGGTGGCCTCTTCGCCGGTTTCTTCGCCGGACAGATCGGCCTCGTAGCGCACCTCCACCGGGTACAGCCTTCCGGAGACCTCGATGACCGGTGCGCCGTCAAAAGCCCGGGAAAACTTCTCGGTGTCGATGGTGGCCGAGGTCACGACGACCTTCAGATCCCGGCGCCGGGGCAGGAGGGTGCGAAGAATGCCGAGAATGAAATCGATGTTCAGGCTCCGCTCGTGGGCCTCGTCGACAATGATGGTGTCGTAGGCGGTTAAAAACCGGTCCCGGCGTGCCTCGGCCAGCAGGATGCCGTCGGTCATGATCTTGACGAAGGTATTCTTGCCGGTGCGGTCGGCAAACCGGATCTTGTGCCCCACGGCATCGCTTCCGCCGGTGCCCAGTTCTTCTTCGATTCGCTGGGCCACGGTGACCGCGGCGATGCGTCGGGGCTGGGTGCAGCCGATCGCGCCGTCGACGCCCCTTCCCGCGGCCAGACAAAACTGCGGGATCTGGGTCGTCTTGCCCGATCCGGTCTCTCCGGAGATGATCACCACCGGCTGCGAGGAGATCGCCTCGAGGATTTCGCTTTTCTTTTCGAAGATGGGCAGGGCCGTGTTGAAGTTGGGCGCCGGCCGATGGTCCGTCCGCCACCTGCGCTCTTTAATCGACCGGGTCATGCGGCCCTTGACCCCGGAGATGCGTCGGCCCAGCCGCTGCGGGTCCTGTCCCTGGGCGGCCGCGCGGCGCAGCTCTTTTACGATGAGCTGCAATCCGTGGCGGTGGGGCCGGCGAACCTCAGAAAGCCGCTGTTCGAGTTCTCGAATCTGTCTTTCCAACTGTTTCATTTCGCTTCCGAATTTGAAAAAATCGATCAGTTATCATACTATCACGGCATCGCAAGATCAAAAACCGGTCTTTTCCCGAAGAACGAAGGAGCGCAGCATGAAATTTGTGGTCATCGGCGCCGACGCCGCCGGCATGAGCGCGGCCAGCCGCGCCAAACGAAGCCGGCCCGACCTCGAGGTCACGGTCCTTGAGCAGACCCAGGACGTCTCCTACAGCGCCTGCGGCATGCCCTACAACATTGCAGACCCCCATCGGGATATCGAAGAGCTGGTGGTCCGGCGGGCTGAGGTGTTTCGCGAAAAGCAGGGAATCGACCTTCGCACCGGCCACCGGGCGGAGCGGATCGATCCCGGCGCACGGACGGTCGCCGGCAGTTCGGCAGACGGAACCCCCTTTGCGCTTTCCTACGACCGGCTGCTCATCGCCACCGGCGCATCCCCGGTCGTGCCTGATCTTCCCGGGCTGGACCGCCCGGAGGTGGCCACGTTAAAGAATCTGCGGGACGGCCGGAAGATCCGTCAGCTGTTGGCCGGCGGCCGGGTGAAAAAGGCGGTCGTGATCGGAATGGGCTATATCGGCCTGGAGATGATCGAAGCGTTCCACAGCCGCGGCATCGAGGTGTCCATGGTCAAGCCCGGAAAAGGGTTTCTTCCATGGCTCGATGAAACGCTTTCTTCCGAGGTGCGAAAGGAAGTCGAGAAGCACGGTGTCGGCCTCCATCCGGGCCATGAAATCCTTCGGCTGGAAGAAGCCGACGGACGGCTCGCGCTGCTCTGCGACGGGCTGACCCTGGACGCCGATCTGGTCCTGGTCGCCGCCGGGATTCGCCCCAACAGCCGGATCGCCGAGGAGGCCGGCCTTGCGCTGAGCGTATCAGACGCCGTTTCCGTGGATCGCACCCTGGCCGCCTCCGACGAACACATCTATGCAGCCGGCGACTGCGCCGATGCCTACCACATGGTTACGGGGGAAAAGACCTGGATCCCGCTGGCATTGGTGGCCAACCGCGCCGGTTGGGCCGTGGCGGACAACGTTTGCGGCAAGAAGACAGAAATCGAAGGCGTGGCCGGAACGGCGGTTTTCAAGGTCTTCGACCTGCAGGTGGCCCGCACCGGGTTGACCGCCGCCGAAGCCGAAAAGGCTGGCTTTTCACCGGCCAGCGTCACGATCAAAACCCGGTCCCGGGCCCATGCCCATCCCGGGTCCACTGCCGTGCACGTCCACCTGGTCGGCGACCGGGATTCGGGCAGGCTCCTGGGGGCGTTCATGGTGGCAAGGGAAGGCGTCCATCGCATCGATGCGGCGGCGGTGGCACTTCAGGCGCAGATGAGCGTTTCGCGTTTTGCCCAGGCGGACATGGCCTACGCTCCGCCCTTCGGCCCCACCTGGGATCCGTTGCTCACGGCCGCCAATCAGCTCGTCAAAAAGCTCTAGCCCGAATATTTCATGAAATCTTTGGAGGGACGCGCTCTGTCGCGTCGACCGCAGGCGGCCACGATGGAGCGTGGCCCTCCATTTTTGGACTTTGACGGGGCCGTGGGGTTTTGGGCCGCCAGGCTGGCATGAAGCGATATTTTATGGTAGAAATATCGAACTTCGAAGCGCCAAACCTCGACCCGCAAGGAAACGGCGATCATGGAAAAAGAATCCTACAACCGCAAGGAGCTGGCGGACCTGCTCGACGTGGGGGAAACCACCCTCGACAACCAGATCATCCCGGTGGTCCGCGCCGTGCTGGCAGAAATCCTGGACGAGACCGTCAAGACCCTGATCGACCAGAAAGAGCGGATCGAATTTCTCGAGGAGGAGAACCTGGAGCTTCACCGGCGTCTGAGGATCCTGGAGGCCGAGCTGTTCCCTGATCTGGCCGCAGCACAAGAGCCGGAGGCGGAATTCACCGAAACGGCGATGGTCGATTTGGAATCGGTGCTCGGCCTGGAGCTGGAGGGCGCCCTTCCCGCCGTAGAGGCGAAGGCCGAAGAAGAAGCAAAAGCCGAGGCAGACAATCCGAAACCTTCCAAAAACGGCGGTAAGAAAGCATAACCGCCGGCACGTTCGGGCAGCCATTCTAAATTCGTGATTTTCAGGTGATTTCCGACCGACTCGGGGACTTGCCAGGGGGCAGCTGTTACACCCGAGATGGTTTGGTCCTGAGGCTTTCCGATACCGACGTCTGGTTCGTAACGTACCCATTACTGCTACCTGAACTCACAACTTTGATCAAATCGCCCAAGCGATTTGATGGGGAAACGACGTGAAAAGCTACCGCAAGGAACTCTGGTTCGAGGTGCCGACCCGGCGCGCCTTTATCAACATCACCCCCCAGGTGGAGCAGTGCCTGGCCGAAAGCGGGATCGCAGAAGGGCTCGTGCTGGTCAATGCCATGCACATCACCGCGTCGGTGTTCATCAACGACGACGAATCCGGGCTTCACCACGACTACGATGTCTGGCTGGAAAAGCTGGCCCCCCACGAGCCGGTCTCCGGCTACCGGCACAATGTCGGAGAAGACAATGCCGACGCCCACATGAAGCGCCAGATCATGGGAAGAGAAGTGGTGGTGGCCGTCACCGACGGCCGACTCGACTTCGGCACCTGGGAGCGGATCTTCTACGGAGAGTTCGACGGCCGGCGCAAAAAGCGGGTGCTGGTCAAGATCATCGGCGAATAAAACGGCTGCGCCGTTTTATCTGGGCGGCTTCGCCGCCGAATACATCACGCGGATTGGGTGTGCCGATCCGCGATTTTTCGTTTCACGCCTCCTCAAGACCGATTGGCCGCATGCCGACCATGCCTCTTGACACCGAACCAGCGCTGATTTAATTTATTTTTAAAAGTTTACAACAAATTGATATTTATATATAATTTCATCTTTTCCTAAGCATGCCGGCCGTCGGGGAGGTGTGGATAGAATCGGTTTTTTTCGAACCCGCAGATGGACTCCGATCCGAATAAGACCAAAACTTTGGTGCGAACCGAAAAGGAAGAAAGGAGGGGCGGCATGACCACCGCGCAGACGATGATCATCATTCCACTTTTCGTGTTTTGCCTGGGCTATTTTTTCTACCTGTTTTTTCGATACCGCAAATAGCGATTCGATGCCGGAACCTGAACGCTTCCCGGTGAACCTTTCCCCCCTCGAATCGATGGCCGACAGGGCCGCAGGTCATCCCTCAGGCAAAATGGAGGAATGGTGTTCGATGATCTGCCATCGGTCCCCGTCCCGGCGATAGACGAAGCTGAATCTTGCCGCGACATCGGTTTCTTTGCCGTTTTCCGACAGGGTAAAGGTATACAGCCCCGAATTGACGGCGATATCGCCGAAAACGCGGATGTTTTGCTCGTCGATTCTTCCCACCGGCTTCTTGGCCAGGAAATGAACGAAATAGTCGCGTATTTCGTCATGATTATGGCGCACCCTGGCCGAGACCGTCGGCAGAAGAACGGCGTCTTTTGCATACAGGGCCGTGACCTTGTCCGGATTGCCCGTCTGAAGGGCCTGGTTCCAGGCCACGAAACGATCTTCGATTTCTTTTTCTCCAGTCATATTGCGCTTCCCCTCTGTGGCATCGATTCTCCAGCTGTTGCTATCGACGGCATCTAAATTATCCCCGCAGTCTGGGCAGCGATTCGGCCGGCCGATGCGCTGTATCGTACCTTCCAGAGGTGTTTCTGTCAAAGCGATCGGGGCAAACAGACCCAACAGAGGCGGGCAAGCTTCGGCGGGGCTGCGATGCATTTATGCCGCAGATAAAGAGTCTTTACGCCGTCTCTCATTTCGGTATTGCTGGCTTGAAAGACCAGGCGCTTTCTTTTTGCGGTTGTCCGCGAAGAACCGCCAAGTGCATTTTTGCCTTTCGGATTCGTTCCTCCTGGGCGAACTTGTATAGGAAGGCTTCATTGACCTTGGCAGTTATTTGTTCGATCTTGCAGGGTTTTGCCAGGTATTCGAAGGCTCCCAAACACATTCCCCGGGCAGCCACCTGCATAGTGGCATTTTTGCAGTGCAATATCACTTCCGTCAGCGGATGCCGCCGCTTGATTTCCTTCAAGGTCGAAATTCCGTCCATTTGTGGCATGACCACAGACAGGACAACCACATCAAAAGGCCTCCGGGACAGCATTTCCAGCGCTTCGTTTCCCCCGAAACAGAACTGCACATCATAATCTCGTTGTCTCAGCCGCTCGGACAAATCAAATGAATAGGCTCTTTCGTCATCGACCACCAAAATTCTTGCTGCCATCGGAATTTTGCCCCCCTATCCGCCCTCTTCCAGGGAAGTTTTTTCGCCGTCGCTCTTTTCGCCGATCTTTGCCGCCAGGTGCAGGGCCTTCAGTCGAAGGTGAAGCAGCTCAAATACGTCCGTCAAGCGCAGTACACCCACCACACCAGAACCGCCGGTCACCAGAAGCGATTGATGTTTGCCGATGATCAGACGATGAATCGCATCATTCATGGAGGCGGAATCCTCGATGTATTCTGCTTCGGTTGGCACATGCATAAACGATTTTACATTTTGTTCGAACGTTTTTTTGTAAATATCCTGTAAGGGATTATCCCACATGCTATAGTGGGAGGAGACGGATTCGATAAACGTCTGGCCGAATCCAAAATGGCCGAGAACGCGCTCGCTGCGCTCTTTTGATTTTTTATACTGGGGTTCGAGGGCTTGGATGATGTCGTGCTGGTTCAGCTTGCCGACCACCCGTTTCTCCTCGTCCAGCACCAGTATGGCCCGATGGCGGTATCGTTCCGGATTGAAGGAATTTTGGGCCTCTTCCAATGCGCTGATGGCTTCAAAGACGTTGGCATTTTCGGAGACCGTGGCATATTCATCAATGGGGACCATCAATTCCTTCAAGCTCCCGCTTTCCATGAATCGGGCCCAATCATGAACCTTTTTTTCATGTGTCTGTTTCTTTTTGGCAGCACTGTTGACCTTGTGAAGCAACTCATCCATTTCGCACGGTTTCATCAGATAATCATACGCCCCCATTTTTATCCCTTCTATAGCCGTTTCCATGGTGGCGTGGCCGGTCAGCATGATGACCTCGATGAGGGGATATTTCTGTTTGACGATTTTCAGTGTTTCAATCCCGCCCATTCCCGGCATTTTGACATCCAAAATAATGACATCAATATGTTCATTGGATTTCAGTAACTCCAGACATTCTTCGCCGCTGAAAGCAGAGACGGGCTCCATGCCTCTTTTGCCCATTCGCTTGGAAATTGCCTCCACAAAAGAGACTTCATCGTCCACCAGCATGATTGCCGAGGTTGTCATAGCGCTCCCTCCTCGTCTTTCTCGCTGTTAAGATTGTCGGTCAGCAAAACTCAACGGCTTCTTTTGCCCGGATAAAAAGAAGGCCATCTGATCTAAACATAAAATGCCAAGAAGGGCCTCTTTTCGCAGGAAATGTCTCGCGTTCAAGGCGTCATTCTCAGGGAGAACGGCAGAGGAATTGTCGGATAAAGCCGCAATGGACCGCAGAAATCCATTCGTGAGAAATTTTTTGAACGGCCCGGGCAGCAGTTCACTGCAGACGCGATAATCCGCGGGCAGACAGTCGGTTGAGTCGATGAGATGAATCCGTGTTGCTTCGAGGCTGTTGTCGACGGGAAATTGGCACTGCTGCATCATCTTTGTCAGCCAGCGGCCGGAAGTGCGAATCGTTCGTTTCCAATCTCTTTCCCGGTAAGCGGCGATAGCCTCTCCGGCAAGGTCTCGATGGCCGTTGAAAATTTCGGCTCCGAAGCGTTTATCTTCGACAGCAGTGATATTGGCGTCGACGAATTCATCGATTTTTGAGAGCATGCCGTCAAGTTCTTGCAGATTGTTCGTCCTCTGCAGCATTTCATCGATAATGCCCGGACTGAGAGAAAAAAACGGAAACCACCGCTGGTTCATCATCCAACGATATTGCGCAGCGGTGACAGCAAATTTGTTTTGAAAAAGCATATGGGAATAAATTTTCGCCAACCGGACTGGCAGATCGTAGGACTTTTGCCTGTCGCCTTTCGGCTGGATCGGCCGAAAGTCAAAAAAGAGTCCTTTCCGCCATCCCACCGAAAACAGCACCAGAAAACCGGCGTCGTCCGGTATATCGACCCCATCCGGATGCATGCTTCTCACGCACAAAATATCTTCATCGCGAACGAAGGAGCCCTTTTTGACTCCATTTTTTACTTCGATATCGGTGATAAACAGCACCTCATTGACAAATACGGTCGCTGACTTGTCCTTGCCGACAACCACGATGAGATGATCGATATTCGATGGGATAGTTCGCATGTCAAAGGGCAGACATTGAACGATCCGGTCCGGAAAGCCTTCCAGCACGGAAAGGAACTGGTCATGGTCTTCGGTGGAAAAAAAGCCATCGAGGACGATCATCGGTTTTGAATATTTCTTCGGATGAGAAAAAGAATATCCTGCGGGGATGGAATCCAATTTGATTTCGACTGGCATCGTTTTTTTGTTTCCTTGAAAACGAAACTGAAAACAGCTTGCTTCATGCAGTTTTATGTATTCGCGGCCGATGTCGCATCATGGAGGGTGCGGACCAATGCTTCAAATTCACAGGGTTTTGACAAGTATTCGAATGCCCCGTATTCCATTCCTTCCCGCACCGTCTGCTCGGTTTCATGGCCGGAAAGGATGATCACCTGCATATCAGAATACATTTTCTTGAATATTTTCAGAACTTCCAATCCATTCATGTCTTCCATCTTCAAGTCGAGAATGGCGACATCGAAATCGACCTTGCGAAGTGCCTGGATGGCCTCCGCACCGCAGTATGCAGCGGTTACGTCAAAACCTCTGCTTTTCAAGCGCTTGGTCAAAACTTCCACGAAATCCTTTTCGTCGTCGACCAGAAGCAGCTTGATCTTTTGGGGAGAACCGGTTGGGCGATCTTCCATGGGCCTTCTTTCAAGGCGCTATGCCGGAATCGATTCCGGCGGCAGCGGTCGGTTGTCTGAAGACTGATCTTGGCCGCCAAGGGGCAGGCGAATTTCGAAACTTGTCCCTGCGTCTACCGCACTGCTGACCGTAATTTCCCCTCCCCTTCTTTTGATAATTCCGTAACAAATGGCCAGGCCCAAACCGCTTCCCTTCCCCACGGGCTTGGTGGTGAAAAATGGATCAAACACCCTTTCCAGATTCGATTTGGGGATGCCGGGGCCGTTGTCTTCTACGACGATAAAGACATTATCATTGTCGAAATTCGTTGCGATTCGGATGGTTCCCCCCTCTTTTTCCAGAAAGTAGACCGCATTATTGACCAGATTGAGCAGCACCTGCTGAAGCTCTGTTCGTGACCCGTAGATGGGCGGCAATTCCTCTGCGAGGTTCAACTCGAAAGAAATCCGGGAATATGTGGATTTGTCGAACAAACCGATGACCTCTTCGATCGTATCGTTGATCTGGATTTGCTCGAGCTTCGAACCGGTTTTTCTGGCAAAGCTGAGCAATTTGTGGGTAATATCCTTGCAGCGTTTGCCCTGGGTGTTGATCTGTTTAAGGGAATTTTTCAATTCGTCGAGATTTTTGCACTCATCGAAGTCTCCATCATTCAGCAAATCATCGATCCAGCCGGCTTCTTCCACCATAATGGCGACAGGGTTGTTGATTTCATGGGCAATCCCGGCCGCAAGACGGCCCACCGAAGCCATTTTGCCGGTCTCGATCACCTGGCGGTTCATCATCTCCTTGGCTTTGTCGGCTTCTGCGATCCTGCCGACGGCCTTATGAAAAAAGAACAGGTTCATTAAAACGATCATCAAGGCACCGACAAAAATAATGATCCCTGCGATGATTTGCGTTCGTTTAAGATCCTCGTATGCATCTTCCCTTTCCTGCTGGAAGACCAGCATCCAGTCTTCGTTTTTCAGGGGGGCCGCCAAAAAGATCAGGTCTTTATTTCTGAATACATCGGACACGGTTCCGACATACACACCGTTTTCCTTCTGCTCGGCTTTTTTAATCACCTGTAAATAGGAAGGTGCGTTTTGGATCAAATCATAATGGGGCCTTGTTTGATATTTTCCTTTCTGGTTGACAATGAAGGCGAAACCCGTCGCTCCGATGCGAAGATTTTCCACCAGGGCATTGAAAGCCTCAAAATTGATGGTGGCCCGCAAAAGAACCCTCTCGTTCTGGTAGACATTTCTCACGGATACAATAAAATGCGGTCGAGAACGAAGGCCGAGGAAGACATCGGAAATGTAATATTGATGCTGAAGCGCTTCTTGGAACCACTCTTCTTCAGCATAAAATGCCTGTTCCAGCTTGTAAGGCCCGGCATAGGCTATCTGGATGCCTGCTTCATTGATAATGCCCAAGTCTTCAAAGACATTTCCGGAGTTTCGTTGAAGCAAAACCAGCTTTTCATACAGAACGGATTCATTGATAAGCTGATCATCACCGCAGGTTTGGGAGAGAAATTTGATGTCGTTGAGCCTTTCGGTTAAAAAGCCATCGATATTTTGCGTGTGCTTGTGCACCATCTCGTTTAAATGGGCATATAGTTTCTCCCTGTAGGAAGTATAATACTGATCCAAAATGATGCCGCTTACCACGATCATCGGGGTAAACGACACGATGATCACCACCAGGACAATATGCCGGGTAAAGGAAATACTAATCTCTCGCCTGGCCTGTTTATCCTGATTCATGAGAACACCCGGTTCCCCGCAGTTGACGATGCTCAAGAGGGTTTATGAAATTCAACAGAAACATTTGACGATGGCTATGGTTCATACCGGGACAAGAATTCTTCACTTTGGGCCGCTCGAATCTTCTCCTCCTTGGCACGCTTTTTCTCCGTTGCCTCGACGATTTTGGCAACCAGGTCGTCGATATCACAGGGCTTCATCATATAATCGTGGGCGCCCAATTTCATTCCCTGGATGGCGGTTTCAATTGTCCCGTGGCCGGTGAGCATGACCACTTCCACCATGGGATACTTGTCTTTGATCGCTTTCAGCGCTTCGATGCCATCCATCCCGGGCATTTTCACATCCAAGACCACGACATCCAAATTCTGATGCGCTTGAAGGGCTTCCAGGCATTCTTCGCCGGTGAAAGCTTTGAGGAGCTTGACGTTTCTTTTGACCAATCTTTTGCTGATGGTTTCTACAAAGGGAACTTCATCATCGACGATCATCACAAATGGCGCTTTCATTAGATTTCCTCCCGGCAATCTCTGCCCGTTCCGTTTGAACAGGGAGTGTCTGTAGCTTACACGTAGTGAAACGGCCCATACTTTGCGAGGGTTTCCTGCTTTTTGGCCTCTTCGATCTTTTTTTCCTGGGCACGCTTTTTTTGTGAAGCTTCTTTCACTGTGCTGACAAGATGATCGATATCACAGGGCTTCATCAAGTAGTCCAATGCACCTTGTTTCATCCCTTCAATGGCCGATTCGATAGTGGCATGTCCGGTCAACATGATGACCTCAACCAAGGGGGTCTGCTTTTTGATGCGCTTGAGCGTTTCAACCCCATCAAGCCCCGGCATTTTAACATCCAACACCACGACTTCGATGTTGTCGTTTTTTTGCAGCGCTTCCAGGCTTTCTTCCCCGTTGAACGCCGTAAGGATCGTCAAATTGCGCCGTTCGAGCCTTTTGGCCAAGGTCTCGACAAAAGCAACCTCATCATCGACTAGAAGAACCACGGGATCCATCATGGCTTTTCCTCCACCGATTGATCGATGTTTCTATCCCTTCCATCCCGGCGGGTTTGCGAATGTGTCAAGGTTCATCACCCTATGGATTCTGGTTAGAGCCGAAACCGATCAAGTAATCGCTCTTTTGATCAATGCCTGGTCGTAGGCCTCCAGGATATCTTTCCGCGTCAAAATGCCCAGCATCGTCAACGGATTATCCGGGGAGACGACCGGCAGAATGGAAAAATCACCTTTCGTAATCTTTTCCAATGCGGTGCTGAGGTTATCTTCGATCGACACCGTAACGACATCGGTCGTCATGATATCTTCGACCCTCATGTGGTCACCGATATGACCGTCAAACAACTTTTCATAATAATCCACGAATGTCAGGACTCCGGAAATTTCTTCCTTGTCATTGACCACGACAAAATTGTTCGATCGACTTTGGGGCAGTCTTTTGGCAAGCTCGGCCAGGGGCAGTTTTTCGGGTACCATCTCCACCGTGTGATACATGATGTTTTTCACCGGGATCGATTTTAAAATGTTGACTTCTTTTCCGGCCTTGATGTTGATCCCCCGCCGGATCAATTTGAATGTATAAATCGACTCCTTGCACAGCCGTCTTGCCACCAGCGTGCTGATGATGCAGGTAATCATCAACGGCAAAATGATTTTGTAGTCCCCGGTCATCTCGAAAATGATCAGAATCGCCTGCAGGGGGCCGTGGGTGGTGGCGGCAACCACAGCACCCATTCCGACAACGCCGTAAGCGCCTGCAGATAAGGCCACCGAGGGGAAAAGGGTGTTGGCGATCACGCCGAACGTGCCCCCGACCATCGCACCCATGAAAAGGGACGGGGCAAAAATACCCCCCGAGCCTCCCGAGCCGATGGTGATGGCGGTGGCAAAGATTTTGCCGAGGACCAAAAGCAGCATCAGCCACCAGGACATCTTCATCAGCAAGGCAAGGTCGATGGCACCGTAGCCGACTCCCAACACTTGGGGGATCACAAGGCCCATCGTCCCCATAATCAAGCCGCCCAACACGGCCTTGAGATACTCCGGCATGCGAATATCATCCCAAAAATCCTCTGCACGGTAAAGGAAAAGTGTAAAGGCCACGGCGGTCAGGGCACAAACCACCCCTAAAACCGCATACAGCGGGAACTCCAGCGGGCTGTGCAGCTGATAGGCGGGAAGGTTGAATGCCGGGAAATTGCCGAGATAATGTCGTGAAACCGCCGTGGCCGAAACCGCGGAGATGATGATGGGACTGAAGCTGGCAATTTCAAATTCGCCCAAGATAATTTCCAAGGCAAAAAGGGAGCCGGCAATCGGGGCGTTGAATGTGGCCGCAATGCCGGCCGCCGCCCCGCAGCCGACCATGGTTCGGATCCGATTTCCGGACATCTTGAACAGCTGCCCCAGGGTTGAGCCGACCGCGGATCCGATCTGGACGATCGGGCCTTCTCTTCCGACCGAGCCGCCGGTGCCGATACAAACGGCAGACACAAAAGCCTTGATGAAAACAATTCGCTTTCGGATGATTCCCTGTTCCAGGGCAACGGCATACATGACTTCCGGCACGCCGTGTCCTTTGGCTTCCCTGGCGAAAAAGTAGACAATGGGACCGACGATCATCCCGCCGATGGCGGGAATCAGGATTCGCCAGTACCAGGGAACCGAAGAAACCACACCCAGCAATTCTTTCGGGGATCCATAGGCCAGTGACTGGATAAATTCGATGAGGTATCGAAATCCGACCGCCCCGTAGCCGCCTGCCACCCCAACCGCGATGCCGAGGACAGCCATGATGGCGTGTTCATCGGCAAACAACCGCCCAATGATCAAACGCCAGGTTGAACGATGGGTTGAATCTTTAGATTTCATGTCAATCGAATCCCCATGACGTATGTTGACAGGTAAAGATCGTGTTTACTGCTTGGCGCTTTGGAGAACCTGCGTCGCCTGTTCGAGGATGCCGTCCGGAAATCCCACCAGATTGTAGACTACCAGAAACTCAAGAAGCCACAGCAGCGCCATAGACAAGACAAACAATCCAAAGCCGTATTTGACGAAATCGATTGTTTCGAGCACTCTTTTGTTGGTGTCGGGGTAAACGCCCAGTGCAAAGGTCAGCGCATTGGTGGGAGAGCCGACGACGAGAAAATGCGCATAGGAAGACGCCAGGGCCACGGCCATGCCGATGGCCCATGGCTCGCCGGCGACCCCGGTCATGATACCCATGGGAACAACGATGGGGCCGATCAGGGCGACGGTGGCGGCATCGGACATGAAATTGGTGACAAATCCGGAGAATCCCGACATCCCCACCCACAAGCCGTAGCCCTGATCCATGTTTACATGAGCAAGTCCGTTCAAAAAGGTTTTCGCCAGCCACAGTGCGCCGCCGCTTTCTTTGAGCAGGGCACCCAGAGTCAATGCCCCGCAATACATGAACCAGGCATTGAAAGAGATTCGTTTCAGAATTTTTTCAAATTGCACGGTCTTAAACAGCACCGGCACAACCAGGGCCAACAGGGCCGGCCCGCCTAGTCCGGTGGCTTCGCCGCCGAAGATCCAGAGCAGCACGATCAAAAACAGCATGGCGCCGGTGACGTATTCCGGGTATGTCATCTTGCCCATTTTGCGCGTCTCATCTTTGATGTACTCAAGGCCGGGGGTCAGATCCCTTGTCTTGATCTTTTTGCTGAATAGCGTTGTCATGTACAAAAGGACCATGGCGCCGCCAATGGGCACCAGGGGCCAGCCGTATTTCATCCACCCGTAGTAGGTGATGGGGATATCGTAGTTGTTGAAAAATCCCATCATGATGACATTGCGGCCGCCGGCAGAAGGGGTCCCCGGCCCGCCCATGTTCAGGCTGAAGCAAAGCGAAAAGAGCAGGAACTTGGCCAGGGCCGGATCGTGGACCACTTTTCCTTCCGTGCTGCTGGCCTCCACCGAGCCGTAGTAGACGGCCATCAACACGGGCACCATAAACGAACACATGGCCGGGGCCGATAAAAACGACCCCACCATTGACATGCTGATGCAAAGCACGATCATGGGAACCCAAAAGCCCTTGGTCCATCCCAGCAGCCAGACGGCCAGTCTTTTGTGGAACCCCACCTCGACCACAGTGGCGCCCAGGGCAAACACGCCCAGCATGAACAAGGGGGCATCGCCGGCAAAGGTCTTTCCGATCATATTGAAGGGTAATAAACCGAAAAAATAGGCCAGCAGCGGCATCAACAGACCCGTCACGCCGATGGGAAGGGCCTCTACGGCAAAAAACACCACGGCCATCGGAACGATTCCCAGCACGATCATGGTTTTTTGAGATGCTTCTTCTATGTTGTGAGCAATTTCCCATTCGATCATCTTGTCCACATAGCCGTATTCTTCCATCACCTCGACGAGGGATTCAGGGGTGGGCAAAATAAAAGCAATGAGGATGAACAACGCTGCGCCGATGCCGATCCACAAGCCCTTCTTGGCAAAAATCCCTCGCTTTTCTCCGTGGGTATCCATAGAAAATGCTCTCCTTGTGAAATTCACTTCATTGCCGGATCGTTCGCTCGCAACTGTGTTTTTCTATCGTTATGGTTCAAAAGCCGCAGGCTTTGATTTTTTCGCAGATGAATGAAAAAACATCCGAAAGCCTCAATATTCCGACGATTTCCCTTTGCCGCGTCACCAGAAGGGACTGATGGCCCTGCAGGACCATCTTGACGATGGCCTCATCCAGACTGGCCCTTTCTTCGATGAGCATCCCTTCTGAAGGAATTTGCATAAAATCTTTTACATGGCGGTTCGGGGCCCGACCGCAGATGTTTTCCAGCGGTTCGCTCCAAAGGGCATTTTCTTTCAGCATCGACTTGATGAAATCCGGGCTGTAACCGGCTCGGGACAGTACCCCCAATTCTTCTAATTCCTCGAATTTGGGTTCGAGTGCCGTGAGAATGTCGAACATGGAAACTTTGCCGATTACCTTGCCGTTTTCATCGAGCACCAATATGGCACGCTGTTTGTGCCTATTGGGATCAAATTTCTTCTGTGCGTTTTCCAGGGAAAGAATGGCTTCATAAAGAGATGCCTCTTGGGAGACCGTGGCATACTCATCGAGCATCACCATGAGGTCTTTTACAAAGGTCGATTTCATTTCAGCTCCCCCGTTACATTATGCACGGTTAAACGCCTCATTTTCACGCCGATGGACAGCCGCCGGCGAGACAGCGATCGACATGGCCGAAATCAGCCGATGCCATTGCGTCGTTTTTTGGCTTCTTGGATGCGGGACGCCAGCAAATCGATATCCAGCGGCACCATAAAGTCGTCGAAAGCCCCCATCTTCATCCCCTCGATGGCAAGATCCATTTGATCGGCGTTGTTGACGGTAATGATTTCAGTCTTCGGGCTGAGGCGCTGGATCGGCCGGATCAGATCCAGTCCCTTTCGTCCCAGCCCATCGATTCCCAGCAAAATCACGTCGATGTCTTCTGCGGCCACGATCGCCTCGATCCCGTCGTCCGGGGTGACTTTGTCGACAATGAAGCCTTTGGCCAGCAAATGCTGGTACAAATTTTTCCGAAACCGATTTTCAGCTTCTATGATCAGCAAACGAGTACCCACGGGATGCCACCCCTCCGGTGAAACATTCGGGCTGATGCACAGCGAAAATTGTGCCAGATGCCGTAAAACCTGATAAATGGCTATGATGTTGAACGGTTATAATCTAGAGGCAAAGCAGTGAATGCGGGGATAGAAACATAATGAAACAGCTCTGTGGCACATAATCAAACATATTGAAACACATTGTGTGGGAGTTCACCGAACGAGACGGTATGAGCTGGATCGGGAAACACCAGCAGGGCGCTTCACATCGAGACCCGCAAGGTCCTCGCGTTGGGGTGGGAAAAGAGGCGGGCGGATGACTCTTTTAAGAATTTACAAAATGGCCCCGGGCTGCAGGTCCCCGGCGGCAAATTTCTTCAGGGCGGATTGGCTGGAGCCGGCCACTGAATCGATCACCTGTATCCTTTTCCAGATAAGATACTGGTAGTAGGTCTCTTCAATGCCACCGCAGATCACGACGTCTATGCCCTCGGTGGTGGCAAGTTGGCAGACCTGTTCCGCAGAAGCACGAGGAAGTGCAACGATTCGTTTGTTTTTTGAAATCGTTTTGCCCTTTTTGGAAACGATCAGGACTTCGGTTGCCAGATCGAATCGCGGGGCCACATCGTCTTCGTGCAGGGGAACGAGTATTTTTGTTGCATTCATCCGCGGATTCCGAATTGCTTCATTTTTCGCCACAAGGTGCTTCGGGACCAACCGAGGAAATCTGCGGCCCGACTTTTTCGTCCCCCGGTTTTGACCAAGGCCTCTATGATCATTTGTTTTTCAATCTCGGGCCACGGCTGGTCCGGTCCCGTCCGGGCAAGGCGTTGTTTTTCGCTTTCGGCCGCAATGCCGGCAGTGGCCGGGGGGGCTACTTCGACCACGGCCGCCTGGCTTGGATCCGTCAGGTATGCGGGAAGGTGGCGGGGGGTGATCTTATCATCGGTGCAAATATTGACGGTGTATTCGATGAAATTTCTCAGTTCCCTGACATTGCCCGGATAAGAGTAGGCAAGCAGAATCTTCAGGGCTCGTTTGGAAAGTTCCGGTGTTTTTCTGCCTAGCTGTGCGGAAATTTTATTCAAAAAATAATCGAGCAGCAGCCGGACATCCCCCTGCCTCTCCCGCAGCGGGGGCAGATGCAGCCGGATCACGTTGAGCCGGAACATCAGGTCTTTGCGGAAACGTTTTTCGGCAACCATCTGATCCAGATTGCGATGGGTGGCGGCAATGATCCGCACGTCGGAAACGATCTCTTTTGTCGTACCCAGCGGAACGATCACCTTGTCATCCAGAAAAGTGAGTAGCTTGACCTGCAATGAAAACGGTAGATCGCCAATTTCCGTCAGGTAAAGCGTGCCGTTGTGGGCGAGTTGAAATCGACCGGCCTTGTTTTCGATGGCACCGGTAAATGCGCCCTTGCAGTGACCGAAAAGCTCCGATTCAAGCAGGGTTTCCGGCAAAGCCCCGCAATTGACCTTGACAAAAGGGCCCTTGGCACGGTCGGAGGTATGATGGATAGTTTCGGCCACCATGTCTTTTCCCGTGCCTGTTTCTCCGGTGATGAGCACCGAAGATTCGCTTTGCGCCAGCGAAGGCAAAATCTGGAAAATTTTTCCCATTTCAGGGCTCTTGCCGACGATATGCTCGAAACTGTAGCCTTCGAAGCTTCCGCTTTCCCGCTTTTTCAAGGGACGAAGGTCTTCCACGGTTTCCAGATACCCGACTATTTTGCCGCTGTTTGTTTTCAGCAGCGCAAAGGTGATCCGAATGGGAATGAGTTGACGGTCCTTGCTGATCAAATCGGTTTCGATACACTTTGGGCCGGATTTGCCGTTGATCTGAAACGCCGGGCAGTTTTGGACACACAAGCTGCTGCGCAATATATGCCGGCACGGAACGCCGAACGACTCTTTCTGGCTGAAGCCGGTCAACAGCTTCAGCATTTGATTCATGGCAACGATTTTGCGGTCCAAACCGATGACAGCGACGCCGATGGCGATCTCATCGAGCAAGTGGCTAAAGCCGATGGTGTAGCCGAAAAGTTGGTGGATGGTGGGAAGCTTTTGGGCTTTGTGTTCTGGAGCCATTCGATCGCTTTTCTTTCAGCCGATGGGCCGGGACCCATCGCCGCCACCGTTCGAATCAAGGAAAAAGTGGGACCGCACCGATTCCCATCCGGACTGCCGATCGATTTTTTCACAGCGGCAGCACCAGAAGATCTGGGGACACAAGCAGAGGAGAGCAAACGCCCGAAAGCTCGAGCGATGCTGACCCGGCAAACAATTACGTTGCCATATCAAAGGCTTAGAAAACAAGATCGGCAGACTCAGTATGCCTTAAACGCCAAACCGCGTCAAGATATCCTGTCTCGGAAAGAGAATGGGCCCTGATGCATACCGTGGCAACCTGTAAGATCATTGCAGTTGGCAAGAGGCGGCGGGCGAAGATGGCTACGGGCTGGAATTCTTCGACGGTTCTCGAGATACGTTCATCTTTGTAAATCGAGGTCTTCTCCGGATCAAAGGCCGAATCGGCGCAGCATCTCCACGATCTTTTCCTGATTCATCTTTTCGACGATCAGCATCTTGTTCTGCCTGGCACGTTTTATTTTCTCGCTCAACGCCTCGAGGTCGGCGGGCTTTTCGATGAAATCCATGGCACCAAGCTTGATCGCCTCCACCCCTTTTTCCACGGTCGCATGTCCGGTCAGCAGAATCACCTGCAACTCCGGTCGCAGCTTTTTGGCCCTTTTCAACGCCTCCAGGCCGTCGATTCCCGGCATCTGAAGATCCAAAATCAAGGCATCGAACAGCTCCGACTCGATGCGCTTCAATGCCTTTTCTGGGGAAGTCTCCGTGGAAACGGCTATTCCCCGGGCAGAGAGCCGTTCTTTCATGATATCCAAAAAATCTTTTTCGTCGTCGACCAGCAATACATGCTCAGCCATGATCATCCCTCCTTGCAGGAAGTTAATTTTCTTGTCGCTTTCAGCCCACGGAATTTTTCGTGTTATGCATTCGACATTCGAATGGTCCACCCTCCACGCTGCTCGTTTGCAACAAGTTCAATCCCAAGAGCCGAAGCCAAAGATTTTAGCTCTCTGCTGGCCTCCGGAAAGTGGTGCTCTTTGCCTTCCGGTTCACTTCCGATGCCGATGGCCGCGCCATCTTCTTGTTTTTGGCAAGTCAGCACCAATTCCGATCCGGAATCCGATACACTCAACGCCGTTTCGAGACAAAGCCAAAGCAGGTTCATCAACAAAAAAGGAGAGGTGGTCACCTCCACGTTTTCCGGGCCGGGATAAATCTCGAGGTTGACCCCTTTTAGGCTTGCCAACCGGGCGGCCAGCTTTGCAGTCAGCTCCAGCAGCGACCGAATGTCCACCGAAACCACTGGATTGTCGATGCTGTGGGCAAACCGGTTCATGTTTCGAAGGATGCGATCCCCCATGGCGACCTGCACCTTTACGGCTCCGGAGACTCGTTTCAGCCGCGCAAGATCGACTTCCCCACCCCGCTCGGCCATGAGCAGCAAATCTTCCAGCAGGCCGGCCTGCTCATTGATGATGGCCATGCGATTTTTGATTTCATGGGAAATCGAAGCGGTCACTTTCCCGAAAAATACCAAGCCTGTGTGTTCGATATCCTCATCCATGGTTTTTCCCTCCTGTGCATGTGGTCCCGATGGCACGGATTTTTTCCAGCAGCGTTTCGAATCGAACCGGTTTCACCAGGTAGAATTCGGATCCGGTCTCCGTGGTGCCGGTCTGAAACGCCTCTTCAGAGCCGTGCCCGGTCAGGAATATGAATTTCATCTCCGGGCACTGTTTCTCGAGTCGTTTTTTCAGATCAAAACCGCCTACCCGGGGCATTTTGATATCCAGAATGGCAATGTCGAAGCAGTCATTTTTTGTGCGTTCGATGGCCTCTTCCGGCTTTGCCGTCCATTCCACCTCGATGTCCCGAAGCATGATTCGCTCGGCCAGTGCGCTGACAAATTCAATTTCATCATCTACGAGCAGAACTTTCATTGACCGCCTCCAAGGGTGATGAATCGGTTTTACCGCAGGGGTTGGTGCCTTCTTGGTCAGATTCGGATCGTTCCAGCCGGGCCGGAAGAACGATGGTAAATGTCGTTCCCTTTCCCACTTGGCTTTTCACCGATAGGCTTCCCCCCAATTCCTGAACCAGCCCGTAGGTGATCGAAAGCCCAAGTCCGGTGCCGCCCTTACCGATCCTGGTGGAAAAAAACGGCTCGTAAATCCGTTCCAGATCCTCTTTGGGAATACCGTGGCCGTCATCGGCAAAATCAAGCATGACCTTGTCCTCATCGTATCTTTCAATGGAGATGGCCATCCTGCCGCCGTCGTCGACAGCCGCAAACGCGTTGTTGATCAAGTTCAGGAAAATTTCCTGAAGCCGGCCCCGGTCGCTTACAATCGCCGGCACGTCGTCGGCCTTTTCCACTGTCACATCGAGGCAGCGGTATTCGGCCTCCTTGCCGACAAAGCCGAGGACTTCCCGGACGACATCTTCCAGATCGAGTTCTTTGGGGGCCGCCCCGGAATGACGGGCGAAACTGAGCAGCCTTCGGGTGATGTCCGAGCACCGGTCAACCGCCGCCAGCACCGAATCGATCAGGCCCACAAGTTTTGGATCGTTGCGGCATTTTTGATCCATAACCAAAAGGTCCCGCATCAGACCGGCCTTTTCACTGATGATCGCCAGCGGATTGTTGATCTCGTGGGCGACCCCGGCCGACATCCTTCCCAGCGAAGCCATCTTGTTGGCGTACTCCATCTGGTGCACCGCCATCAGTCGCCGCTTGTCGGCCAGATAAATCTGATTGACCAGGTAAGTGCTCCCGCCGAGGATGACCAGGACGATGACCAGCACCGAGCCCGCCAAAAAACCGAGCATCTGCGTTCGGCTCTTTTTCCAGGAGCCCATGAGCCGATCCTTTTCCTTGACGATCATCAGGATAAAGGGCGTGTCCGGTGCAATGTAGGCGTATCCGATCACCAGCGGCCCCTGGGTGTATTGGAGGATTTGCCTGACCTGGGAGTGCTCACTGTAGGGAGGCACCTCCAGTTCGATCTGTCCCAGCACGCTTCCATGATTGCGGCTCGGTGTTTGCAGCACCCCCTGCCGGTTGATCAGAAAAGCGTCCCCGTCTCCTCCCACCTCCAAGTCTATAAGCAGGTTGTTGAGCCGATTCATATCCACCGTGGCGCGCAGCACATAGAACCCCTCGGACCGGCTTTCGTGCTTTACGGCGATCACCATGTGAGGAACATTTCGATATCCCAGAAAAACGTCGCTCAGATAAATTCCTTTTTGGACGACCTCCTTGAACCAGTCGGCCTCTTTATACTGCCTGCCGGTGAGCGCGTAGGGTCCGGCGTAAGTGATCTGAATCCCCCGGCTGTCGATGACGCCCAAATCCAGAAACCCGCCAAAGCTTTTTTTGAGGTGGGCCAGCACCTGTTCCAGTCGATCCTGATTTTTCAAGGAGCGATACGAATCGTTCTGGATGACGAAATCGATGGCGGTCATTCTTTCGTTCAAAAAATAGAACACGCTTCTGCGGGTATTGGATACCAGCCTCGATGTGCGAAGCAGGATCTCCGACTCCATGGCCGCCTTGCTCACCCGGTAGTCGATCACCGTCATGACGACCAGGGGGATGATGGTCACCGCCAAGGTGAGCCAAACCGTGAGCTTCCAGATGCGGCGAAAGTTGAACCGGTAGCCGTAAATGCCCCGGCTCGGGTCGCCTTGCTCCCAGAAAACAGGTTTTAGGTGTTCGATAAAGCCCATGATGGTTGACTCTCCCGCCACAACGCCTTTGCAGGCCTCGATCAGAAACGGGCCGTTTTGTTTTGTTTCATCTTTTCATTGGCCTTTTTCAAGGTTTCGGACAGGACATCGATATCCACCGGTTTTTGCAGGTAGGCAAACGCGCCCAGCTCCATGCAAAGTTTCCGGTCTTCTTCCGATCCGTGTCCGGTCAGAATGATGACCTCGATTTCCGGCCGGCTCTGCTTGACTTTCCGAAGCACTTCAATGCCGTCGATGCCGGGCATTTTCAGATCGAGAATCATCACTTCCGGCTCTTCTTCGTCGATCAGGGAAAGCGCGCTTTCCCCGTCGTAGGCGACCGCCGAACCGACGTCCCGCATGAGCAGCCGCTCGGACAGCGTCTGGACAAATTCGCGTTCGTCGTCGACCAGAAGCAGTTTGGGCATTTCAAAATCGTACTTGCGGTAAATGTCGGCGCGATGAAATCCCTTGCCGATACGTGCTTCCACCGATTTTACCCCCTCCACCTTCTCCGTGATTTCTTTGAGTTCTTCCTGAAGGCGGCCGAGCATGAGCACATTCTGGTTGATCTTCAGGGTGACGGCCCCGTCCCTGGCGATGACCTCCACATTGTGGCCCTCTTTGGCCAGCGCCTCCCCCACCCGGGCCGAGAGCACGAAATCGGCCGCGGCCCGTTTCGAGGCGTCGGTCGGCTGGATGTCTTCACTGCGAAGGTTTTCTTCCACCAGGTCGACGATTGGATCGATTTCCATCTTGTCGGGGGGAGCGACGATGTCATACAGCCCGGGCGCCCAGGGATCCCGCATGTTGTGCAGCGTGTTCACCCAGGCAGCCCGCTGCTCGTCATCTTCGTGGATGTGCTGGCGCGCCGCCTTTTCAGAAAGCCCTCTGGTTTCCATCGCCCGCCGGATTCGGGGCTGGAGGTCTGCAATCAGACACACTCTCAGCACATGGGAAACCTCTTTGGGAATCACCTGACCGCTGAAGCCGTCGATGAGCAGACCTTCTTCGGCGAGCAATTCGGCCACCGCCAGCCGGATCCATGCCATGGAGCGCTCTTTTTCGTAGGTGAACTTGTTAAACACGGAGGGCTTTACCGCGAACGCCGCATGAAGCTTTTTTTCGTCCCAGTCGGACAGGTCCGCCGCCCGGCGGATCACCATCTCGTCGGTCACCCGGCGATATCCGGTCCGTTGGATCAATTTCTCGGCCACGGCTTCCTTTCGACAAAATGTACCGCTGAAAATCGTGACAACAGGCATCGGGGGTCTCCTTCGTGCTTCGTTTCGCTATTTCGGCAGTCTGGCTCGTGCCTGGACCCGTATCGAAGAGCACACAGGCTCAGTTTTCGTCTCCATATGCGATGCGGCAGACCGTCGTCAAAGGGCAGGCGATATCCCCGCCTTCGGCATGGGCACGGTCATGCACGGCGCAATTCGCCTGCTCCATCGTCGGATAGAATGGATAGAAGCCAGCCAAAAATTTATCTGCTCGAGTCAGGAAATTTTTTTTGAGACAGATTCTAGCCATCCGGCGCAAGCATCCGTTTGCACGCGGCCAGCAGCTCGTCATACAAGGTGGCCGGTTCGTATAAATCATGAAATTTGAACCAAATCAGGCCGTTGACCATGGAAAAAAGAAGCAGGGCGGTTTTTCGCTCGGGAAGGCTCCGGATGGAGCAGTCGTGCTGTCCCCGCCGGATCGCCTCTTCGAACAGGTCGACAAGGGTGTTGTAGATGGCCTCGAGATGGGCCCGGCAGTCCTCGCTCGAACGGGCGAACTCGTAGGGATAATGCCGCTGAAGCAGCCGGAACCACTGTTCTTTTTTTCCGGCGAGAAAAAGGAAAAACCCGATGACCCCTTCCATCATCTGAAGGCCGTTTTCAAAACGGCCCTGGCCCATGTACCCGCTGAATTCGTCCAGGATGCCTTTCTTCACGTTTTCCAGAATCGCAAGGAACAGGTCGTTTTTGTTTTTGAAATGATAAAAGATCGTTCCTTCGGCCGATTGGGTGAGGTTCGCCAAATGGGCAACCGAAGTTTCATTGAAGCCGTGCTCGGCAAACAGGATCGTGGCGGTTTCCAGGATGAGCTCTTTTTTATTTCCCATGAAAACCTCCTAAATTTATACTGAGCGCTCACCATAAAATTTCTCTAAAAATTTTCCCCTTGTCAACAAAAAAATGTGTTTCATTTTTTTATATATAGTTTCGGTATCTTACTTTTCCCGCGACCGTGGCAAACACGCGCAGGGTTGAGCGAGAACCAGATGGGTAGGCAAGGGAGGGCGCCGGCGGGAGACATGAGATGGCGCCTTCCGAAGATTACTCCATCGCCGGCGGCGGGTTTTCGAGATCCACCGGCAGCCGGACCTCGAAGGTCGATCCTTCGCCGGGGGCGCTTTCCACGTTGACGATGCCGCCGATGGACTCGACCAGCCCCTTGACGATGGGAAGCCCGAGCCCTGTGCCGGTGATATATCGGGTGTTGTCGTCCTTGACCCGGTAGAACCGGTCGAAAATCTTCTCCAGGTGCCTGGCCTCGATGCCGAACCCGTTGTCCACCACCCGAACGCGCGCATAAATCCCGCTGACGTCGGCCAGGACCTGGATCTTTCCCCCTTCCGGGGTGTAGTTGATGGCGTTGGAAATGAGGTTGCCGAAAATGCTCTCCAGACCGATCGGATCCGCGGTGACCGCCGGAACGGCGCCGTCGATGCTCAGCTCCAGGGTCTGCTTTTTTGCCTCGGCCCGGTCTTTCAGAAAGCGGACGATTTCTTCGAGCAGGGAAGCTAGTTCGATCGGCTTGGGTTCATGGCAGATTTCGCCCTCTTCGATGCGGGAAAGATCGAGAAGATCGCCGATGAGGTGAATCAGCCCCTGGGTCTTTTCCTTGGCCCGGCCCAGCATGTGCTTGTCGTTTTTGAAGGCCTCGCCCACCATATCGTTGAGTACGTGGGCAAGCTGTTCGTGAATGGTGGCCAGCGGCGAACGCAGCTCGTGGGAGACCTTGGCCACGAATTCGCTCTTGAGACGGTCCAGGGACTTGAGCCCGGTGATGTCCACCACGTTGACCACCGCCCCGAGACACTCCCGATGATCGCCAAGCACGGGCTGTCCCCGGGCAAGCAGAAAATTGCCGTTTTCCAGTTCGAATTCCACGGTGGGAATGTCCTCGAAATCCACGTGGCGGCCGGTGGAAATCTCCCGCACCAGCCGGCACAGCCCGGCGTCCGGGATGCAGTCTTCGATGGGCTTGCCGATCCCGTTTTCAAAGGACAAGCCCACCAACTGCCGGAAAGCCGGATTCATCAGCACCACGCTGGCATCGGCGTTTGTCACCAGCACCCCGTTGGGTAGCGATTCCACGATGGTGCGAAGCCGGCTTTTTTCGGTGCCCAGGTCCGTGAGGGTTCTTCTGCGCTCGGCTTCCAGGGAGGCCTTCTCCCTTTCCAGCCGGAGCTTTTCCTCGGCCCGGTTGACCACGATCCGAAGCTGCTCCGGGTCAAACGGCTTCGGAATGAAATCGTAGGCGCCGTGTTTCATCGCTTCGATGGCCGTCTCCACGGTGGCAAACCCGGTGATGACGATGACCAGCGGCGGGGTCGGCTGCTTGCGGATCCGGTCGAGCACCTCCATGCCGTCGATGCCCGGCATCTTCAAATCGAGGAGCACGATCGAAACGGCATCCGATTCGAGAATCTTCAGCGCGGCGTCACCGCGGTCGGCCGTCAGGACGGAAAACCCTGCCCTGGCCAAAATCCGCTGGCTGCCGTCGCGAATGTCCTGTTCGTCGTCGACCACCAGGACCCGGGTCGCATCCGATCTCGGCTTACCGCTCACCGTCGGCTCCTTTCTGTTTCCGGGCATCGACGGGAAGTTTGACAACGAACCGCGCCCCCCCTTCGGGACGATTGCCGACCGATATCCGCCCGCCGTGGTTTTCCACGATGCCGTAAACCAGGCTCAGCCCGAGACCGGTCCCCTTGCCCTCTTCCTTGGTGGTGAAAAACGGCTCGAAGATCCGGGGCAGGACGTCTTCGCCGATGCCGGGGCCGGTGTCGCAGATTTCCAGGCGAACCTGCTCTCCACCCGGCGCAAGACTGGTGCGCAACATTAGCTTTCCGCGTCCCCCCATGGCCTGTGCCGCGTTCAAGATGATGTTCATGAGCATGTGGTTCATCTGCTGGATGTCGCAGGAGACCCGGGGAAGTGAATCGGAAAGGTTTCGCTGGATCTCGATGTTCTGGAACAGGCTCTGGTTTTCGAGCAGAAACAGGGTGCGCTCCACCGCCCGGTTCAGGTCGTGGGGCCTCATCAGGTGGCGGGTCTGGCGGGTGAACTCCAGCAGCTCCTTGATGGTGTCCCGGCAGCGCTCAGCGTCCTTGAGCACCCGCATCAGATCGGCCCGGATGTCGTCTGAAAGATCGTATTCCTCCAATACCAGCTTGGTGTAAAGGGTAATCCCGCCCACCGGGTTGTTGAGCTGGTGGGCCACCCCTGCGGCGAGCTTTCCCAAGGAGGCCATTTTCTCGGACTGCAGCAACTGGAGCTGGGTCTTTTCCAGCTCCTGCTTCATCTGAAGGATCGGGCGCAGATCGTGGAAAAAACCGATGGTGGCCACTTCCTGCTCGTTTTCGTAGACGATGGCCGCGTTGAGGCTGATCGGAATCCGGGTGCCGTCCTTGTGTACGACCTCCACCTTGAAGGAACTCAGCTTGCCCCGCCCGTCTTCATCGTCGGCGCGCAGGCGGCGCATCACTTCGAACTCTCCGCCGTCCGGGTATATGTCCCGGATGTCGAGATGATCCAGGGCTTCTTCCACGCTGTAGCCGAAAACCGAGGCTGCCGTGTCATTGTAAATGAGGATCTTTCCGGTCTTGTCGGCCGCGATGACGCCGTCCACCGCCGAAAGAATCAGGTTGCGCAGCAGCGCGTTGGTTCGCTGGAGTTTGGCCTCGATCTCGCTTCGCGGCGGCAGCTCGAAATCCATGCTCACCACCGCCTCGATCCGATCCCCGTCGAAGATGGGATAGGCGTAAAAGCACGGCATCGATTCGGCTTCGCCGGGTCCCCCGGACCGGCTCTGAAAGGCGCTCTTTGCCGTCTCCAGCACCTGGCGGGCGGCGCATTCGACGCAAGGGGTGGCCCGGTCGTAATATACCCGGTGGCATTTTTTGCCGACGATTTCATCGGTCGTCATCCCGCCGAAACCGCCGTTGGCCACCAGGATCTCGAACTCCGGGGAGACCACGATCAGCCGGTTGCGAAAGGCGTCCATGGCCTTGATCAGATATCTGTTTTCCTTGCTCCCGTATCGGCTCATCGGGCTCCTTGCCGGTTCGTTTTCAGGAATCGGTCCGGTGCGCAGGTGAAGGCAGGGGCAGGTTCCAAACTTCCGGATCGGTGATCGTAAACGCGCGGCAGCTGGCGGTATCTTCTTTGTATCATACGCATTGGCCCGGAATCAACGCTTCCGTCGTTGTTCGTACCGCGTCAAACGGCTCCAAGGCCTTGACGAACTCCTCGGACGGGACCTGGATGCCGGTCCACAGGGCAAAGGTCCGCCGGGCCTGAAACGCCAGGGTCCGCAGCCCGTCGGTGAATTCCGCCCCGATACGGGCGGCCGCCCCTTCCCAGATGTTTTCTCTTCGGCCATAGTTAAGATCGAAGACCAGCCGGCATCGATCCGCCTTCAATCGTTGGGCGAACCGGGCCAACTCCGGCGACTCCTTGGTGCTGGAAACCGAGGTGGCGTTGACGATCAGGTCTGCGGCAACCGGTTCGGCGGCAAGCTCCGCCAAAGAGACGGCCCGTCCCCGGAAATCCCGTGTCAGCCTTGCGGCCTTTTCACGGGACCGGCCGGCCACCGTCAGCTCCGCCGAGCGGAGCCAGCTCAGGATGAACACCGCCGCCCGGGCCGCCCCGCCGGTGCCCAGGACCACGGCCCGGCAGCCGTCGACCTCGAAGCGAAGATCTGCCAGTGCATCCATAAATCCGATGGCATTGGTGTTGTACCCCTTGAGCCTTCCTTCATTGATCACGATGGTGTTGATCGCCCCGATGATGTTGGCCCCCTCAGACAGCACGTCCATGTGAGGAACAGCCGCTTCCTTGAAGGGAACGGTGACATTGGCCCCGGCGATGTTGAGCACGTTCAGGCTCTGGATCGCACGGCCCAGGTCGGCCACGCGCACGCGAAACGGCACATAAGCACCCCGGATCCCCGAGCGTTTCAGGATGCGCGAAAACACCTCCGGGGACTTGAGCTGTCCGGCCCTTTCGTCGGAAAGGATGCAAAACACCTTCATGGCGTACTTCCCCCAACCGGCCATAGTGCTCGATGGCATAATTTCAGTGACGGTTTTCAGATCAACGAAACCTCACCGCGAGACGCCGAGAACGCAGAGAAAATCCTCAAAAATTTTCCTCTGCGCATCCTCTGCGCTCTCAGCGCCTCTGCGGTGAAACCATGATCCCCACAATTACGCCGGCATGTACTTGGCGGCCGCCGGGGTCACATTTCCGATTCCGGGTGAAAGGCCTAGACGTCTTTGAGGTCGTCGCCCAGGTAGGCCCGCTCGTTGGGCCCAGCACGCCCAGGGACTTTCGAACAAGCTGGCACGGGTCCTGGACCGTGAAGGTGACCTTGCGCTCCCGGTTCCAGGTCGGATCGACTTTCAGACGGCCCTCCCGGATCCAACGGGCGTAATACTCGATGATGCTTTTGACCTCGAAGCGGTGATCGATCTTGAACTTGTTCAGCCCGACCCGGACTGAGAAAAATTCATGCCCTCATTCCGTGTTGAGCCAGGTTCGGCAGCCCAGTTCATCCACGGACCGGGCCTTGATCCGGACGTTTTCCTCCCACATGGCCAGATCGGCGCAGAACAGGCAGTAGTTTACAGCGGCCCAACCCTTGCTGCCGTACGTCCAGCATAAAATCGCGGCAGCGATTTTATGCCAGGCTCAGCAGGCGCCGAAGACTTTTGGTAATGTCCTCGGCCGAAGCCGGCTTGGCGATGTAGTCGTCGGCTTCCATGGCCATCCCCTCGGCATGGGTATAGCGGGTCGAGGTCACGTGGGAGGCCACGGCCGTAAGCAGAATCACCGGAATCTCGCAAAGCTGGTCGTCGCCCTTGAGGGCGGCGCACATCTTGTAGCCGTCCATCTCCGGCATCATCACGTCCAGAACGATGGCGTCGGGCGGATTGGCATTGACCTTTTCCATGCCTTCGACCCCGTTGTAGGCCACCTCCACATCGAATCCTTCCTTTTCCAGATTTCCCTGCACGATGGCGGCAAAATCCGGCTCGTCGTCCACCACCAGCACTCTTTTTTTCTCGTTCATGACGACCTCGCTTTCCTTGCACACTGTTTATTTTGTTGGTGCAGATTGCATTCCGACAACTGAATTCAGGTTTTCACTTGCTGGGATGCTGGGAGGCCAGGAAGCTGGGAGGCGAAAAACATCTGGAGGTTCTGTTCCCGTGCATTTTTGTTTTTAAGCCTCCCAGCGTCCCAGCCTCCCAGCATCCTGGCGGACGAGACAGCGCCCTTATACTTCCGGACGTGGGTATAATCCGGCCCGTTCCACGATCTCGGCGACCTTTTCCTCCCACTCGATGGCCATGATGTGAAATCCGGCCACGCCTTCGACGTCTTTGAGCCGTTCGATGGCCTCCACGCAGATGTCGATGCCCACCTCCGGCTGCTTCTCCTTGGGGGTGTCGGCCAATCTGCTGACGACCTCGTCGGGCACATCCATCCCCGGGACCCGGTTTTTCATGTAGCGGGCCATTCCCGCCGACTTCATGGGCGTGAGCCCGGCCAGGACGGAAACCCGTTCGGTCAGACCCCGGTCCCGGGCCTGGGTCATCCACTGCTCGAACTTGTCCAGGTTGTAAATGCATTGAGTCTGGATGAACTCGGCACCAGCCGAAACCTTCTTGGCCAGCCGCAGGACCCGGATCTCGAACGGGTCTGCAAAGGGATTGGCCGCGGCACCGACGAACATCTGCGGCGGGCGGGCGATGTCGTCTCCACCCAGGAATTTGCCGTCGTCGCGCATCCGCCGGACGGTCTGCAGCAGCTGCATCGAGTCCAGATCGTGCACGTTCTGGCCCTGGGCGCAGTCGCCGAAGCTTTGATGGTCGCCGGACAAACACAGCACATTGCAGATGTCGAAGGCGGCGGCCCCGAGGATGTCGCTCTGCAGGGCGATCCGGTTCCGGTCCCGGGTGACCATCTGCAGGATGGGTTCCAGCCCCATCTGCTTGAGCCGGATGCACGCCGCCAGGCTGCACATCCGGGTCATGGACGTCTGGTTGTCGGTGACGTTGACCGCATCGACATGGTCGCGGATCAGCGCGGCTTTTTTCTCGATCACCGCCGGATCGCTCCCCCGGGGGGGGCCGCATTCGGAGGTCACCGCCCGGTGTCCTGCGGCAAGAATCTTTTCCAGTCGGCTCGGTGTCTTGGTGCTCATGGCGCAAGATCCTCTCTGACGATTTTTCGGGGGCCGCCGGCCCGGTCCGTGGACCAGTCCTTGATCGGGGCGATCCGCTCGTATTCTTCCATCCGTCCCAGCGCCCGGAGCCGGTCGATGATGAGCTGCCAGGCACAAACCGTGTCCTTTCCGATCTCGCATTTTCCGTCGGAGGATCCGCCGCAGGGCCCGTTGAACAGCCGCTTGGCGCAGCGGGCCACCGGGCAGATCCCGCCGGTGGAGGCCAGGATGCACCGACCGCATCCCTGGCAGCGCTCGGTCCACATTCCGCGCGCCTCGGTGACACCCATGAAGCAGGTGTCGACCCCGGGATAGACCGGCAGGTTGGGGTAGTGCTCTGCGGTGAACTGCACCCCCACCCCGCAGGCCAGGGACACGACGGCATCGTAGCCGTCGGCCACGTCCCGGATCTCTTCCAGGTATTCCGGATCGCACTGGCGTTCGAGGGTCCGTTCATCGATGCGCATCTTTCGCCCCTGCTTGAGAAAGAACATGCGCAGCGCCGAGGCCAGGACGCCGACCTCTTTCTTCCCCCCGGCCTCGCAGACCGTGACACATTCGTTGCAGCCAAGAACGAGGATGTTTTCGAAGCGTTTGACCTCTTCGATGATCTCCTCCATCGGCTTTTTCTCGGCGACGATCATCGGCCACCTCCCGTCTGGTTTTCCATCTGGTTGGCCGCCGCCCGAACCGGGTTCGGGCCCAGCGCCCGGATCTTTTCGGCCATCTCCTCGGCAAAGCGGGCAAACCTGGGCCCCTCGCTGGAGGACAGGTTGTACATCTGTACCCGGTCGGCCCCGATGCCCACGGTGTCGAGGATTTGCCTGGCCTGGGCCACCCGCTTTTTCGCCCGGAAGTTTCCGCTGTTGTAATGGCAGTCTCCCTCCATGCAGCCGACCACCGACACCCCGTCTGCGCCCTTTTCAAAGGCGCGCAGGATGTGTATGAGATCGACCTTGCCGGTGCAGGGCACCCGTACGATCCGGATATCGGCCGGGTAGGACAGTCGCATCGAACCTGCCAGGTCCGCGGCGGTGTACCCTCAGTAGTTGCAGCAAAACGACAGAATGATCGGATCGAAGGCTTCGTTCATCGGATCCCCTCCAGCAAGGCCTCCACCTTGCAAAGAATCTGGTCGTCTTCGTACCAGTTCAGCTCGATGGCCTTTGCCGGGCACTCGGCGGCGCATACTCCGCATCCGTGGCACAGGGCCTCGTCGATTTCGCTGACACCGTCTTCGTTGATTCGCGGCACACCGAAAGGACAGGAGCGGACGCAGACCAGGCAGGCGGCGCATCGCTCGGCCTCCACCCGGGCGGTGACCGCAGACAGGGTCAGGTGGTCCTGGCAAAGGAAGGTCACCGCCCGGGCCGCTGCGGCCTGGGCCTGGGCCACGGCTTCGTGGAGCAGCTTCGGGCTGTGGGCGGTGCCGCAGACAAAGATCCCTTCAGTGGACATATCCACCGGCCGGAGCTTGACGTGGGCCTCCATGAAATGGCCTTCTTCGGTGCGGGCAAGCTTCACGATCGAGGCCAGCTCCTCGGTATCCTCGGCAACCATGCCGGCGCTGAGCACCAACAGATCCGCATCCACCTCCAGACGGCGGCCCAGCACCGAATCGACAAAGGACACGGTCACCCCGCCGTCGCGAGGAACTGCCTCCGGCGGCTGAGCCGGGGTGTAGCGGAAAAACAGCACGCCCTGCTGCCGCGCCCTGCGGTAGTAGTCTTCCAGGAGGCCGTCGGTGCGCATGTCCCGGTACAGGACAAACACGTCGCACGCAGGCTTCAGCGCCTTTATGTGAAGGGCGTTTTTCACCGCAGCCTGGCAGCAGACCCGCGAGCAGTTGGGGTTTTGCTCGTTTCGCGACCCGACACACTGAATCATGACAACCCGCTCGAGCCCTTCGGCGCCCTGGGCTTCGAGCCGGACCGACATCTCCACTTGGGTGACGACCCGGTCGCTGGTCCCGTAGCCGAATTCCTTCGGCCGGTATTCCACGGCGCCGGTGGCCAGCACCACTGCCCCGTGGTTGATCTTTCGCTCGTACATGCCCGGTCCGACGATCACCTCGGTGGTGAAATTTCCCTTGAACCCGGTGAATCCCACGATCAGGGTCTGCACCAGGATTTGTATATTCGGGTGCTGCGACACCCGGCCGACCAGGTCTTCGACAAAGGCCGAAACGTCCGTGCCGCCGATGGTTTTCGTCAGCCGCAGGGCCATGCCGCCGAGCCGCTCTTCTTTTTCCACCAGGATCGTTTCAAAACCCTGGTCGGCCATCCCTAATGCGGCGGTCATTCCGGCCACTCCGCCCCCGATCACCAGGGCCCGCTTGTCGACCGGGATCTTCTTCTCGTGAAGCGGCCGCAGGGAGACCGACCTCGCCGCCGCCATCCGCACCAGGTCCTTTGCCTTTTCCGTGGCGCGAACCGGATCGTTGGCGTGGACCCACGAATTTTGGTTTCTGATGTTGGCCATCTCGAAAAGGTACCGGTTCAGGCCGCAGCCCTGCAGCGTATCCATGAAGATCGGCTCGTGGGTCTTCGGGGTGCAGGCGGCCACCACCACCCGGTTGATGCCATGCTCTTTTATGATCTGCTTCATCTGCTGCTGGGAGTCTTCCGAGCAGGTAAACAGGTTCTGGCCGGCCCAGACCACGTCGGGCAGTGACCGAGCATAGTCTTCAAGGGCTTTTACGTCCACGGTGCCGGCGATGTTGATCCCGCAGTTGCAGACAAACACCCCGACCCGGGGATCCAGTCCCTCCACGTCGATCTCCTCTGGAAGGGAAACCTGCCGGGTTCGGGTGTTTCTCGCCTCGGCCAATTTGGCCCCGGCCAGGCAGGCGGCGGCGCTGGCCTCGGTCACCGAAGAGGGGATGTCCTTGGGCGCCTGAAAGACACCGCAGGCATAGACGCCGGGCCGGCTGGTTTCCACCGGGCAAAGCTCCGGGGAGACGGTAAAGCCGTAATCACCGGTCTTCACCCCGATCCGGGCGGCGGTCTGCCGGACCGATTCGGGGATGGTGAGTCCCACCGAAAGCACCACCATGTCGAATCTCTCTTCGACGATTGTTCCGCTTTCATCCGCATAGCGGATTCGCAGGTTCTTTTCTTCTCCCACTTCGTCCACAGTGTGGATCCGGGCCTTCACGAACCGAACGTTTTCCTTTTCCTTGGCCCGCCGGTAGTACTTCTCGTATTCTTTTCCAAAGGTGCGCACGTCCATGTTGAAAATGGCGCAGTCCAATTCGCCCTCAGCGTGCTCCTTGGCGATCATAGCGTCTTTGATCGCGTACATGCAGCAGACCGACGAACAGTATCCGTTGTCCGTGCGGTTGACATCCCGGGAGCCGACGCATTGAATCCAGGCGATTTTCTGCGGCGCACTTCCGTCCGAGGGCCGCGTAAGATGGCCCATGGTCGGGCCGGAGGCGGAGAGGATCCGCTCGAACTCGAGGCTGGTGACCACATCGGGGTTGATGCCGTATTGGTAGAATGCTGAAAGCGGCGTCGGATCGAAGGGCTCGCAGCCCGGGCAAAGAACCACCGAACCGACGGTCACCTCATGTTCTTCGGGCCGCTGTTCGTGGGCCACGGCCTGCGCCAGGCAGGCCGAGACACACCGATAGCACTCGCTGCAGACCCCGCAGGCCAGGCACCGCCCGGCTTCGACCTCGGCGACCTGACGCGGAAAACCGAGTTGAACCTCGTCGAAATCGCCCATCCGCTCATCGGCGGGCCGCAGTGGCATGGCCCCCCTCGGCGTTTCTGCGGTGTCCTGGATCGGAACTTCCTTGACCGCCTCCCACGCCCGGCCCCGGCCGGCGGAAAGGTCCTCTTGTCTGAGAAACCGGTCGATGGAGACCGCCGCTCTTTTCCCGGCGGCCACCGCCTCGACCACCGTGGCCGGGCCGGTCACCGCATCGCCCCCGGAAAAGATATCCGGGTCCTGGGACCGGAGTGTCACCGGATCGACGGTCAGGGTACCCCACTCGCTCAGGGTGCAGGCGCATTCGTCGGTCAGACAGGCCCAGTCCGACTCCTGTCCGATGGCCGGCACCACCGCGTCGACTTCGATGACGAACTCTCTTCCCGCCACCGGCTCGGGACGTCGGCGGCCGCTTTCGTCCGGCTCGCCCAAGGCCATTTGGATGCATTCGACGCCGGTCACCTGCCCGTTTTCGGAAAGGACCCGCACCGGCTGGGTCAGGGTGCGGATTTTGATCCCCTCGGCGCGGCATTCGTCGATCTCCTCACGGCTGGCCGGCATCTCCGCCTCGCTTCTGCGGTAGAGGACAAAGGGGGTTTTGCTGCCGGTGCGAAGGGCGGTTCTCACCGCGTCCATGGCCACGTTTCCGCCGCCGATGACCGCCACCCGGTCGCCCAGGAAAACCTCCTTTCCCAGGTTGACGTCCCGCAAAAACTCCACCCCCGGATAGACCCCGGAAAATTCTTCGCCCTCGATGCCGAGGGTTTTGCACTCATGGGAGCCGATCCCCAGGAAAAACGCCTTGTAGCCCCGATCTCGCAGCGCCCCGATGGTCACGTCTTCCCCGATGGCAACCCCGGTAAGCATTTCCACACCGAGCCGGCGGATCACTTCGATCTCGGCGTCGATGACCTCGCGGGGCAGCCGGTAGGCCGGGATGCCCACGGTGAGCATGCCGCCCAACACCGGCAGCTTTTCAAACACCGTCACCCGGTAGCCCTCGATGGCCAGAAAATAGGCGCAGGTCAGCCCGGCCGGCCCCGAGCCGATGACGGCCACCTTTTCTGGGCGTTGCGCCTTCTTTTCCGGCACGTAGGGAGCCTCTGCGGCCATGTCCAGATCGGCCAGGTACCGGTGCAGGTGCTGGATCCCCAGGGGCCCCTCCAGTTGGTTTCGAGTGCATGACCCTTCGCAGGGGTGGTGACAAACCCGGCCGCAGACCCCCGGAAACGGGTGGTCCCGCTTGAACAGCTTCAGGGCCTCTTCGGGTTTTCCGTCGTTGATCAGGGCAATGAACCCCTGGACGCTGACATGGGCCGGACAGGCGGCCCGGCAGGGGGCCGTGCCGCGCTTGGTCACGGCAAAGGCTCCCGGGATCGCCTGGGGATAGCGCTTGAAAATGGCTTTTCGCGCACAGAGTCCTTCGTTGTATTCGTCCTCGACCCGGATCGGACAGACCTTGACACACTCGCCGCAGCTCGTGCACTTGTCCAGATCCACATACCGGGGGCTTCGATGGAGCCGGGCCGTGAACCGCCCCGGACTTCCTTCCAACGCAAGCAATTCAGTTCGGGTCAAAAGCTCGATGTTCAGATGCCGGCCGACCTCGACCAGTTTCGGCGAGATGATTCACATGGCGCAGTCGTTGGTCGGAAAGGTCTTGTCGAGCTGGGCCATGAGCCCGCCGATGGCAGAGGACCGTTCCACCAGATAGACGTAGTAACCGGCGTTGGCCAGGTCCAGGGAGGACTGCATACCGGCGATTCCGCCGCCGAGCACCAGCACCGCCCCTTCCGGCCGATCGCTTGCCTTTGTCGCAGCGCTTCCCCGCGATGTTTCCATGCTCAGACCCCCTCCAGCACTTCGGCGATTTTATGTTCCCATCCCATGGTCGACAGCAGCACACCGGAAAAGCCCTCCGCCCGAAAGGTGGAAATGGTCTCCTTGGCGATCTTGACGCATTCGCGCACCCGGTCCGGAGCAGTCTCTAGGCGCTCGGCCAGGGCGTCGGGGACATGGATGTGAGCCACGTTGCGGGCCATGTATCGGGCCATCCCGAGGGATTTGAGCAGCAGCACGGTGGGAATGATGTGCACGGCGCTGCGATCGATCCGCTTGAGCACCGGCGCGATGGTTTCCACGGAGAAAAGCGGCGGCGTGATGAAAAACCGAGCCCCGGCATCGATCTTTTTTTTCATGTCGTCGGCCTCGACTTCCGGTGAGATGCCCGGCGCCCCTGCGTTGACCGAGGCACCCATCAGAAAATCCGGCGCCCCGAGCAGTTCGACGCCGGCCATATCCCGGCCGTTGCGCAGGGTCGAGACCGCCGTCAGCAGCTCGAGCAGGTCGATATCGTAGACGGACCGGGCCTGGTGGTGATCCCCGTAGCTGGGTTCCTGGCCGGTGACGGCCATGACGCTGGTGATCCCGCAGGCATAGGCGGCCAGCAGATCGGCCTGCAGGGCAATCCGGTTCCGATCCCGGCAGCAAACCTGGACAATCGTTTCCATCCCCTTGGATTGGAGGACCATGGCCCCGCCAAGGGCGCTCATCCGCATCACCGCGTTGCTCATCTCCGGCACCAGAAAGGCGTCCACCTTGCCCTTGACCTTCACTGCGTGGCCGGTCATCACCGTCGTATCGACCCCCTTGGGCGGCTCCATTTCCGCCAGGACAACGAACGACCCCTCCTCCAGTTTTTTTCTGAACTGCATCAGATGCATAAACGGCTCCTCTGCCCCGAGTGGACCGCGTTCCTTCCGGCGGCTCTTTCTATCCTGGAGCAACCTTCGTGCCGGCCCCGAAAAATGGTGAAATTCAGGATCGATTTGTCATGATTATAGAAGGTTGCAGAATTTCCGGTCCCCGATGCCAATCCCCTTGAAAGGCTTGAAAATGGGTGAAAACCATGCCAAACTGGAACAGTTTTCATAAATCTCATCTAAATTCGGATTGTTGCACCATGTGTGCCATTTTGGCATGGTCCATTTTGGCACCTTCAGCCATGACAAGGGAGGCAGGCGATGGAGGCCCGGATCATGATCGTGGACGACGACCTCGATTTTCTCGATCTGTTCGCCCGGAAGCTGGCCGAATGCGGTTTTTCAGACGTTTGGATCGAAGACAGCCCCGAAAGGGCCGCGGCCCGCTTCAAGGCCGGGGAGCGCTTCGACATCGCCATGGTCGACATGACGATGCCGGAAATGGAAGGAATCGAGCTGGTGGAAAAAATCAAGGCGGCCAGCCCCCGAACCGAATGCATCATGGTCACGGCGGTCAACGAGGCCCGGGTTGCGGTGGAATGCCTGCGCAGAGGGGCGTACGACTACCTGGTCAAGCCGATTCCGAAGGAAGACCTGGCCCTTTCCCTGAGCCGCACCCTGGAACGCAGGCGCCTGATGGCGCTGATCGACCTGGGCAAACAAAAAAAGCCCCCTCAACTCCGTCATCCCGAGGCTTTTGAAAAAATTTTGACCCGCTCCCCGAAAATGATGCGTCTGCTCAAGGAGGCCGAGCTTCACGCGGCCAGCGACGTGCCGGTGCTGATCACCGGAGAAAGCGGCACCGGAAAGGAGCTGCTGGCCCGGGCGATTCATGCGGCCAGCCCCAGGGCTGCGGCTCCGTTTTTGCCGGTGAACATGGCCTCGGTGGCCGGATCCCTGTTCGAGGCGGAGTTTTTCGGCCACACGAAAGGGGCGTTTACCGGCGCTGAAAAGGAACGCGCCGGGTATCTTTCGAGCACCAACAGGGGCACCCTTTTTCTGGATGAAATCGGCAATCTCCCCCCCGAGCATCAGGGCAAACTGCTTCGCGTGCTGCAGGACGGCGAGTTCGCCCGCCTGGGCAGCAGCGTCCCGAAGAAGGTGGACATTCGCATCATCGCCGCCACCAACGAAGACCTGGAGGCCCTCATCGCCCGGAAGCGCTTCCGCCCTGACCTCTATTATCGGATCCGGGGCGGATGGCTGCACCTTCCTCCCCTGCGGGAGCGGCCCGAGGACATCCCGCTGCTCGCCGAGCATTTTCTGGGCCGGACAGCTTTCGGCGCCGGCGGGGTCATCGAGGAAGAAGCCCTGTGTCTGCTGATGGAATACCCGTTTCCCGGAAACGTCCGGGAGTTGATGTCGATTCTCCAGTCTGCCGCCAACCTGGCCCGGGGCCGGCCGGTGGCGGCAGCCGACCTGCCTAGGGAGGTTGCTTCCGCCTCAGCCTCCCGGCGGTGCCGGCCGCCGGCCGGACATGCCGATCACCGTCCCCTGGCCGCGGTGGAGCAGGACCACATCCTTTCCGTCTACCGAGCCACCGGCCGAAACAAGGCCCGGACCGCCCGCACCCTGGGCATCGGGCTCAACACGCTTCGCCGAAAGCTGCGCGGCTACGGAGAAGGATAGCGCAGCAGGGCAGCTCCATGCCGCCGGGGATATCCTTGCCGTCTGCACCACCGTGGTTATTGTTGGGAAGGTCATCGCTTAGGCGCTGCTGGGAGGCTGGGAGGCTGGAAGGCTGGAAGGCTTTAAAAAATCGTGATCCGTGCAACCGGAGTCCAAACAAGAAAACCTAATTAACAACCCCAGCAAACATGCAGGATTTTTGCTTCCCAGCGTCCCAGCTTTCCAGCCTCCCAGCGCGCCGCAGGCACCTGATGAAAACTTTTTATGGATTCTGTAGAAAGCATGCACCCCCACGACCATTCCCATAGCCATGCCGGCGCCTCCTGCGCCCCGGCTGACTACAACCGTGCCTTTGCCATTGGGGTTGCCCTCAACGTGGCGTTCGTTATCTGCGAGGCCGTATTCGGCGTCCTGGCCGATTCGGTGGCGCTGCTGGCAGACGCCGGCCACAACCTGAGCGACGTGCTCGGCCTGCTGCTGGCCTGGGGGGCAAGCTACCTGGTCCGGCTGCAGCCCACCCATCGCCGCACCTACGGATGGCGAAGCTCCACGATCATGGCCGCCCTGATCAACGCCGCCATTTTGCTGGTGGCCGTAGGGGCTATCGCCTGGGAGTCGGTCCGGCGGTTTGTCAGCCCCGAACCGGTGGCCGGAAAGATCGTGCTCGTGGTGGCTGTCGTAGGTGTGGTGATCAACACCGTCACCGCCCTGCTCTTTTTGTCGGGAAGGAAAAAAGACCTCAACATCCGGGGCGCCTTTTTGCACATGGCCGCCGATGCCGCCGTCTCCGCAGGCGTGGCCGCAGCGGGCATCGCCATTCTGATCACCGGCAGACTCTGGATCGACCCGGCGGTCAGTCTCGCGATTGCCTTGGTGATCTTGTTTGGCACCTGGGGCCTGCTGCGCGAATCCCTCGCTCTGGCCATGCACGCCGTTCCGCCCGGCGTCGACACCGACCAGGTCATAACGTATCTTTCCGATCTTCCCGGCATCGAAGCCATTCACGACCTGCATATCTGGGCCATGAGCACCACCGAGACGGCCCTGACCGCCCACCTGGTCAAGCCGAATCCGGAGGGAGACGACGAAATGATCGGCCGCATCGCAGATGAGCTTTACGATCGATTCGGCATCGGCCATGTGACCCTCCAGTGGGAGCGAACCCACGATCCATGCCGGTGCAGCAACGGGTCATGCCTCAGGTAGGGGGCTGACACCGGCTACTGCTGGGACGCTTGGAGGCTGGGACGCTTGGAAGCTGGGAGGCGAAACAACCGAACACGGAGACAACGTGAAAGCCTATCTGGACTGTTATCCGTGCTTTTTGCGGCAGGCGCTGAGCGCGTCCCGCCATGCCGGCGCAGATCCGCAACAGCAACTTGCCGTTGTGAGACGGTCCTTGTCTCTTCTGGAGAAACTGCCGGCGGAGGCCACACCGCCGGAGATCGCTTACCGGCTCCACGGCATCGTGAGAGAGGAGATCGGCGCAGCGGACCCCTACCGGCAAGCCAAGAAAGAAAGCACCCGGCAGGCGCTTGCACTTTATCCTGATTTAAAAGAAAGGGTGCGCCGGAGCCATGACCCGATCGATACCGCCCTTCGGCTGAGCATCGCCGGCAACATCATCGACCTGGGGGCGGCCGACGACTACGACAACCTGGAAAAAGTCATCGAGCGGGTATTGTCCCAGCCGTTTGCCGTGGACCATCGGCGACGGCTTCTCACTGCGCTCGACAGGGCCGACCATGTTCTTTTCCTAGCGGACAACGCAGGAGAAACCGTCTTCGATCGGATCTTGATCGAAACCCTGTCCATTCCTACCGTGTATGCCGTCAAGAAAAGCCCGATTATCAACGACGCCACTGCCAACGATGCCGAAGAGGCCGGCCTGGATGGGATCACCACCGTGGTCGACAACGGCACCGACGCCCCCGGCACGGTTCTACCACTTTGTACCCGGGAATTTATCGAAGCCTTCGAAGCCGCGCCGGTGGTCATCGCCAAGGGCCAGGCCAACTACGAAACCCTGAGCGAATCCGACCCAAAAGTGTTCTGCCTCCTTCAGATTAAATGTCCGGTTATCGCCCGGGACATCGGCGCGCCGGTGGGCGGCATCGCCGTGCTGCAGGCCCGGAGCCGTTCATGACCGCCTCGCTGATCTTTTTCATCCGATCCTAAAGCATTTGTCTGGGATGCGAAGATTGCCATGGCCCCTGCCGTTTCGGTCCGAGTGTGCGATGTCTACCAAAACGGCACGGGCGCCATGAAGGCGGCCCTTTTTTCCATGGTTCCGCTGGCCGACGTCAGCGGCGGCGAAGAAATCGACCAGAGGGAATATGATCTAAAATTCTCAACTTTCGGGTTTCGCCCCAGAGTCGCGAAATGGGCGATTTGATGGCGGGGCATCCTGTCTGGCCGGAGGTGGCCAGGTGCACACTTTTTTGTGCATCGCTGCCCAGCAGCCTGTGCAGCGTTTGCAAATGCATCCCTTATTTGCTTATCATTTCTATGGAATAACAAATAGTTGCCTCAAAACAGGGAGTCTGGCATAAAACCTGCTGCAACTTATCCAATTTGCCGTTTGCCCGATTCTCTCGTCATCTGAACTTGGAGGCTGCCCATGGCCGGTTATCATCTTGCGTTAACTGGCGTATGCTTGATTTCCCTCTTTGTGCTGATCCGCAAGCTCCTCGCCTGCGGGTTCAAACCGATGTCCCGCATCACGGGGAACTTTGGCAAAAGCGGTCAGACAGACATGGAAGACTCCGGAAAAAAATCAGCGCTCGACCGGGTCAGGGACTGGGTGTTTCCCAAAATTCCGATGGTGTGATGAATGAAACTGGCACAGGTGTTAGCCGGCCGCGAATTTGTATTGACCGAAGCGGCGGTAGACGAATTCTTCAAAAGATCCGGCACCGTTCCCCTTCACCCCCGCCTCGAAAATGCCCTTTTCATTTATGACGAGAAGGCCAGAAGCGCCCTGGCGGACCTGTATCATTCCTTTATTGCCGTTGCCCGCGGCGCGGAAGTGCCTTTTCTCCTTTGCACACCGACGTGGCGGGCCAACAAAGAGCGTCTGGCAGAAGCGGACATCGAGCAAGACGTGAACGCTGATGCGGTTGCCTTTGCCCGGGAGGTAAAAGACCGCTGGGGAAGCTGGGGGGATCACATCGTCGTCGGGGGGATGATCGGCTGTAAAAACGATTCCTACCGGCCGGACCAGGCCCTTTCAACGGAGGCGGCCGAAGAATTCCACAGCTGGCAGATCGAGCGGCTGTGTGCGGCCGGAGTCGATTTTCTGATTGCGGCAACCCTTCCTTCGGTTGCCGAGGCGGCCGGCATCGCCCGTGCCGCGGAAAAAACCGGGCTGGAAACCATTCTCAGCTTCACCATTGATCGGGACGGCCTCATCCTGGACGGAACGTTTCTTTCCCGGGCCTTTAAAGAGATCGACGGTATCTGCCGGACCCCGCCCTTTGGATACATGATCAACTGCTCCTACCCCTCTTTTTTCCGGAGCGAAGACGAGCCGAAGTCGGTCTTTTCCCGTCTGATCGGCTTTCAGGCCAACGCCTCTTCGGCCGACCATTCGGCTTTGGACGAAGCCGCAGATCGCCGTGCAGAAGAAATCCCCGACTGGGGCGACCGGATGATCGCGCTCAACCGGAAATACGGCGTCAAAATCCTCGGCGGCTGCTGCGGCACCCGCGTGGCCCATCTTCGGTATCTGGCCGACCGGCTCGGGTAAAGTTTCACATAAGCCCGGCCGTCCCGTTCGCTAACGGGATTTGATCAACCGTGAAACTTATCAGGGCGTCGCCCCCATGGTCTGGGGCTGCACCCGGTCCCGCCTTTGCAGCGAGGTAAGATGGCGAAACACGCAAACCGGCGGGCTAAGTTTCATCCCAGCATCCAGCATCCAGGATCCAGCATCATCGTCCTAAAACTCCGTCACCTTCCCGGCAAAATTGAAAAAAAAGCGGTCGCCGAAGTGGGCCGCAAACGCCATGGCCGCGGGCATTCCGGTGCAGTGGGACACCCCGATTTGTCCGATGCCGGATTTCTCCAGCGAAGAAATGGTTTCTTCAATCCGGTGCTGATCGGCGCGAACCAGGTGGGTTCCTCCGACCACGGCCCGAATTTTGTCCACGCCGGTGAGTTCCCGCGCATGGTCCATGGTGTTGACCATCCCCCGGTGGGCGCACCCCAGCACCACCACCAGTCCCTTTTCGGTCTTGACCACCAGGGCCTGATCGTCGGCAAAACGGTCCGGGGTGAATTCGTCTCCGTGCTTGACGAACAGATTGTCGTCGATCGACTCGAAATCGTTTTTCATCGGGACTTCGCCGGTGAGGACGATATCGTCGCTGATCCAGACCGGCTCTTTTCGTTCCAGGAAGACCGCCCCCAGGTCTTCCAGGGCTTCTCTGCGGTGGGGCATGCCGATGTAGTTCATCCTGGCGCCGGAATCAGGGCGCTGGACGTATTTCTCCTCGAAAGCGCCGGGGTGAAGATAGACGTCGATTTCCTTTCTGATCAGCCGCAGAAAATCGTGGAGCCCGCCGGTGTGGTCCACATGGCCGTGGCTGACGGCCGCGCAGGTGATCCGGCCCGGCGAAATCCCGTTTCGAACCGCATTTTCGGCGGCAATGCCCGGCGGGCCGGTATCCCACAAAACGACCTCTTTTCCGCATTCGACCAGGATGCTCAGTCCCCATCCAGCGGCAAAATTGATGTTCCCCGACAAATTGTCGCACAATGTCGTCAGTTTCACGGCCATATTCGGTTCACCTCCAGCCCGCGCCCGCAGCTGCTGTTGAGCTGTTGAGCCGTTAAGTGATTTCAGGCAAAATCCGGGTCCTGGATTTTTTTCCCAGCACCCGGCATCCAGGATCCAGGTTCCAGCATCCAGTTGCTACCCCGGCATCATCATCGACGGCAGGAAAGTAACGATCTGCGGAAAAGCGATCAAGATCGCCAGGGTCAAAACATCCATGAACAGAAATGGTACGATTCCCCAGAAGATCGTCTGGGTGGGAATGTCTGGAGCCACACTGTTGACCACGTAGACGTTCAAGCCCACCGGCGGGGTAATCAGACAGATTTCCCCCATCTTCACCACGATCACGCCGAACCAGATAGGGTCATAGCCGAGGGCGATCACCGGCGGAAAAACGATGGGCAGTGCCAGGAGCATCATGCCGATCAGGTCCAGGAACATGCCCAAAAATACAAAGAGCCCCAGAATCCCCATCAGAATGAAAACCCGGGGCACGGGCATCTCGACCACCGCCTGGCTGAAGGCGGCCGGCAGGCCCGTCAGAGCCAGAAATCGGACAAAGATCAGGACCCCCACGATGATAGCAAAAATCATCACTGTGGCCCGGCCGGTGTCCAAGAGGGCGTTCTTGAATTTTTGATAGTTCAGTCGCCGGCTCACCAACCCGATGACAAACACCCCGGCCGCTCCGGCACCGCCTGCCTCTGTGGGGGTAAATATCCCTGAGTAGATCCCGCCCAGCATCAGGGTCAGAATGATCAGGATCCCCCACGTGCTCTTCAGGGAAACGATTCTTTCCTTCCAGGAGGCTTTCGGAAGCGGCGGCGCCAGCGACGGCTTTAACTTCACCCGGGCCTGGATCATGAAGGCATAAATGACGGCGGAAAGAATTCCCGGTAGCAAACCGGCCATCAGCAAAAAACCCACCGATTGCTCGGTGATGATGCCATAGATGACCAGCGGAACGCTTGGAGGAATCAAGGTGGCGATCGTTCCCCCGGCGGCCACAGCGCCGGCAGCGAACCCCGGATGGTAACCGAACTTTTGCATCTCCGGAATCGCCATTCTTCCCATGACCGCTGCCGAGGCCACGCTGCTCCCCGTGCAGGCGGCAAACCCGGCGCAGCCGTATGTGGTCGCGATCGCCATCCCCCCGGGCAGATGACCGAACCATTGGCGGGCCGTGAGAAAAATATCCCGGGTCAAACCGGAGAAAAATCCGAGATACCCCATGATAATGAAAAGGGGGATCACGCTCAGAGAGTAATGGGCGGCGATGCCGTGAGGCAGATAGCCGGCCATGTTGAAGGCGACATTCCACCCCTTCAGAAAGACGATGCCCATAAAGGCCACCAGAGGGGTGACAAAAGCAATGTGCATCCCCATGACGATCAGTATCGTCATGACAGCCAGGGACAGATAACCGATGATAATGGGTTCCATAAGCACCTATTCGATTTTTCGGATTTGTTCGCCGACAACCACCTGGCCGGTATGTTTCAGCATCTGCAAAAAAAGCCGGGTGCACAGAAAAAACGCGCCGATCGGAACACAGAGCTTCGATGGCCAGGTCGGGGTGTAGAGATACTCGGTGACGTCGCCCATCTGGTAGGCTTCCCAAGTAGCCTTGAAGGAAGCAGCGCAAATGACGGCATAGGCGGCAAGACTGAACAATGCCGACAGCGCATGGATGAAATGGTAAGGCCGGCCTCTGATCTTGTTGATCACCATATCCATTCGGATATGGGCCCCCTTGCGCTGGGCGTAGCCAAACCCCAGAAAGACGATGGCCGCCATCATCAGCTCGGTGTCTTCCACGTATCCGGGAATCGGGCTGTTGAACAGATAGCGGCCGACAATCTCGGCGGCGGTGAAAAACATCAGGATCATGATGAAACAGACGCCGATGATATTCAGTCCGGTTTCCATTTTTGCGCTCAGCCGATCCACCAGAAAGACAATTTTCACCTTTTCCAGCGCCGGAACCGAGCCCTGATCATTCGTCGGTGAAACGGTTTGCATGCGCCTCCTATCGACCGGTTGAAGCCTCTTTGGTTTTAGATTCCATCCTTGAACAATCCCCGCCCCACGCAGGACGCGGGGCGGGGAAAAGCCATCGGAGAACATGGACATTGGCGGGTTAAAAACCGCAGATTTCCTTTCGCTTGGCGATAAAATAATCGTAGACCTCCTGGCCGGGCAGTCCGCGGGCTTCCATCTGCTTGATCCATTCCCGATGCACTTCGTCGGCCTTGCTCAGGAGCTTGGCCCTTTCTTCGTCCGGCATGCGGACGAACTCGAGCCTTTCCTTGTATATGGGAATCCACTTGACTTCCCCCTTCTTGTACTCGTCGCCCCAGATCTTTGGAGCCTTTTGGTACCATTGCCTGTGATAGGCTTTATATTCTTCCGGAAGCGCTTCCCATGCGTCCTTGTTGGCCAGGAAGGCACAGCTGTTACTGCCGGGGGAGAAATTGGTGGTCACATATTTGGAGACTTCGTGGATTTTAAAGGCCCCGAAAGAAAAAGGCCACGGCAGGGTTCCCATATCCACGGCCCCTCGCTCCATGGCTTCGTACAGATCCGCCACCGGCAGCATCGCCGGCACGGCCCCGAACTGGGTCAGCACCCGGGCCATCTCACCCGGGATTCGAATCCTGACACCGTTGAAATCTTCGGCCTTGACAATTTTTTTGTTGCCCATCAGCCCATACTGGGTGATGGCCGCGGGAAACAGCGGCACGGCATTCCATCTCCTGAATTCCTTTAAAATCGCCGGGTGCTCCCAGAGGGCGGCCATCATCTCGCTCATCTTCTCCGGATCCTGGGGCAGGATAAACGGCAGCTCGAAGACACGGGTGAGCGGCGTTTTCCCGGGGGCATACGAGCCGCAGAACTGGCACCCCTCGAACAGTCCCGCCTTGATGCCGTCGAGGTTTTCCTTGGAAGGAGACAGCACCGACCCGTAGTGCAGCGTGATCACCCAGCGCCCGCCGGTCTTTTCCTTCATATCCTCCACCCATCGGTGCAGGGGACGGGTCCAGTCCCGCTCTCCTCCCCAAAGGGAGATATTCCAGGTGATGGTGTCGCCCGCCGATGCCGGCCCCGGTGCCCCGGACCACATCATTCCCAAGCAGAGAGCCGCGATCGCCAGAATCCGAAGTGCGTAATTTACCCGTAAGAAACCGTGCATCCTTTTTCTCCTCTTTTGCCGTTATTCAATTTTTATGCGGAATCGCGGGCAGCGCTTTTCTTTGCCGCCATCGCGTAATAGACGCTGCCGTTTTTCCGGATCGCGCGGATCCGGCCGGTACGCAGCAGGCTGCCCAGATATTTCGACACTTCGTTGGCATGCATGCCGAACCCTTTTGCGATCTGCTCCGAGGTGCAGGGGCGGCGTCGCAACATGGACAGCAGCGCCTCTGTGTTGACCTGGATCTTGGAATCGATTTTCTCGTCGAATTCGGCGATGACCTCCGCCGGGGGATGAAACAACGGACACAACGCGGCAAGGCGCTCCGGGGAAACGGCCTCGACAAAATCCTCGGCCGGCGGACGTACGGCGGTGTTGAGCTGAATCCGGTCGGGGGAAATTTCTTCGGCCAGGGCCGCGATTTTTCCCATGCTCGAGCCCATCGCGTTCATGCCGCCCACGGCGAAGACTTCCAGGTACAGTTTTCCGCTGAATTCGGTGCGAAAGGTTTTCTGGCCCTCCAAGACCTGCTCGAACCGGAGCTGTTCGTGAGGCCGATTCACCCATTCAAAGGAATGCTGGTCCCAGGCGCTGAGGGAGGTCTTGACCACGTCCGCGCGGGAAGCCGCCGCCCTGACTTCCGGCAGGTGAAGCAGGGCCCCGTTGGTCAACACCACCGCGGGGGAGTCGGTGTTCTTTCGGATGAAATCGATTACTTCGCCGAAACGCGAGTGCAAGGTAGGCTCTCCCGAGCCGGACAGGGTGATCACATCGGCCCGGCCCCCGCCGGCAAGCCATCGATCCAGCTCGGAGAGAACGTCCTGGACCGGCACGTATTCCCGGCGTTCGACGGTCTTGTGGGTCGTGCGGCCGAGTTGGCAAAACACGCAGTCAAAGCAGCAGGTCTTATACGGGGTCAGATCCACGCCCAAAGACCGTCCGAACCGCCGGGAAGGAACGGGGCCGAATAAGTATTTCATAGAATAAAATGCACGTTTTGTATGTTGAATGGAAATACGTGGAGATCGTAATCAATGTCTAAAATGATCTCCGCACCTCGGCGGTGAACTTTATCTGAGAAAGGTCCCCGGAATGATGAGGTAAAGCACTATGCTTCCAGCCTCATCCGGTCTTCCATGCTCATCATGACCCGCTCTCGGGCCTTGTCGATGCCCAGAGCCTTTCTCTTCTTGTCGATGTGGGCGATCATTTTCTGTGCATGCTTGACCGGGTCGACCTCCAGGTCCCACATGCCGCCGTACATCTTTTCAAACTCCTCGAAGAGGTATTTCTGGAACACCGGCGCCCCGGAGACCGGCAAGGTGACGCCGAAGACGGTGTACACGCCGGAGGCCACGAAATAGTGGCCGATGCTGATCGCCTTTTCGCTCATCCACTCCGGTGCAGACCCGGCTGCCGGAAGATCGCTGATGTCCTTGCCCAGGCCGCCGGCCTTGACCACTTCGGCCGCAGCCAGCAGGATCCGGCTGTTGTCCACGCAGGAGCCCAAGTGCAGCACCGGGGGAATGCCCACCGTTTCACAGACTTCCGCCAGCCCGGGTCCGCAGAAAACCCCCGCGGTTTCCGGCGTCAGCAGCCCTTCCATGGCGCAGGCGATGGCGTTGCATCCGGTGGTCAGCACGATGACGTCGTTTTTGATCAGCTCCTTGACGACCTCGATGTGCCCCTGGTTGTGCTTCGTCCGGGCGTTGTTGCATCCGACCACGCCGCCGATACCGCGGATCCGGCCGTTGATGATGTTGTCATTCAGCGTGTAGTAGGATCCCCGGAAAGTGCCGCCCAGATGATATTCGATGGACTCCACCCCGAAGCCGCCAATGATCGAGGATTTCTGCTTCGGGATCATCACCTCGGTGCGGCGGTTTTCATAGTTGTCGATCGCCAGCTTGACGATCTTCTCCGCATCTTCGAAGGCGTGATGTTCGTCGAACTCGATGTGGATGACGTTGTCCTGCTCCATCTTGGCAATCGGGTGGGTGGTGATCAGCTTGGTGTGAAAACATTTGGCCACGTTGGCCAGGTTCTGGAAAATGCACTGGATGTCGACCACCATGGCGTCGCAGGCGCCGGTGATGATCGCCAGCTCCTGCTGCAGAAACGTCCCGCACAACGGAATTCCGTGGCGCTGGAGCACTTCATTGGCAGTGCAGCAAATGCCCGAAAGCTGGATCCCCTTGGCTCCCTTTTTCTTGGCGTATTCCACCATCTCCGGCTTTTGGGCCACGGCCACGATGATTTCCGACAGCACCGGTTCATGGCCGTGGATCACCAGGTTGACCATGTCTTCTTTCATCACGCCCAGGTTCGCCTCCGAGGCCAGAGGATACGGGGTCCCGAACAGGATGTCCTGAAGCTCGGTGGCCAGCATCGACCCTCCCCATCCGTCTCCGATGGCCGCCCGGGTTCCCTGCTTCATCAGGTTTTTGTAGTCCTGGTCCACCCCGATGTGCGTCCGGTGCATGATCTCGACGATCTCCCGGTCGATGTTGCGCGGCACCACCCCCTGCTTCTTCCAGATCTCGTAGCGGGCTTCGGGGGCTCTTTTGGCAAACAGGACCTCGCCTTCCGGCTTGCCCCATTCGGCCAGCGCCTTTTCACCCACCGCCACGGCCAGTTCGTCCAAGTCGCGATCCTTGGTTTCGCCGTCGACTTCCACCGTCGTCTCGACCTCGAGCCATTGGGCGACATCGCGGAGCTTGTGGGGATCCTTGATCCGGTAGGCATCGGTTTCTTTTCTGGCAGCGGACATGAAGACTTCGGCAACGGCGCGCCCGTGGTCCGAGTGGGCGGCCGCGCCGCCGGCGATCATGCGGATGAAGTTTCTGGCGGCAATCGTGTTGGCCGTGGCCCCGCAAAGACCCTTTCGGGTGTCTTCGCCTTCGATCCCAGACTTGGGAAGGGGCAGGCGGCAGGGCCCCATCCCGCAATTTTTACAGCAGGTGCCCTGGGTGCCGATGTTGCAGGGCTTCATGGTCACCGCCCGGTCGAAAACGGTTTCCACCCCGAGCGCCTGGGCCCGGGCGATCATCTCCTGGGTTGCCGTATCGATGGTCGCCTCCTGTGGATCGGCGACATTCTTGGCCTTCTTTTCTTCTTTGATTTTTGCTTCTCCCGCCATGGATCCACCTCCTTTATGGCAGGCATCGCCACCGGTGCCGGCCGTTCATGAAAAAGCATTTTTGCGCCAAACAGCAGAACAGGGGCTCTCGATTCGGGGCGATGGATCAGTGCCTCTGGGCCAGTTCGTACCCTGCATGGGTGGCGCTGAAAATATCTCCAACTTCTCTTGCGTCTCCGATGATCTCGACCTCCTTGACGGTGCCGGCGATTTCTTCCGCCGGTTGAGCTGCCGACACCATGCCGGAGGCAATCACCACGGTTTCAAACGGGTCCAGGAACTTGCTTGCTCCGTCCTGTTCGATCTCCACCTTGTCGGGGAAAAACGCCTTGACCGTCGTGTGCGGCATGAGGGTCACGTTCTTCATCTTGTCGACCCGCATGAGCAGAAGCTTTCGGGTGATTGCCTCCATCATGCTGCCGATCGGATCGGTCCGCTTGGTGGCAACGACCTCGAAGCCCTCTTTTCCGAGCTTTTCGGCAATCTCGAGACCGGTCCGGCCTGCTCCGATCACCAGGACCCGCCGAGCTCTGACTTCTTTTTCGCCCTTGAAAAACGCTTCGACCGTCAATGTGTGCTGGTCTTCGAGCCCGGGGATTTTCGGAATGTTGGAAACCGCGCCGGTCGCCCAGACCAGCAGGTCCGGCCGGAGGCTGCGGACATAGTCCGAATCCACTCTCGTGGAAAGCGAAACAGCCGCGCCGCAGGTTGTCGCCGATCGGACAAGCGCCTCTAGGCCGTCTTTCATCTGCTCTTTTCCCGGCGCCTGCCAGGCCAGGGCGAACTGTCCGCCGAGACGGTTCGACTGCTCGGCCAGGGTCACGGAATGGCCCCTCCGACTCAGGTAGAAGGCCGCGCTCATGCCGGCGGGCCCGCCGCCGGCCACGAGAACCGAAAGCGCGCGATCGGTCTCGGAAAGGGGTGCAAGACCGACCTCGGGATTCAAATTGCACCCGAGGAACTGGCCGCTTTTCATGCGGTGAAGGCAGCCCTGCAGGCAATAGCCGCAGTAGCGGACCTCGTCGTCTTTTTCCGCGCGCCATTTGGCCAGCAGATCCGGATCCGCGATCAGCGGCCGTCCCAGGGCGATCATGTCGGCCAGCCCTTCGTCGATCACCTGCTGAATCCTTTTTCTTCTGCCCATCCGGCCGGCGGCGACGGTGGGCAGGAAGGTCTGCTCCCGAATCCAGGCCAGCGCGTCGTTCTGGGGCTTTTCAGGAAGGCTGCCGTGGTGGAAATACCAGGGGGGACTGAAGCAGGCATTTCCCATCCCGACATGAACCGCACAGATCCCGGCTTCTTCGGCAAATTCGAGAAGCGAGAGCCGTGTTTCGACGCCGACGCTGAATTCGGGAGCCATTTCATCTCCGGAGATTCGAAGCATGCACGGGAGCCCCGGCGCCCCTTTCATGGCCCTGGCAACGGCCTCCCGGGCAAACAGCATCCGGTCCTTTCCAAACCGGTCCTCCCGATGGTTCAGCCTTTCGCTGAGAAACTGGGAAACGAGATAGCCATGGCCGGCCTGGATTTCGATCATATCGAATCCGGCCGCCGCGGCCTTTTGCGCGGCGGTCTGGTATCCGGCCAGGGTGACCTCGATCTCTTCTTCTTCCAAGACGGCAGAAACACGGCCCTCTCTGGCAATGCAGGTCATCACCGACGGCGCCTTGGGCGCCTTTCCGGTCAATGTCGGATTGGCTGCCGCTCCGGCATGGTTCAGATGAAGGCAGGCCAGACGGTCTTCTTCATGAATGACGTCTGCGATTTTTTTCAGCTCGCGTTCGCTTCCGTCCAGATGGATGCAAGGCTGCTTCGGGTGCTCCCTGCCGTCGGCCGTCACCGACACCGGCTCGACAATCACCACGGCCGGTCCTTGCCGGGCGATCTGCCGGTAAAAGATCAGCTGCCGGTCGGTCACCGATCCGTCCGTGTTGCCGTAGCCGAGTTTGATCGGTGGGAACACGAACCGGTTCGCCAGCCTGACATTGCCGAGCGCGTATGGCTCAAACATCCGATTCATCACAGCTCCTTCCTAAGGGGCCTTGGGTGAAGGCATCCCTTGGTCCGGGCTCCGGACGCATCGGTCCGCCCTTTTTGCTTCAATTGTTCCGGATTCGCCCACAGCAGGCGCCCAATCCTTGATCCCCGGCATGTGATACCGGTCGTCGGTCAGACGGTCTTGGCAGAACGCCGTAACGATTTCTTCGATGGAACCGCAGATAAAGGGAATCACCTTTACGCCGAGGGAAGACAGGCTCAGGAGCAGCGTCCAGGAGATGGCGCCGCAGATCAGCACCTTCACGCCGCAGCAGTAGACGTGCTTTGCCCGTTCCAGCGGATCACGCTGGGACAAAAAGGTCGTGCTGCGGGCCTCCTCTTTGCCGTCTTTGACATCGACGACCCAGAGATGGCGGGCCGCATCGAACACCGGAGATACCCTGCCCCGACGCTCTGGAATGGCGATCCTCATGCGCTTATCCTCATGTTCTCAAGGATAGCAATAAGCCTGCCAGACTCGTGATAGACATTTGAATTACATTTATATTCAGTATGTTATAAAATTAGGGCAGGGGAGCAACCGATGAAAACCTTGCAGAAAGCCTATTTTTCTGGTTAAAAAACTTGCAGTATGCAATACAGCATAGATACGAGCCATGCCGCTGACCGCGAGGCGGTCAGTTTGATCAATACTGAAACTTCCCAATCCGTCATCCCGGCCGCAGCGACCTGTCCGGCGTAGCCGAAGGCGAAGAGGGAAGCGGAGAGCCGGAATCCAGTAAAAAAGAATGGATTCCGGGTCAAGCCCGGAATGACGGACTGGGAACATGAAGTTTCATACGAGCGCCGCCGCTGGCCGTCCGCGCCGGCCAGTTTGATCAGGGGTGAAACTTCCCCCGAAGTCTCTGCCGATGTAGTGAACGGCCTCCGTGCCGTTCAGACCGGCACGACACGGAGGTCGTGCCCTACAAAAGCCCCGACTTCGAATGAAGTTTCACATAAGACCACAGACGCCGCTTTGCCGGCAAAAGAAGGGGGCATGAAAAAGACCTTTGACAGCAGCCATCAAAAGACGATCCTCGACTCCATCAACGAAGGCGTGTTCACCATCGACCTGGACTGGCGAATCACCTCTTTCAACCGGGCGGCCGAAAAAATTACGCGGGTAAAAAGCGCAGAGGCGCTGGGCCGGCCCTGCAGCGAGGTGTTTCGAGCCAGCATTTGTGAAAACGCCTGTGCACTGAAACGAACGCTGACCACCGGCATGCCGACCGTGAACATCACCGCCCGAATCGTGACCGAAGGCGGCATGCGGGTCCCGATTCGGATTTCAACGGCCCTGTTGAAGGATGCAGAGGGCAGGGTGGTAGGCGGTGTCGAGACGTTCCAGGATCTCAGCCAGGTCGAGCAGCTCCGAAAGGAGCTCGAATCCCGCTACACCTGCGAGGACATCATCGGACGAAGCAGCCCCATGATGAAGCTGTTCGAGGTTCTGCCCCAGATCGCGGAAAGCGACAGCACCGTTTTGATCGAAGGAGACAGCGGCACCGGCAAGGAGCTTTTCGCACGCGCCATTCACAACCTGTCGACGAGGAAAAACAAGAATTTCGTCGCGGTCAACTGCGCCGCCCTGCCGGACACCCTCCTCGAATCCGAGCTTTTCGGCTACAAAGCAGGGGCGTTTACCGGAGCCCAAAGGAACAAGCCGGGCCGATTCGCCGCGGCCGAGGGCGGAACCCTCTTTTTGGATGAAATCGGCGACATCTCCCCGGCCATGCAGGTCCGGCTCCTGCGAGTGCTCCAGGAAAGGCGCATCGAACCGCTGGGAGCCGTCAAGTCCCAGGAAGTGGACGTACGGGTGGTGGCCGCCACCAACAAGAGCCTTTCTGCTCTGGTTCAAGAGGGCAAATTCCGCACCGACTTGTTCTACCGCATTCACGTGGTCCAGCTAAAGCTTCCCCCCCTGCGGGAAAGACGCGCGGACATCCCCGCCCTGGTCGACCACATGGTGGCCAAGTTCAACCGGCTCAAGGGAAAAGACATCTTCGGCGTATCGGAAAATGTCATGGCGCAGCTGATGCGCTACGACTATCCGGGAAACGTGAGGGAGCTGGAAAACATCATCGAGCACGCCTTCGTGCTCTGTCCGGAGGGGTTTATCGGTACCCGCCACCTGCCTCCGGAACTGCGGCCCGCCGACGCCGAATCCGGAACCGAGCAAAGCACCGACATGTCCTTGAAGGCCATGGAAAAGACCATGATTTCAGAGGCGCTTCAGCGGTGCGGGGGAAACCGGAAAAAGACGGCGGAAAAACTCGGCATCGACTATACGACATTGTACCGCAAAATCCGGCGACTGGGAATCGATCCGCCGGCCGGCGATGGACGCAGAAGACAAAAATAGGGAAGACATCGGACTTTACCCTTCTGCGCTGGCTGTCTCCGACCAGCTTCGAATTTGAAATCCAACATCGCCGGTTCATACTCGATGGGCTCGGCAAAGAGCATGTGCGGGTAAAAGAAAAAACCGATGTCGGAGGTCAGATGTCCGATGTCCGAAAAACAGACACCCCCCTACCGTGACTCCGGCCCAGCGAAGCCCTTCCCCCCACCGTCACTCCGGACGAGCGGAGCGAGATCCGGAATCCAGCCCCGTCGGCGGCGGGAGCAGGCCGTTTGATCAAGAATGACAAGTGGTTCCAGAACCTTAGCAAGCAGGTGGTGAATGGCAGTGATGCCCCCTTTTCCGGTTCCGGTGCACAGATGGAGGCTATTTTTTGATTCGGCGTCGAAGCCGCCGCTAATAAATCCGCGAAAGCGGATTTATCCGCATCAGGTGTCCGTAGTGCAGGGTATGGTCGATGAGCCGGCGTTTGAATCTTTCCACCGGCATCTTCTCCCGGATCACGTAGCGGTAAAGCCCCGCGTTGGTGATGTCTCCCACGAAGACTGCGCCCACCAGCCGGTCTCCGGCCGGATTGAACACCAGCTTGTGAAACGCGGCATCGGTTTCATGCCGATGGACCTCGTAGTCGCCGCCGGCGGTGTGAACGACCCCCATGGAAACAAACGGCTCGTCGGCCACCTGGGTGGCGTTTAAAATGCCGAAGGTGCCGGTATAGGCGGTTTTTACTCCGGCCATGTTCAACCCGGCGCAGCGGCCCATTTCCACTGCATTGGTCCACAACGCCGTCATGATCGGCTCTCCGGTCACCGGCTCGTAGGTCACGGCGGCATCGCCGGCGGCAAAGGCGCCGGGCAAATTGCAGGCCGTGTACCGGTCGGCGACGATTCCTGCATCAACGGCAACCCCGCTGCCTTCCAAAAACTCGACATTGGGCCGCACTCCCTTTCCGATGCAGACCATCTGACAGGCAACCTCGCTGCCGTCGTCCAGGGCCACGGCGCTCACCCCGTCTTTGCCGGCAATGACGGCAGTGGCGGCGGCCCCGGTTTTGATCGACAAGCCGGCCCGGTCCAGGGCCCGCCGAATCAATCGGGCGTCTTCCGGCTCCATGAGCTAAGAGAGCACTTCCGGTGAAAAGACCACCAGGGTCACCTTCAACCCCCGTTCGAGCAGGGCGAAGGCGGCCTTGAGATTAAACAGGCCGCCGCCGAGCATCACGGCATGTTCGGTCTTTTCGACCCGTGCGGCCATCTTCCGGGCATCGGCCAGGGTCCGCAGCGCAAACACGCCTTCGACCTCGGTCCCTTCGATTTCCGGGGGCACGTAAGGCCGGCTGCCGGTGGCAAAAAGGATCTTTTCGTAGTCGAAGCGGCGGCCGTCTTTCAGGGAGACCGATCCGGCCCCCGGATATCAAGAATTCATCGCAGAAATTCTTGCCGGATCAAACCTCTCCAGGCCGTCCCTGTTTTTTTGCTCAGCCTGCGGTTTTCGTGCTACGAAGGATCGAAGATCGCCGGCAACTTGAACAATCCGTCCCAGCGGGCAAAAGCGCCTCGTCAAGATTCCCGGCGCAGGCCACAACGATCTGCTGGCACGGGGCTTTGAAACCTATTTTTCCGAGATCCGGTCGTTTGTCGAGTCGATTTCTGCAGCCGGCACGACCGCCTGAAGATGTGCCGCAGGCGCCATCGGCCGACGGCGGCCGCAACAGGAACCCATCATCTTTTACTGAAAGCGGTGCGATGAAAACAAATACAGGTATTCTGGTGGCGCTGATTCTGTTCGGGATCATCGATACGCTCATCCCCATCCCGATCACGGTTTTTTTCCTGATTTACGTGTTCTACGCCAAACCGCCGTGGTTTTTAGACGAGGTCCACCGCATCTATCGCTCCTGAGCCATCCAAAGGACTTACGGTCTTTGGACTGCTCAAAAGAAGCGGGAATTTTTCTCTATGGTAAAAGTGCTCGCGTAGTCGATCAGAATTTTCGAGGAATGACGAAGCAGATCGATGATATGAGCTCCAAACCCAGCGGCCGAACTCGTAGGTTGGGCTGAGCGCAGCGAAGCCCAACCTACGCGCTGTTCGCGGATATGCGAAAACGCCTTTTCCCCGGCCCGAATCCTGCGGATGTCCATCCCCGCCGCATCCTGAACAAATCCTCAAATGTGCATATCAGAGCCGGCGATGGACACCAAGCCCGGCAGGAGCGGCGGCCGGCGCCGGCGCATGGCGGGCCCTGTGCTGGCCGAGCCAGACCCCGGCGATCACCGCAGCGGCAGCCAGGCACTGGAGCGGATTGAGCGCCTCGCCCAGAAGCGTCCACCCGAAAGCGACCGCAAACACCGGCACCAGGTTGATGAAAACCGAGGCCCGGGAGGCCGTCAGCCGGCTCATGCCCCAGTTGTAGAGGCCGAAGGCGCCGAGGGTGACAAACGTGCCCAGAAACAGCATGGAGACGATCACCTGCGGCGTCCAGGCATCAAGGGAACCGAACAGTCCCGGTGCGCCGGGCAGAAAGAAGACCGCCCCGGCCAGGGTTTGGGGGCCAGTCAGGGTCCAGGGGTTGTAGCGGGCGGACAGCCGCTTGACCAGGACCATGCTGACCGCCGCACTGGCCATGGCCAGCATTTCCAAGCTGTTTCCCAGCAGGGGATGCTGCGCCCCGCTGCCGGAACCCTGCAGCAGGGTCAGTCCGGCGACGCCGGCAATGGAGATCCCCATGCCGAGAAGGGCGCCTTTGGAAATCGTCTCGGAAAGCGACAGCCACGCCGCAAAGGCCACCATCAACGGAACCGCGGCGGCGATCACCCCGGCCTGGGACGAGGTGGTGAATTGCAGCGCATTAGATTCGAAGAAGAAATAGAGGCACGGCTGAAACAATGCCATGGGAAGCAGCAGCTTCCAGTCGCCCGGGCGGTAGGCAGAGGGCCACAGCCTCCCGGCAAACGGCACCAGCAGCAAGAGGGCGACGATCATCCGAAACCACATCACCGACCAGGGGCCCAGCGCCTGGACGCTGACCCGCATGGCGGAAAACGAACCGCCCCAGAAAAGGGTGGCCGCCACGATGGCCACCACCGGAAGGGCGTCGCCTGCTTTGCCGTCCAGACAGGTCCTGTTTTTGTTCAACCCGAAGATCATCTGCCGTCTCCTGCCGAAAAGGGTGCGCCTCCAGCCGGCGATTCTGGCCTGCCTCCCAGCCAGAGACGCAACACACGGGAGAACACCGGTAAGAACGCACGCATCATATCCATCCCGGCGCAGGGTGCAACCCGTTTCTTGCGCGGACTTGAATCATGGATCGATAGCCTGTTACAATATTTCCAGCCAGGCGTTTTAGCTCAAGGCGGTACATTTCCCTATCTGGTATCGCGAACGCAAAACCTTCATAAAATCGCGGAAGCGATTTTATCCTGGAGATCGCCCATGGAATATCTTGCCCGAGACGATCCGGAACTTGCACGGATCATCTGCGCCGAAGAAAACCGCATCGAATCGACGCTGGACCTGATCGCCGCGGAAAACCATCCGCCGCCGTCGGTGCTGGAGGTGCTCGGTTCGGTGCTCACGACCAAGACCATCGAAGGCTATCCGCACCGCCGGTTTCACGCGGGCTGCATCCAAGCCGATGCCGTGGAAACCCTGGCCGTTGAACGGGCGCAGGCCCTGTTCGGCGCAGAGCACGCCAACGTGCAGCCGCACAGCGGCACAGCGGCCAACTTCGCCGTCTACTTTTCCGTTCTCGATCCGGGCGACCGGGTGCTGGCCATGAGCCTGCCCCACGGCGGGCACCTGTCCCACGGCCACGCCGCCTCGATCTCCAGCCGGTGCTTTGCCTTCGCACACTATCCGGTGGATGAAAAGACCGAGCGGATCGACTACGACACGGTCCGGGAACTAGCAGAGCGCCACCGTCCGAAGATGATCGTCGCCGGGGCGAGCGCCTACCCCCGGTTGATCGACTATGAACGGATGGCGCAGATTGCAAGGGAGATGAACGCCTACCTCATGGTGGACATGGCCCACATCGCAGGCCTGGTGGCGGCCGGCGTCATCCAAAGTCCGGTCCCCTTCAGCGATTTTGTCACCTTCACCTGCTACAAGACGATGATGGGCGGCCGGGGAGGCGTGGTGTTGTCGCGAAAGCCATTGGCCGACCGGCTCGACAGGGCCGTGTTTCCCGGAAGCCAGGGAACCAGCCCGGTCAACGTCATGGCGGCAAAGGCCCTCGCCTTTCGCCTGGCAGGAACAAAGACCTTTTTTCGCATCCAGCACCAAACGGTGGCAAACGCCCAGCGCCTGGCCGCCGGCCTTTCAGACGCCGGCTACCGGATCGTCACCGGCGGAACGGACAACCACCAGGTCATCGTCGACGTGGGCGAAAAGGGCATCACCGGGGCCGAAGCCGAAGCCGCACTGGAAACCGCCGGCATCGCGGCGAACCGAAACGCGATTCCGTCCGATGCCGCGCGGCCGGGGAGCGTCAGCGGGGTTCGTCTCGGCACCGGCGCCGCCGCCAGCCGGGGCATGGGCGAAAAGGAAATGGCCCGAATCGTGGCCCTGATTCACTCGGCGCTGGAAGGACGAAACGATCCGGCCCGGCTCGGACGGGTCGCCTCCCAAGTCCGGGGCCTATGCGACGAGTTCCCGGTCTATCGAGGCTCCGAAGCTTGCCTGATGGCCGCATTCGATTGACATGGCCTCTTTGAACCCCTGAACTCCGAACTCTGAACCCAGAACCCTGAACCTCTGAACCCCTAAACCCTGAACCCTGAACCCTGCCTGTGCGGCGACCTGTCCGGCGTAGCCAAAGGCGAAGCGGGAAGCGCACAGCGCGAAGACGCAAACCCTGAACCTCTGAACCTCCGAACCCCGAACCTCTGAACCCCTATCCAAGGAGAACCATCCATGACCGAACTTGCCTTCCAGGACCACTACCCCGACGATGTGGCGCACTGCTACGGCTGCGGCCGGCTCAACGAGGCCGGGCACCAGCTCAAAAGCTACTGGGACGGAGACGAGACTGTGGCCCGGTTCACCCCGGAGCCCTATCACACGGCGATTCCCGGCTACGTGCACGGCGGCCTGATCGCCTCTCTCATCGACTGCCACGGCACCGGTACGGCTTCTGCAGCCGCCTATCGAGCCGCCGGCCGGGAGATGGGCACCGAGCCCCCGCTTCGGTTCGTGACCGGTTCCCTGCACGTCGACTTTCTGCGCCCCACTCCCCTGGGCCCCGAACTGGAGATCCGCGGAAAAATCCTGGAGGTCAAGGAAAAAAAAGTGGTCGTGGAAGAAACCCTTTCGGCCGAAGGCAAAGCCTGCGCCAGGGGAAAGGTGGTGGCCGTGCTCATGCCCGAGGGGCTGAAGCCGCGGTAACCAACGGTCAGGGAAGTTCACTGGCAAAAAATTGCGGTTTTTCCAGCCCGTTTTTGCCCCCCACGAAAAGCGTATCCATATAGCGAGTTGAAATGAACGACACACCGAACTCGGACAAAGAACGATTGGTCAGGGCCTATCGTCTCTTGAGCAGCTGCAACGAGGCTGTGGTGCAGGCGACGAATGAAACCCAGCTCATGCAGGAAATTTGCCGGCTCCTGGTGGATGCAGGAGGCTACCGCATGGCCTGGATCGGCAGCGCCGAGAAAGATTGCAGCAAGCGAGTGCGGCCGGTGGTCTCCGCCGGCTTCGAAAAAGGGTATCTGGATGCCATCCACATTACTTGGGACGATTCAGAGAGGGGAAAAGGGCCGACCGGGACGGCGATCCGCACAGGCCGTCCCGTCATCTGCCAGAACATGCTCACCGATCCTAATTATCTGTTTTGGCGGGAGCAGGCCACCCGACAGGGATACGCCTCTTCGATTGCGCTGCCCCTTTTGTGGAAACAATCCCCTTGCGGGGCGCTCAACGTCTATGCCACCGAACCGGAGGCCTTCGGCCCCAGGGAAGTGGAACTGCTCACCAGCCTGGCCAACAATTTGACCCACGGCATCATTTCTCTGTGGTCTTCCAAAGCCCTGCGGGAAAGTGAAGCGCGGCTGTCGGCGGTTTTAGAGCAGCTTCCGGTCGGCGTGGGGGTCCTGGACCGCGAGGGCCGGTTCATCTTGATCAATTCCGCCCTGCAAAGCTTTGCTCCTCAAATGATGATGCCATCCCGGGACCCGGAGCAAAGCGGACGGTGGGAGGCGTTCGACAGCCAGGGTCGGCGGCTGACTCCACAGCATTGGCCCGGCGAGCGCGCCCTGCGCGGAGAAAAGGTCACCCCCGGGGAGGAATTCCTTTACACCGGCGAAGACGGCCGCAAACTCTGGACGCTTATCTCCTCTGTACCGTTTTTGTCCGAGAAGGATGGAATCATCGGCGCCATCACGGTCGTCAAAGACATCACCGCCCAGAAAAAAGCAGAAAGCGACCTTCGCCGGCACGCCGCCATCCTGGAAGGCATCAATCAGATCCTCTATCAGACCCTGACATGCAGCAACGAAGAAGAGCTGGGCAGTGCCTGTCTGGGCATCGCAGAACGGGTGACTTCCAGTCAATTCGGCTTCCTGGGTGAAATCACCGATGAAGGCCGCCTCAACGACATCGCCATCAGTGATTCGGGCTGGTCCGCCTGCAATATGCCGGAGTCTGCGGGGCACAAAATGCCGCCCAAGGGCCTTTCCCTCCATGGTCTTTACGGACGGGTCCTGGAAACCGGAATAAGTTTTTACACGAACACGCCGACGGAGCATCCGGACAGCATCGGCCTGCCTGAAGGCCATCCCCCCCTGCATGCCTTTCTGGGGGTGCCGCTGATCCATGCGGGCAGAACGATCGGGCTGGTGGCGGTGGCCAATCGCAACGGCGGATATGGAGATGGGGACCTGGAGGCGCTGCAGGCACTGGCACCGACGATGGTCCAGGCATTGTTGAGCAAGCGCGCAGACAATGACCTGGCATTCCAGCGGGAGCTGCTTCAAGCCATTTTCGACAATATCCCGGTCCTGCTGGTCCTGTGGGACGCCCGGCTTCAGCGCTTCCGGCTCAACCGTTATACGGAAACCGTTCTCGGCTGGAGCACTGAAGATGCCAACGACGGCGATTTCATGAGCAAGGTCTATCCGGACCCGGATTACCGTAAACAGGTGGCCTCTTACATGCTGTCCCTCGGCAGCGGCTGGAAAGAATGGCAGGTGGCCACCAAAGACGGAAATTCGGTAGCCATCGATTGGGCCAACGCGCGTCTGTCCGGCGAGACCATGATCGGCATCGGGGTCGATCTTCGCGAACGCAAGCAGATGGAAATCGCACTGAAAAAAAACCAGCAGAAGCTTTCGGAAAAACTGCGTGAGCTCCAGAACAACAACGAGGAGCTTTCCGAATATGCCTATATCATCTCACACGACCTGAAGGCCCCGCTTCGGGCCGTGAGAAACTATGCAGATTTTCTGGTCGAAGATCTGGAAGGCCGCCTGGACGAGGAACAGAAAAGCTATCTGTCGGGAATCAAAAAAGCGACAGCAGAGGGCCAGCAGATGATTCTCGACTTGCTGGCGTTTTCCCGCACCGGAGAGTCCCTCGAAGCACCGGAAAAAATCGACCTCTCCGATCTGGTGCAAGAGGTTTGCGAGGCCCTGATGATACCCGAAGATGTGCAGCTCTCGGTTCGATCCGGATGCCCGACACTGGTAGCCGAGCGCACGCTGCTCAAACAGATTATGATGAACCTGGTGGCCAACGGTATCAAATTCAACGATGCCGCCGTCAAAAAAATCGAGATATGGTGCCGGCGGAATTTGGAGAATCAGATCGAGGTGTTGGTGAAAGACAACGGCATCGGCATCGAGCAGCGGTACTTCGATCAGATCTTCCATGTGTTTCAGCGCCTCCACCCGGCGGCTTCCTACGAGGGCACCGGCATCGGCCTGTCCATCGTCAAAAAAGCCGCAGCCGCTTTGGGAGGGTCGGTGCGATTCGAATCGAGCCCTGGAAAGGGAAGCACCTTCATCCTGACCCTGCCGGAGATCGTTCATCAAAGCATCGGCTCATGATCCAACCGAGGGATTACCATCCGTAAATTCGAGCCACCGCACGGGCCAGCAGCAAACGAAAGGTTTGTGCATCGGTATCGCTGATCGGGCATTTGACTTTTTTGTCGCCCCGGCTCATGGCCATGAAATAGCCGAAGCGTTCGGCCTTGCTCAACTGCAGGCAGCTCTTGGGAAGACTGCCTTCGCCGCCGTCTCCACCGTAGGCCTTGTTCGGGTCGTGAACGATCCTGCAGGCCCGGTCCTGGAAGCCGGCCAAGACCTGCTGGATGTCCGCATCCGACAGCTTCATCGAGACCTTGTTGGCCCAGTCGTAGACGGAATTTCCGCGGCTGTCGGTCTGGCCGGTGGCGTTGGCCATCTCCACCATCAGATGCCCTTTTTTCAATACCCTGACTTCACCGCCATCCCGGGTTTCGAAGGTGTCTCCGGCAAAATGGGCCGGCTTCAGGGTGAACTGTACTGATCCGGTGCGATTGTGGATCTTGAAAGGCGGGCACTGCACTTGGGGCTGCTCGCTCATTGGTCGTTCCTCCTTTGCTGGGGGTTCAGGGTTCAAGGGTTCAGAGGTTCAGAGGTTCGGGGTTCAGAGGTTCGGGGTTCAGGGGTTCAGAGGTTCGGGGTTCAGGGGTTCAGAGGTTCGGGGTTCAGGAGTTCAGAGGTTCGGGGTTCAGGGGTTCAGGGTTTTACAGGTTCAGAAGTTCACCGTTCATGGTTCCCGGTGGAAAGCACACGACATACTGACGGCGCGGCAAAAATCTTATGCGATTTTCTTTCCCTAAACCCCTGAACCCTGCCTGTGCGACGAAGCGCACAGCGCGAAGACGCAAACCTATGAACCCTGAACCCCGAACCTCTGAACCTTGAACCCTCAACCCTTCGACTTCAGCAATTATCGTACCGGATCATCGATTTGAGCCGCCGCCGCTTCTCTTCTGCCCGGCTCAGGAAGGAATCATTTGCTTTGACGGGATTTTTTTTAAATGCCGGAATTCGGCGGCTGGATCTCACCTGGCGGGGTCTTTTGCCGAACAGGGGCTGTTGCCCAAGTTTCAGGGCAGCGTCTGCCCAGAAGCAAGTGCAATGAAGGCCGGTGCAGGCTCGGTCCGTCACTCATCAGCTGGGTCGGATTCGATCCGGCCGACCTTCTGGCACAGGTCTTCGGGGGGATGTCCGTTTCCGCCGATGATCCGCTCGATTTCCCGGGTCAGACCGAACCGTTCCACCACCTTTTCCAGGGCCGCGATCCCCTTTTCCAGTCGGGCGCTGGTGGAGGTCATTTCGAGAAACACCTGCTTTTCTTCGGCGCCGAACCCCTCGAAGCCGGCGATGAGAAACGACAG
>JAIPEL010000073.1 GCA_021737185.1 Desulfobacterales bacterium | reverse complement strand
TGGATCCTTCCAGCCGAAGGCTTCGATTTCCCAGAGATATCGAAGTGATCATCACCGACACCGTCGGATTCATTCGCGACCTTCCCAAAGAATTGATGGCGGCCTTCGGCGCCACATTGGAAGAGCTGGAAAGTGCGGATCTTCTCCTTCACGTGATCGATGTTCACAACCCCCGCCTGGAAGACCAGATCGAGTCGGTGGAGCGGATCCTCTCCGAGCTTAGGTTGGATGCCGTTCCCTGCCTTCGGGTGCTCAACAAACAGGACCTGATCGATCCGGAGCAAGTCGACGGTCTTGCTGCAACCCTGGAGGGAATTCCCATTTCGGCAATTGATTCGAAGACCCTTGCGCCCTTGATCGAAGAAATGGCGAAAATTATCGGCCGGATCAACGACCCTGAAACCGCGGCGTCCGGGGCCCTCGATCCATGCCCCTCCGGACCCGGCCGGAGGGATTAGCGGTTGACTTGGCAAGGAAAAGAGTTGTAAAGGGGATGCCGTATGGACCTTGACGAGGTAAAGCGGATCGGCGTTGCCGCGGCTTTCAAGGGAGCCGGGGTGCTTCTTTCCCGGTTTGGAAGGATCGAAAAAATCCGGCACAAGGGGACCAACGATCTGGTCACCGAAGCAGACACCGGGGCCGAGCAGGCCATCATCGACTCGATCCGAAGCAGATTTCCGGAGCATGGTTTTCTGGCCGAAGAAAGCGGACTGGACCATGGAAGCGGCGGCGACCGCTGGATCATCGATCCCCTCGACGGCACCACCAACTACGCCCACCGCCTTGAAATCTTCTCCATATCCGTGGCCTTTGCCCGGGATGAGAAAATTCTCGTCGGTGTGGTTCTGGATCCGATCGGAGAGGAACTGTTTACCGCGATCCGCGACCGGGGGGCGTTTTTAAACGGCCGCCCCATATCGGTTTCTGAGGCCGGGCCGGTTTCTGAAAGCCTGCTGGTCACCGGATTTCCGTACGATATCCGCTCCTGCTCCGATCCGATCATCGCCCGATTTACCCGCTGCCTGGAGGCGGCCCAGGGCATGCGGCGGCTGGGCAGCGCAGCGCTGGACCTGTGCTACGTGGCCTGCGGGCGCTTCGAGGGGTTCTGGGAGTCCCAGCTCAAACCTTGGGACACCGCCGCCGGCGTACTGATCGCCCGCGAGGCCGGCGGCCGGGTCACCGATTTCAGTAATCAGGATTACCGGCTCCAATCCGGACAGCTGCTGGCCACCAACGGACGGATCCACGAGGAAATGGTTTCGCTGCTCTCGGAAGAGAGATCAGAATGAAAAAAGAGGAGAGGATGACCAACTGCTTTGACGATCGGTTCGGATGCTTCGGCAATTTCGATATTCAAGACGCCGTCTGTAAATCACACTGTGCTCTTCGGCTGCGCTGCTGTATCGAAAAAGAGCAAAATGCCCGCCTCGAAATCCTGGAAGACCTTGTGGCTTCTGAGGACATGCTTTCCAACAACAATTAGAGCGCTTGTCAGAGTTTCCCGGATTCCAATTTCTGACAGAGAAACCCGACGGTGTTCCGCATCCGGGGATCCTGTTTCAGTCCGCGCTCAACACAGGCGATGGCATGAAGGGCTGTGGCATGGTAGCGGTTGAAGCTTCGTCCGATGGACTGCAGCGACTGGTCCGTGTACTTTCTGGAAAGATAGATGGCGATCTGCCGCGGCCGGACCACGTTCTGCTTGCGGGATCGCGAGACCAGGTCTTCTTCTGAAATCCGGGTATGCCGGCAGACCAGCTTTTTGATGGCGTTTACCGTAATGGCCTTCCGGCATTGAACGATGTTCTTCACCACGCTCTCGGCAAGGGGAACGTCGACTCTGGAACCCAGCAGCGATGCTTTGGCGGCGACGCCGAAAAGACCGCTTTCCAGCTGCCGGACATTTTCGGTCAATTCACTGGCCAGAAAATGCAGGACCTCTTCGGGAATCGGGCAGCCGTTGTTTTCCGTCTTTTTTTTCAGGATCCGGAGCCTCATCCGGAAATCCGGGGCCTCGATATTGGAAATGAGTCCGGAAGTCAGGCGGGACCGCAGTTCCTCGCTGATCTTGGGGATGTCCGTTGGAAGGTAGCTGCTTGAAAAAATGATTTTCTTTCCGGCATCGGCCAAGGCGTCGAGGGTCAGGGCCAGCTCCAGCTGCGTCCGCTCCTTGCCGCTGAGAAACTGGATGTCCTCCAGCAGCAAGACATCGCAGCGAGCCCGATATTTTTCCTTGAAACGGTCGATGCTGTCGTGGCGAAGGGCATGGACCATTTCATTGGTAAAATCCTCGGCCGTGATATAGTAGACCCTCTCCGAGGGCCGCTCGGTGAGGATGTGATGACCGACGGCTTGAGTCAGATGGCTTTTTCCCATCCCGGTCGCGGACAGGAGAAACAGTGTGCTTTGCTGGCAATTTTTCCGGGAGGCCAACGACAGGGAGGCGCTGTAGGCAAAGTCGTTGTTGCCGCCCACCACGAACTGGTCGAAGGTGAAGTTCTTGCGAAGGAGCCTTCCACTGTGGGGCCGGCCGTTGAGATTCGGCAGCGGCAGCTGATGATGCTCTTTTTGGCCGTTGCCGTTGCCTTCGGAGATCTCGATCTTCAGAGAAAGGCTGCGGCCGATCTTTTCGCTGACTTCAGACTCGAGTTGTTTGCCGTATTGGTCCAGAATTCGTCGCCGGGAAAAACTGTTGGGGCAGCAAAGGACCAATTCCTGGTCCCGGAGTTCCATGAACTCGATGGGATCGATCCACATCCGGTAGCTGTGGGCCGGCACAAGCTGCTGCATCTTCGCCTTTACTGCGCTCCAGACCTGTTCCATGGCCTTTTGGACTCCAATATCTCCAAAAAAGTATCCCTCGGCAGTGAGGGGTCGAAGACAGCTACCGGTCAACTGTGATAAAATCAACCGATTTGGAAGAATTATGAAAGATTACATGCTGCGGAAAAAATGTTAGTCGGTTTGTAGAGAATTTGCTTAAAGGTGTCAAACCGGATCAGTGGGGGTTTAGATTTACTTTTCTAACGCCAGCCTAACAAAAATCAACCTACCGATTTCACAGTATTTGTTGTCATATTCTTTTCAATTGTCCTGAAATACTCGATTTTTTGAAATCGGGGTTTTGTGAGAAATTTTCGGTATCTTCGGCGTTATGAACAGGATATCGACAAAACCGTTTTCGCCAAAAATCTATTTATTTCTAAAAAATGCTTCGAATTTCTAAAAAATGAGAACAAACGAAATCATCATCCGCGGGGCGCGCCAGCACAATCTGAAAAACGTCGATGTCAGCCTTCCCCGCAACCGGCTGATCGTAGTCACCGGGCTTTCCGGTTCCGGAAAATCGACCCTTGCCTTCGACACCCTCTATGCCGAAGGTCAGCGCCGGTATGTGGAGTCGCTCTCGGCCTACGCGCGCCAGTTTTTGGAGCGGATGGAAAAGCCGGACGTCGACCTGATCGAGGGCCTGTCTCCGGCCATCGCCATCGAACAGCGAACCGCCAGCCACAATCCCCGGTCTACGGTCGGAACCGTGACCGAAATCCACGACTACCTGAGGCTGCTCTATGCCCGAATCGGGATCCCCCACTGCTGGAAATGCGGCCGTCCGATCGTTTCCCAGACGCTGGACGAGGTGATCGACCGGGTCATGGGCCTTGCCGAAGGATCCCGGCTGCTGATTCTGTCTCCTGTTTCCACCGCATCGGCGGGTTCTCTTCGCAAAACAGTGCAGCGGCTGAAGCGGGAAGGCTTCGCCCGGATCAAGATCGGCGATGAGATCTACGAACTGGAAGAAACCGACTTGCCCCCCGCCGGCACGCATCCGGATCGCGTCGAAGTCGTCGTGGACCGCCTGGTGGTCAAACCGGCCATGCGCAACCGCCTGGCCGATTCGTTGGAACTTGCCGCCGCCCAGGCCGAAGGCCGGGTCATTATCGACGTGTTCGGCGGAGAACCGATTCGATTCAGCGAGGAGGCGGTCTGCTCCGACTGCGGCGTCCGGCTGCCGGAGCTGACCCCGTCTTCGTTTTCGTTCAATTCCCCTCACGGGGCCTGTTCCCGCTGTGACGGGCTCGGCGTGACTTCGGCATTCGACCCGTCGCTGATCATCCCCAACCCCGAGCTTTCCCTACGGGAAGGGGCGGTGGCTGAGTGGGCGAACCGGAGCTCCATGCAGTTCATCGAATATATCGATGCGCTGACCCGCCATTACGGAACCGACATTTATACCCCCTACAAGGCCCTTCCCCCGCGCTTTCAGCAGGTGCTCTTGCATGGCTCGGGAGACGAAAAGATCACCTTCTACTTCGAACAGGGCCAGCGGAGAATCACTTTCCAGAGGCCCTTCGAGGGATTGATTCCCCGGCTGCAGCGCCGCTATGTCGAAACCGATTCTGCGCAGGTAAGGGAGGAGATCCGGCAGTACATGAACTTTACCCCCTGCCCGGCCTGCGGCGGCGCCCGGCTCAATGAAATCGCCCGTTCGGTGAAGATCGGTCAACGGGCCATCCATGAAGTCCTGGCCATGACCGTGTCCACCGCCCGCCGGTATTTCAGCGACCTGGCGCTGCCGGAGAAGGCATCGGCCATCGCCTCCCGGATCGTCCGGGAAATCGGCGAACGCCTCCGGTTCCTGGAAGACGTGGGCCTCGACTACCTGACCCTCGACCGTTCTGCCGAGACCCTCTCCGGCGGAGAGAGCCAGCGCATCCGTCTGGCGACCCAGATCGGCTCCAAGCTTACCGGCGTTCTCTACGTGCTGGACGAGCCGAGCATCGGTCTGCACCCCCGGGACAACCGCCGCCTGTTGGAGACGCTTCTGCAGATGAGAGACCTTGGAAACACCGTGCTGGTGGTCGAACACGACGAAGAGACCATCCGGGCCGCAGACCACGTGGTCGACATGGGGCCCGGCGCCGGCATCAACGGCGGCCGGGTGATCTACTCCGGCCCCCCGGACCTGCTGGAGCAGTGCGAGGAGTCTCTCACCGGCCAGTATCTTTCCGGGCGGCGCCGGATCGCCGTTCCCCCGCAAAGAAGAACCGGCCGGAAAGAGGCGCTGCTGATCAAGCAGGCCTCGGCCAACAACCTCAAAAAGATCGACGTCTCCTTCCCTCTTGGCTGCCTGGTCTGCGTAACAGGGGTTTCCGGCTCCGGCAAATCGACCCTGGTTCTGGAGACCCTTTACAAGGCATTGTCCCGTCGGCTGACCTACGCCCGCATACAGGCCGGGGCGCACGAGGCGCTTGTCGGAAGCGAACACGTAGACAAGACCGTCAACATCGATCAGTCCCCGATCGGCCGCACCCCCCGCTCCAATCCCGGCACCTACACCGGCGCTTTCACCCATATCCGGGAGCTGTTTTCCCGCACCGCCGACGCCAGGGCCCGGGGATACCGACCCGGCCGATTCAGCTTCAACGTCAAAGGCGGCCGCTGCGAAGCCTGCAAGGGGGACGGGATCGTCCGAATCGAGATGCATTTTCTGCCCGACATCTATGTCCCCTGCGACGTGTGCCGGGGAAAACGCTACAACCGGGAAACCCTCGACGTCCGATACAAGGGCAAAAACATCGCCGAGGTGCTCGACATGACCGTAAACCAGGCACTGGGCTTTTTCCGCAACATCGGCAAAATCCGTGAAAAGCTCCAGATGCTGGCAGACGTGGGCATCGGCTACATCCGCCTCGGCCAGCCGGCGGCGACCCTTTCCGGCGGCGAAGCCCAGCGGGTCAGGCTCGCCCGTGAGCTGAGCAAAAAAGGGACAGGGCGCACCGTCTACGTGCTGGACGAACCCACCACCGGCCTGCACCCGGACGACATCCGCAGGCTTCTCGACGTGCTCAACCGGCTGGTGGACAACGGCAACACGGTGGTGGTCATCGAACACAACCTGGACGTCATCAAGTCGGCCGACCACATCATCGATCTGGGGCCGGAAGGAGGAGACAGGGGCGGGCAGGTCGTCGGCTGCGGCACCCCGGAGCAGATCGCTGCAAGTCCCGATTCGTACACCGGCCGGTATCTCAAAGGAGTTTTAGAAGAGAACCTTCTGAGCACTCCACCCGCAAAGCGGGGTAAGAAGAAAGGCTGAGTCGGATTTGTTTCGGATTTCGCATTTTTAAGGCAGCTCTCGCGGAAACGATAACTCTTTCACGGTGCTGTGTGAATAGTTGGGAGAGATTAGGGATTGAAAAAAACGGGGCGGTGCCTTTGTTTGGCACCGCCCCGTTTTTTTTGGAGGTGTTCGCGAACTAGCGGGCGCCGGTGAACAAGCCGGCGATCGCCGCTGCCTGGGGATGCGCGTAAATCAGGATCAGCGCGACGACCAGGGCGTAGATACACAGCGACTCGATCATGGCCAGACCGATGAGCAGGGTCACTGTGACCTTTCCGGAAGACTCGGGATTGCGCGCGATGCCTTCCACGGCCGACCGCAGACCAAGGCCCTGTCCGATGCCGCAGCCGAAGGCCGCGATGGCGATTCCAAAACCGGCAGCCGTAACCGCGGCGATGAAGAACTGCAATGCTTGTGCTTCCATACTCTACTCTACCTCCTTGTTAGAATTTTTATAGACTTCTTCCAAAACCCCGCACCGGGCGGGGATCCCCCCAATGTCATGAATTCAACGTTTCACGGTGGTACGCGACGCTTTGATACAGTCTCGGCAGCAACTTGATCAGTGCGCGTGCTCCATGGCACCTGAAAAATACATGATCGAAAGCAGGAAAAAGACAAAGGCCTGTACCAAGGCGACGAAAATGCCCAGGGCCATAATCGGCAGCGGAGCAAAAAAGGCACCGGCCAGCGCGAAAAGAATCGTCAGCACCAGTTCGTGACCCATCATGTTTCCGAAAAGCCGGAACGAGAGAGACAGGATCCGGGCCAGGTGTCCGATGAGTTCGATGGGCAAGATGATCGGGATCATCCACCAGACAGGCCCCAAAAAGTGCTTGATGTATCCGGCCCCGTGGTACTTGATACCGATCACATGGGTGAAGATGACCACCACCAGCGCACAGGACAGCGTGGTATTGAGGCTGGCCGTCGGCGGGAAAAACCCGGGCACCAGCCCGATCAGGTTGCAGATGAAGATGTAGATGAAGATCGTGGCCACAAGGGGAAAGAGCCATCTGCCTTCGTCACCGGTGATTTCGACCATGAATTCCTCGATGCCCGACACGATGATCTCGAAAAAGTTCTGCCCCTTGCTCGGAATCATGCTGATCCCCTTGGCGGCGAAGGCGCCGCCGATGATCAACAGGGCCATGACCAGCCAGGAATAGATCACGTGGGGGTAGGCATGGGCAAAATGCCCCAACCCGATCGCCTCGAACAACTTGACCAAGAAGAGATACGGATGTTCCACCTCAGAATGCCTCCTTGAAAATGAGTTTTTTGACCTCGAGCAGGGTGGCCAGAAGGATACTGGCGACCACGACCGAAAGACCGAGGAACAGTCCCAGCGGATCGACGATTTGCCGGGAGATTAAGAAAAATATGATGATCCCGCTGACGGTAAAGCGGATGTAGTATTTTGCCAACACCTTGTGATGGGAGGCGATATGGGGCGGGGTCAGGGACCGTTTCAGGGTTCGATACAGTAAATGGAAGTTGACCGTGACGATCAGTCCGCCGGCGACCACGCCCAGGGTAAAGGAAATCGAGGCCAGGCAGAGGCACAGGAGACTGGCGCCGATCAGTACGATCCAGTTGGTGCGGGTAATGAATATCAGCAGGCGCTGCTCAATGTTCAACGGAACACCTTTTTCCGCCTCAAAATTTCCGGGTTTTGCGAATCGCCAAGGCGATGTTGCGGTAGCCGGCGGCGATGCCGAGCCCTAAAAAGATAAACATAAAGATCGGGTCTGTGTCGAAACGCCGGTCCAGGTAAAGGCCGATGAACAGCCCGATAAAGATCGAAAGCGCCACCGACAGCCCCACACTGGCAAAATAAGCGTACTCCCGGAGCTGACGTCGATTTTCTCTTTTCATATAAATTCAGGCCCTTATATATTACCAAAGGCCCGATCGAATACCCGGTGAAAACCAAGTGGGCTCTACCATACGATCCCGGCCAAGTCAATTAAAAACGGGTCGGGGCCGAAAAGACGGCCCCGACCCGTTTTTAATTGATAGAAAAAAACCAATCGGTAAACTGCTTCCAACGACTCAGATCGCCATCTCGTAAAAACGATTGTCCCTCCCTATTTTTGCCGGCGCAGATGCCAGGCGCGTTCATTGCCCATTGAAAATTTTAAGATCTTGCTGCCGTAAAAGACCCGACGGGGATTTTACGGCAGCAAGATCTCCCGGGCGTCGAACACCGGACCGTGAAGACAGGCGTGGCGGTATCGCTGACGATCGCGCCGGTCAGCAACGGCGCAGGCCAGGCAGGCCCCCAGGCCGCAGGCCATGAGGGTTTCAATGGACACTTCAACCCGGATCCCGTAGGTGTCTGCAAATCCGGCGATGCAGCTGAGCATGCCGGGGGGGCCGCAGGCGTATATCATGGTGGGGGGAATGAGGCGGATCTGCTCTTCTATGGGATAGGTCACCAGGCACTGATCGCCGTCGCTCCCGTCGTCGGTGGTCAGCACCACCGGAAGGCCGAGTTCTTCGAACCGGTCCCGACAAAGGAGTTCTTCCGCGGTTCGGCCGCCGAGAAACACACGGATGTCCCGGCGCCGTTTCTCGTCCCGGCAAAGCCGGTCTGCCAGAAACACCATGGGAGCGACTCCCATTCCGCCGGCTGCCAGAAACAGCGGTCCGGAAGCCGGCGGGTCTGAAAATCCGCGCCCCAGGGGGCCGAGCACGTCCAGCCGGTCTCCGGGCCGGCAGCCCGCAAGCCGCCGGGTGCCCTTCCCCACCACCCGGTACAGGATCTCCAGGGCGGTTCGCGAAGCCGAAAGGCGCCTGCTCCGGTGAATGGAAAAAGGCCTTCTCAGCAGCGGGGTCAACCCGTCCGGAATCCGAACCATCACAAACTGGCCGGGCCGGGCGTCGGCATAGCCGATGTGGGCCTGCAGCGTCATTCGATAGCAGTCGGTGCTCACCGGTTCTGCGCCGATGATTTCCATGCGCTCATCGATCATCTTTGCCAACCTTTGCCGACGAGTCCGGCGACTGCGGCAAACCGGCCCGTGGTCTTTTCCGCCCGGTATGAGTAGAAAAGATCCGTCCGGCACCGGGTGCAGAGGCCGGCGGCGTCGATGTTTTTTTCAGCGACGCCGGCACCTTTGAGCTGGTCGACGCTCATGGACCAGAAATCAAAATGGAAGCCGTCGACACGATAGCGCCACAGCGACGGCGGAATTTCATCTCGGTAATGGACGAACTCGGCGCAGCACGGCCCCAGAGAGGGGCCGATTCCGGCCGTCAGGTTTTCCGGGCGGCAGCCGAACGTATGCTGCATCTTTTCCACGGTCTTTCCCACGATGTTGCCGACGCTTCCCCGCCAACCGCTGTGAACATTGGCCGCCACCTGTTCGACCGGATCGTAAAGGATCACCGCCTGGCAGTCGGCGACCTGAATCACCAGCAGAAGGCCGGGCCGGTTGGTGACCACCGCGTCGGCGTAAGGCGGCGCCTCGGCGGACCGCTCTCCTTGCTTTGCGTCCCCGATACAGACCACCCGGGTGCCGTGGCGCTGCCTGAGAAACACCGGGGTCATGCCGCCCATGTCGCCTTGGATCCGGCGCCGGTTTTCTTCCACGGCAGAAGGCTCGTCTCCCACATCGAAGGCCGCGTTGAGCGTCGCAAACGGTCCGCCGCTGACGCCGCCGCTGCGGGTATAGACCCCGTGCCTCAGCCCCGGAGAAGAGGCCAGTAGCGGGAATTCAAGCCGGGGCAGATCACCGTCGCGACTTTCCGTCAGTCCGGACAATTCGGTGGCACCGGCGGTCCCCTGCAATATTTTGCCCATGAACTTCATTCGCATTTCACATGTTTCTAAAATCGCATCAGCGATTTTAGAAACTTTCAGCAGAACCGTTCGATGATCCGGCGGATGAGGGCCGACGTGGACACCTCCGGAACAAGCGGCACGCGCACCACCTTTCCGCCGCAGGCCTTTACCGTATCGGCTCCGATGATGCGGTCCTCGGACCAGTCCGCGCCCTTGACCAGTACGTCCGGGGCAATCTGCCGGATCAAGTCGCCCGGGTCCGGCTCGTCGAAGATGATGACATAATCGACGCAGGCCAGCGCCGAGAGCACTTCCGCACGCTGAGTTTCGGGCACCACCGGCCGCCCCGGCGCCTTGATCCGCTTTACCGAGGCATCCGAGTTGAGCCCCACCACCAGAAGATCCCCTTCGGCCCGGGCCGCGGAAAGGTATCGGACATGTCCGGCATGGAGCAGGTCGAAGCAGCCGTTGGTGAACACGATGCGTTCTCCTGCGGCGCGGTGCGCTTCGGCCGCCTCGACCATCGACTCGATGGACAGCCATTTTTTCGATTCGCTCACGTCCAACTCCCCGCCAGCCATGTTTTTCCAAGCCGCCATAAAATGCCGCAATCAAGCGCCGCCGGCTACAGCGCCCGGGCCAGGGTGAGCACTTCGATCTTTGCGGCGCCGGCACCGGCCAGCACCCGAGCGCATTCGCCGACGGTGGCCCCGGTGGTGTAGACATCGTCTACCAGAAGCACGCGCATCCCGCAAACCTCGTCCTTCGGCCCTGCCGAAAATGCGCCGCGCAGGTTGACCATGCGCTCCTTTCGCCCCAAGCCGGCCTGGGCGGGGGTATGACGTCTGCGGATCAGGGCCCCGGGCAAGAGGATGCCGTCGGTCTGGTCGCGCGGATGAAGCGCCTGCCAACGGCGAACCAGCAGTTCGGCCTGGTTGAACCCCCGGCTGCGCAGACGCTTTGCATGCAGCGGAACCGGAACGATCGCATCGATGCCGCCGCCGGGAAAATGGCGCCGGAATGCCGCCTGCAAGAGAGCAGCCAGCGGGCCTGCCAGCTCCACGCATCCCCCGTACTTGAAGCGGTGCAAAAGCGCCAGTACAACTGCTTCGCAAACACACGCGGCCCGGGCCCGGACGAAAACCGCCGGCCCATCGAGGCAATCCTGGCAAAGATGATCGTCTCCGGGTCGGCCGGCCAGCGGGAGCCCGCAGCGGCTGCAGGCCGGTGAACGGACCGGAACGATCCCCAGGCGGCATTCCGGGCAAAGCTGGCCCGAAAATGCCGTCTCGACAAGGCCTGTCATCGATTCATCGCCAGGCGGCCGCCCATTTTCCCGCTGCCGGTCCCCCGGGGCCGCAAAGAAGGCCCCGCACGCCCGACACCGGGGCGGAAAGACCGCGTCGGCCGAGGCCTTCAGAATCCGGGTCCATATCGAGGACATGGCGCATTACCCAAGGAAATGACTAAATTGCCTAAATTGCCTAAATTGCCTAAAATTGTGGTGTCTCTTCGCTCGGTCTATTTCTTCTGAGAATAACAATAAAATGCAAATAGCTGCTAAACTCCATGCGCTTTATCAACTGTAGGCACTCTGTGAACTTTTATCATTTTAGGCATTTTAGGCATTTTTCATTTTAGGCATTTTATTCATCTCTCTCCCGGCCTCCTCTGCCGAAACGCTTCGTAGACCGCAACCGCGCCGGCGGCCGAGGCGTTGAGAGAGCCCACCGGCCCGCACTGCGGAATCCGCACCAGAAAGTCGCAGCACTTTCGCACCAAGGGCCGCAGCCCCCGGCCTTCTCCGCCCACCACAAGCCCCAGGGGGCCGGACAGGTCCGCGGCAAATAGGCTCTGATCCGCATCGGCGTCGAGCCCGGCAATCCAGCAGCCGTCTTTCTTCATGGCTTCGATGGTGCGGGCCAGATTCGTCACCCGCACCAGCCGCACGTGCTCCAGCGCGCCGGCCGAGGCGCGGGAAACCGCCGGGGTGGCCGGCGCAGCCCGGTCCTTGGGCACCACCACTCCATCGACCCCCGCACAAAGCGCCGTGCGAAGCATGGCCCCGAGGTTTCGCGGGTCGACCACACCGTCGAGCAGGACCCACAGCGGCGGCGAAGCCGAATCGGCCCGGCCGGCATAGCTGTCAGGCTCCGGTGCGTATGGATACCGCCCGACCTGGGCGACAACCCCCTGGTGGGCGGCGTCGCCGGCCAGTTGCTGAATCTTCCCGGCGGGAAGCTCGTGCACCGGGATTTTCTTCTTTTGCGCCGCCGTCAGAATCGACGCCAGCCTGGCGGACCGCTTCCCGGAGGCAATATATACCTGCTCCACCGCGCGGCGCCCGGCAAAGAGCGCCTCGGCCACCGGATGGATTCCGTAAAGAACTTCAGTGTGCCTCGCCTCATTCGTCATGAGAAGCCATGCCGACATTCGTTCATGGATGGCGGCCCCGTCCGGGGCGCTGATCCGGTCGATCGAAAACAGGTCAAAAAAAGCGGCAGACTGCCTCAGCGGTACCGCTCGACCAGTGCCTGCAATTCACCCATGGCCCGATCCAGGCGGTCGTTGACCACGACGTGGCGATATCGGCTTCGGCAGCGGATTTCTTCTTCGGCAGCGGCCATTCGCCGATCGATGACCTCCCGGCTGTCGGCTCCTCTCGCCAGAAGCCGGGACCGAAGCGCTTCGATGGAGGGGGGCATGACAAAAATGGTCACCGCCTCGGGAAACCGCTCGACAAGCTGGCACGCCCCCTGGACGTCGATGTCGAGCAGCACGTCCTTTCCTTTGCCGATGGCATCGGCCAGGATCCCGGCGTCGGTTCCGTAATAGTGCCCATGGACTTTTGCCCATTCGGCCCACCGGTCCTGCTCGATCCCCTGCCGGAACTCTTCCTCGGAAATGAACCGGTAGTCGATTCCTTCCCGCTCGCCGTTGCGGGGGGGGCGGGTGGTATAGGAAACCGAATACCGGATGTCGGGAAATCGCCTGAGCAGCGCCCGGCAAAGCGTCGTCTTTCCGGCGCCCGAGGGGGCCGATACGATGAACAGATGCCCGGAGGATTCGTTGGCCGTCATGGAAGATCGACGGAGGGCTCTTTACGGGAGCCGCCCGCCCGCAGGGCTTCGAATCGCTGGGAAATGGTCTCGGCCTGGATTGCCGATAAAACGACATGGTTGCTGTCTAAAACGATGACCGAGCGGGTGCGGCGGCCGTGGGTGGCGTCGATCAGGCGTTTGTCGTCCTTGGCCTCGTCCTTGAGCCGCTTCATGGGCGAAGAGGCCGGCGGAACGATGGCCACGACCCGGTCGGCAACGACAGTGCTCCCGAATCCGATGTTGAGCAGATTCTGATCCATGTTCCTCCCTTTTTTTCTTCCGCGGACCTTGGCGCTCCGAGGCTCTGGCATGATAACGGCTTCAAGAGGAAACGACGCTATCGTTTTTGTGGATTCGACCATGCCGGGCAGCAGAGCGGGCGCCGCCATTTTTTTGAGAATACTGTAATCAAATCGCGGAAGCGATTTGATTACTCGACGTTCTGGACCTGCTCCCGGAGCTTTTCCAGTTCTGCCCGGACCGCCACGATGGTGTGGGAAACCTCGGTGCTTGCCGCCTTCGATGCCATCGTATTGAACTCCCGGTTGAACTCCTGGAGCAGGAAATTGAGCTTTCTGCCGGCCGGCTCGTCGCCCGCCATGGTTTGCCTAAACTGGCTCACGTGGCTGCAGGCGCGGACGATCTCCTCGGAAATGTCGCTTCGGTCGGCCAAGACCGCCGCTTCCTGGGCGATTCGGCCGGGATCGACCTCGACGATCCCCCGGGTCAAGGTCTCGATCCGTTCGGCGAGGCGCTGCTGGTAGACCGGCAGCAGCCCGGCGGCGCTTTCGTCGATCCGTTCGATGCACGATTCGATAAAATCGAGGCGGCTGGAAAAATCGTCGGCGATAAAGGCCCCTTCTTTGGCGCGCATGGCGTCCAGTGCGTCCAGTGCTTCGGACAAACAGCCGTCAACCACCGGCCACGCGGCCTCCATATCCTTTTCGATCTCCGCCGGCTTGATGATGCCCGGGGCTTTGGCCACCAGATCGACGGAGACCCCCCCCTGGAGTGAAAACCGCTCCTGCAGGCGGTGCAAGACATCGACGTAGGAGGCGGCCGCCCCCTCGTCGATCTCGAACGCACCGGCTTCTTCCGATGCCTCCCGGAGGCGGAACTGGAGCTCCACGCGGCCCCGGACGATCTTTTCGCTGACCCTGGCCTTGATCCGCTCTTCCAGACCGGTATAGCCGTGGGAAAGGCGCATCACCAGATCGAAATGGCGGCTGTTGTAGGTCCGGATTTCAACGGCCACGGTCAGCGGGCCGCTGCTTTGTTCTGCACTCGCATAGGCGGTCATGCTTCGAATCATTCGTATGCTCCCTTGGCACCGGCCGGCCATGGCGCCGTGCTGCATCGGACGCTCAGCAGCCGGCCTCCTGGTTCTCACGGCCTTTCAGGTCGTAGCGGTATCGCCGCCGCACCTCCTCGAGAAAGCCGCGCAGGGGTGCTTGGGCATAATCCGGATATGTCCAGGGAAGCGGCTGAAACGCGCCGCCGGAAAACAGCAGGGTCAAATCTGCGAAGATTCCCCGGCCCAGGTAGATCCGGTGGGTGTAATTCTTGCCGGTGGCCAGCACGAACCGTTCGAAGGTCAGAATTCCCGGATCGATGTTCACCCGTCGGTGGCCGTCGACGAGGAAGCGGCCTTCGATCCGGTTGGTTTCCAGCTTGACCTCCGACAGGGTTTCCTGGCCGACCAGGGCGCGAAATGAGAACATTCTTCGCCGCAGGGGGGCGCCCATTTCTCTTTGGTAGTAATCCGTGAAGTCGAAGGAAAGCCATGGGCTGACCATGTCCGGCATGCCGAAGCATTGCTCGAGCGCTTCGGCCGCCGGCCCCAGCAGGGCCTCATCCTTGAGAATCAGCCCGATGACCAATTTTGCGGGTTTGGGAGGCTGGGGGGTGCTCATGGTCGGCTAATGGCTCGTCGATCGATCCGGCGTCGGAAGCCGCATTCGTCTTAGAACCGCTCCTGTCAACCGTCCAGGGGCTTTGCTTCGTCGATCAGCATGATCGGGATATCGTCTCGGATCTCGTACACGAGCCGGCAATGCTCGCAGACCAGCCCGTCTCCGGCTTCGTTGAGGAAAATATCGCCCTTGCACTTCGGGCAGGCGAGAATTTCCAGCAATTCTTCGCTGATGGCCATTGCTTCCTCTCCCATGGAAAAGCCGTCCGTTCAACAAAGTTCCGGAGGTCATTCATCGAATCGGTTCATGGTCTCCGGCAGCGGTGGATAATGGCTCTCCAGATTCATGTGTTTTCGGTTTCGCGGAACGCGAAACTTTTATAAAATCGCGTGAGCGATTTTATAGCAGAATACGCCGGCGGCTGCAAAAATCAATTTACAGCAGCGCATCGGCGGCATCCAGGACCATGGAGACAGTGATCTTCCCCATGCAGGACAAGTGACCCTCGGGACATTCCGGCTCCAGGCACGGGCTGCAAGGTTCCGGAATCCGAACCACCCGGCTTCGGGCGCTGAAGGGTCCCGTGGTGACCGGATTGGTGGAGCCGAAAATCGCCACCTGCGGCACGTCCAGGGCGGCGGCCACGTGCATGAGCCCTGAATCGTTGGAAACGAAAAGGCGGCACAGGGCGATCAGGGCGACGGCTTCTTCCAGGGTGGTCTCCCCTGCCAGGCAGATCACCGGTCTTTGAGCCATCTTCGCGATGCGTTGCCCCAGCTGCCGGTCCGACGGGCCCCCGAAAACGAGCACGCGGCATCCGAACCGCTCCTGGAGGCGATCTGCCAGCGCTGCGAATCTGTCGGGAAACCACTGCTTGGCGGGCCCATAGATCGCACTGGGGTTGATCCCCATCACCGTCTCGTCAGGCTTCACCCCCCGGGCGGAAAGCATCGCCCGGACACGCCGGCGCGCTGCCGGCGGCACCGTCAGACGCAGGCGCTGATCCGAGGCGCCCAGCCCGACAGCGGTGAGAATATTCAGATAGTAGGCGGTCTGATGCACCCGCCGGACAGCCGGCGGGCAGGAGACCGGATGGGTCAACAAAAGGCCCCGCCCGTTCCGGTTGTAGCCGATGCGAAGCGGAATGCCGGCCAAAAAGGCGATCAAGGCGGCTTCAAACGCGTGCTGGAGCAGAAAGGCCGCGTCGAAGCGGTGGCGCCGCAGTTTTCGCGCCACCCGGACGGGAGCAGACCGGCCCTGCTCCTCATAGAGGATCACCTCGTCGACATCCGGACTGTGGGCGAACACCGGCGCCACCCATGGTTTGGCCAGCAGGCTGATGCGGGCCGAGGGGAAATGGCTGCGGATCGCATGAACCGCGGGCGTGTTCATGACGGCGTCGCCGATCCAGTTGGTGGATCGAATCAATACGCGTCGAACCTTTCGGATCTGTTTTCGGGAAAGTCTCATCAACGCCTTTTCGAAGAGGACCGTTCTTTCCAGCGGTTATGCACCCAAAACCATTGTTCCGGGTGGCGTCGAATGACATTTTCGATTGCCTTGTTGTATCGGGCGGTGTTGTCCAAAACATCCTTGGCCTTGTCGCCGCTTTTGATCAGCGGAATCTCTTCTCCGATCTCCACCCGGAACCGGTCGCCGTCTCGAATGATAAAGGCCGGCAGCACCGGCGCACCCGTTTTGAGCGCCAGCAGGGCCGGGCCGGTATTGGTCCAGGCCTTGCGGCCGAAGAACTCCACGAAAGCCCCATTGTCCCGGCGGGAGGTTTGATCGAACAGCATGCAGACACACTCTTTCTTTGCCATAGCCCGCAGGATTTTTCGCATGGCCTTTTTCTTGGGGACCATGCGGGAGCCGAATCGGGAGCGCATCTGCAGAAAAAAGGCGTCAGCCGGTGCGAACTTGACGGGGCGATAGGTGGTGGTGGCCGGGGTCCCGAGCATGAGCACCATGGGCGGCAGCAATTCCCAGTTGCCCATATGGCCGGTCAGGATCAGCAGCCCCTTTCCCTTTTGCCGCGCGGCTTGAATCCGCTCCTTTCCCTCGATATCGAAATACCGGAGGCAGTCTTGCTCTTTCCACTTCATGGACCAGCCGATTTCAAACGGGATCCGCATAAGGTTGGAAAACGCTTTTTTCGCCAGCAGCTCCCGCTGCCCGGCGGTTGTCTCGCCGCCGAAGGCCTGGGATAGATTCCACAAGGCCACCTTCCGGTGCCGGGCGTCGAGCTTGTACCAGAGCCGGCCCAGCAAGTCGGCCAGGTCCGCGGCACGGCGCCGCGGCACGGCGCCGAGCAGCAGGAAAAACCCGCGCAGGAGCCGGACGACGAGGTCATGAAACACGGAATGCATGGCTATCGTTCTTTGGTGTACAAATGAGAAAGATTGCTTGGCTTATCAGCGTCTAACACATCCAGTTCATACAGCTTGGCTTCCTTGAGAAAGGAAGAATAGGCAGAGCTGACGGCGATGATGAACCCCGGCAGCCCGTCGAGAAAGCCGCGTTTGAACCCGTACATTTCGACAAACTTGCTGATCGGCTTGACCAGCAGGCGCCACAGGTGAAAGCGTTTTCCCTTGTTGTATCGGGTCAGGGCCGCGATGCTGGAAAAGGCGTTGATGGTCGCGACCTGATCGGAGAGATCCTTGGCGGTATAGTGCACCAGGTCTCCGGTCAGTTTCTTTCCCCGTCCGTCCAGGATCAGTTTGTCATGGGGGTTTTCGCCGCCCCAGTGGGCCCTGCCCTTTCGGACCAGCCGATAGCGGGCATTGGGATACCATCCGCCATGACGGATAAAGCGGTGCAGGTGGTAGGCGAGCCGGGGAAACTTGGCGCCGACGGCGGTTGGATTCGAAGCCAGAAAGGTTTCGATGGACCTTCTCAGCTCCGGAGTCACCCTTTCATCCGCGTCGATGGACAATATCCATTGCGAGGTGCAAAACGCGATGGCACGGTTTTTCTGCTGGATATGACCGTCGAACGGATGCTGGTAAAATTGTACTTTTTCAAACCCCCGGCAGATCTGTTCCGTGTCGTCGGTGCTGAAAGAATCGAGCACCACGATTTCATCCACGAAATCGGCAACGGAAGCCAGACAGTCACGAATGTTTTCGGCCTCGTTATAGGTGATCACCGCGGTCGATAAGGTCGGTTTTTCGGTCATTTACAATCCTTGTCCTCGTGATCCCCCGGTCATGGCCTCCGGCAATACGGGGGCCATGACTCGTGAACCGGAGTTGCCGAAAATTTTGGCACTTATATGAAATAATATCAATTGCAAATGATTTTTCCCGTCTTGCCGCTCGATCTGCCATGGACATCGGTCCGCAGCAATGGCATACAAGTGGAGCGAAATGGTTGATTTGATGGCGGTATACGCTGTCTGAGCGCCTTAGGATACTTTACATCAGCGCCCGCTGAGTGATCCTTGCTATCGGAACGTTATTTTGACACGTGCTCTAATCGTCAGGAAAAACCGATGAAGGTGCTGTGCGTCACCGGGCACAGCGACCGGCCCGAGGCCGAGACCTTCATCGGACTTCGGAAGCTGGGGGTCGATCTGCAGGTTTTCTGTCCGGCAGAGGCGCCTCATTACCGTCGTCTTGCACAGGCAGGGGTGCCGGTGGCGGACCTGGCCCCCAAGGGCCGCTTCGACAGGGCGGTGATCGCCCGGCTCCGACAGACGCTGATCGAAGAAAAGATCGACGTCCTTCATCTGTTCAACAACCGGGCGGTTTCCAACGGGATCATGGCCGCAGCCCGGCTGCCGGTGAAGATCGTCGTCTACCGGGGGATCGTCGGCAACGTGAGTTTTTTCAACCCCGCCTCCTGGATGACCTATCTGCATCCGCGGGTGGACCGGATCGTCTGCGTTGCCGAAGCGGTCCGCCAATACTTCCTGAAGATGAAGCTGCTATGGCTGCATGTGCCGCCGGACAAGCCGGTCACCATATACAAAGGACACCATCTGGCCTGGTATACCGCTCCCCCGGCGGATCTGAAGCAGTTCGGCATCCCGGAAGGCGCCTTTGTGGTATGCTGCACCGCCAACTTCAGGCCGCGCAAGGGGCTCCGCTTTCTCATGGAGGCCACCCACTTGCTGCACGAAATCGACGCTTGTCATCTCTTGCTGATCGGGAAAATGAACGCCGCCAGCTTGTCCAAGCAGATCGGCAAAAGCCCCATGAAAGACCGCATCCACCTGGCCGGTTTTCGTCGGGACGCTCCGGCCGTGCAGGCCGCCTGCGATGCGGCCGTGCTTCCGGCCGTCAAGCGCGAGGGGCTGCCCAAGGTCATCATCGAAGCCATGGCCTACGGAACCGTGCCCATCGTCACAGACTCAGGCGGCAGCCCGGAGCTGATCGAAGACGGGATCAGCGGCTTGATCGTGCCGCCCCGGGATGCTTTCGCCATTGCCGGCGCGGTTTCCTATCTGTACCATCATCCCGAACGCCGCAATGAAATGGGACGACATGCCAGAAAGCGGATCCAGAAAGATTTCCGGATCGAAGATACGATCGAGCGGACGCTTTTCCTCTATCGCCAGCTCCTTGCCGAACACCGGTGACCGCGTTCGACCCGCGGGGCCGCTACTTAAGTACATGTGGGCGTAATTATGGTGACGATGGTTTCACCGCAGAGGCGCCGAGGCCGCAGAGGATGCGCAGGAAACTAAGGGTTTCTCTGCGCCCTCCGCGTCTCGTATATTGAATATTCGTTGACCTACAATACGTCACCGCAATTATGCCATTGAGCACCAAGGGGCCGGCAGCGGGTCCTCAATCCAGGAAGGCCAGCAGCTCCTGCGGCAGTCCGTGTTTTTCGACGGCCCGTTTCCACCGCTTCCGGTATTTGGCGAGAAGCCGACAACCTGCCCCCCGAAAGGTTCGGGCCTTGTCAAAATCGACCAGAAACACCCGCCCCCCGTCGTCGATCAGGACATTTCCAGGATGCAGGTCGACATGCCACAAGCCATGCGCCACCAGCTTTGCCAACTGCTTCCTGAAGCGGTCCATCACCGCGGGCAGACGCTCCGGTTCCCGCAAGCTCAACCGGGCCAATGTCTGCTGATAGGCAATCTCTTTTGTGACCAGCCAGCCCCGGTACAACACCAGACCTTTGAAGGCAAAAGCGATCGGTTCTGGGATGTTCACCCCGGCCTGCCTGGCCCGCACCATTTGTTCATATTCCTTCTGGCACCTTGTTTTCCCCGTCCGAAGGTAGCGTTCTTTGTTCAAATGGGCGATCATGCCGCCGCGCCGGTAGTGCTTGACCACCGCAGGGCCGATTCGGGGGATTTCCAGCCTCGATACGGAGCGCCTGCCCTCCAGGCCGGAGGTCGAATCCGGCTCTATTTCCTGAAATACGGCGACCAGGGCGGAAAGGGCTTCTTCCGACAGGGGCCGGCTCGCTCCAAAATGATATGCACCGCGTGTTTGGTGTACCATAGGTCCTACGGTTTTTTCGGGGTACCGGCGGCCGGATCATGATCGGCCAATTCACGGAAGGCAATCGCGGCAAGCGCAGCAATCATGACGATATAAAAATTCGTAAAAAAACTTCTTCGAAAGATGGCCTCGAATTGCCCGAAATGGAACATGGACACCACCAGCATCAGCAGCGCATACCCCATGTTTCTGAGCCGGTCCGTATGGCGCCGGATAAAAAATATCGAGATCCAAAAGGGAACGACGAAAATACCGATCAGCGATAAAAGCCCCACCAGCCCGCAGTCCACGAGCGTTCCCAAAAAGGTGCTCCCGGGGTTGGAGTGCATTGCCGTCAGCTCGTGCAGCTCTCCTTCGGCAATCCTCTGCTTGACCAGGGGCTTGTAGTTTCCGGGCCCGATACCGATGATGGGATGCTCCGGAAAAAGGGCTGCCGTTGCCTTGACCCCCAGCATTCGAAAGGTGGCCCCCCCGTAAATGGCATTGCCTTCTTGATGATGCTGTATCTCTTGCTTCACTTCCTGGACGCGCTTGGCCACATTCGTTGCGGGCACCAGGTAAACGACGGCGGCAAAGATGACGCACAGCCCGGCCATCGACAACCGAGTCAGGAGGCTCCAGTACCTGCCCATGAAAAAGAACAAAATCAACATCAAGGCCGGGATGGCAACCCAGGCACCCCGGGTCTCGGACAGGACGGTGGAGGCCATCCCGAAAAGAAATGCCGCAGGGATGAGCCATCGGTAATGGGGATTTCTTTTCATCAGGAACCCCCATGACGCAACGCTCATGACCGCCAGCGACAGGGAAATATCACCGACGGCTATCGCGTCATAGGATCCGCTCACCCGCTCACCGGGCGCCAGCCAAAAAAATCGCAAAAAAGCATTGGCGCCGGCCGCAACCGCACCGATCACGATGCCGTTCCACAGATGGAACTGAGGGACCCGAACCTGTCTGAACAGCAAAAAGATCGGTATCATCAAAACCATTCGAAACTCGTCGTCAAGATATTTGAACCGGGGGTCCAACAGGTCCCCTTGCAGGAAATGGATGGTAAATGACAGCAAATAAGACGCCGGGAAGAGGACAAACGCCCATAGAAGGCATTTTTCCATCAAACTCAGAGAAGCTCTTCTGTCGGACTTGATCGATGCGGCAATTCCGGAAACGGCAAACAAAACCAGGAAAATACTGCTGGAATGCTCCACCAGCAATGCCGCTGCCGGAAATATCAATACCAGCCAAGGGATCACCGTTTGCAGGCGGGCGTTGGGAAGCATGCTCAACCCCTTTTCCCGGCTGTTGGATCTTTTACATGCCATTTGCGATTTCGGAACACAGGTACGCCTCGACTTTTTTCATCTGTTTGCCCCGGTCGAACCGTTCGGCCGCCCGCTGCCGGCCGGCTTCGCCCATCTGCCTTCTCAGCGCCGGATCCTTGGCCAGGGTCGTCACGGCAGCGGCAAGGGCCCCGGGCTGCTTCGGCGCCACCAGCAGCCCTGTCCTGCCGTGTTCGACAATTTCAGGATTGCTCGTCAGATCGAACGCGACGACCGGCAGCGCAGACGCCATGGCTTCGACCATGGCAAACCCGAACCCCTCCCACAACGAGGGGAGGATGAAGATGTCCAGCTGCTGCATCAGCGAGGCGGTGTCTTTCACGAAGCCGAGCAGGAAGACCTCCTTTTCCAGTCCCCGCGCCGTGATCTGCTGCTCGATGACCGGTGCAAGCGGGCCGTCTCCGGCGATGAGCACCGTAAACGGCAGCTTTTCCTCTTTTAACCGGGCCGCCATGTCGACCAGATACTCATGACCCTTTTGATCCACCAGCCTTCCCGCCGTTCCCAGCACCAGCGGGCGGTGGGCGTCGAGCGTATCCGGCCTTTGAGCGGGCGGCGAAAACCGCCGCATTTCCACCCCGTTGTATATGATTTTGACCCTTCCGCGGGCCGAGGGCCGCGGCAGGTGCTGAAACAAGGTGTCCGCCGTGTGGTGGGAATTGGCCAGAAAGTGGGTGACCATCCGGCGGAACATGAACCGGTTCAAGGCGCCGCCCTTTACCGGCAGGGCCAATCCTCTGCGGTAGAC
>JAIPEL010000072.1 GCA_021737185.1 Desulfobacterales bacterium | reverse complement strand
CCGAGGCCGGCGGCAATAACCGACCTGCCCCCGCCTTGGGTTTTGGAGGTTGGAGGGCCACGCTCCGTCGTGGCCGGTATTGGGTCATTGCTGGCAACACGGACGCGACAGAGCGCGTCCCTCCACCGTCAGGGGCTTCGACATAAGATTCATATTTGATAAATCTGGACGCCCCAGCGGCCAGCGGCGGCGCTCGTATGAAACTTCACTCGGAGTCGGGGTTTTTGTAGGGCACGACCTCCGTGGCGTGCCGGTCTGAACGGCACCAGTCTTCGTTGCTTCGCAACTTCGCCCCGGCAGGCGGAGGCCGTTCACTACATCGGCAGAGGCTTCGGGGGAAGTTTCACATTTGATCAAACTGACCGCCCCGCCGGTCAGCGGCGGGGCTGGATTCAAAAATTGTCGGAAGATAAGTCCAGCTAACAGGCGGGCACCGCCAAACCATATTTGTTGAAAAATTGAAAGGCCTGTGTTATCAACCCCAATCTTTATCCCTCCGGAACGAAAACCGGTTCTTTTTTTCCTCAAACAATCAGGGAAAGGCAAAGGAGGTCGCGATGAGGAAAGGATTGTATCTGCTGATCGCTTGTCTCGTAGTCGCGCTGGCAATGTCGCCTTGCGCCTGGGCCAAGGCCAAGACAATCAAAATCGGGATCAACGCTCCGATCACCGGAGATATTCCCAAGGTCGGCGAGGGATCCAAATTTGCCGCCCAGATGTGGAAAGCGGACATCGATGCCGCCGGCGGCCTCGATGTCGGGGGAAAGAAATACCCGGTTGAGCTGGTCATCGAAGACAACGAAGCCAAGGCCGAGTCCGCGGTCAAGACCAACACCAAGATGATCACCGAAGACGAGGTGCTGGTCATCGTGGGACCCCAGTCATCCAAGCAGGCGGTGCCGGCCGGCGGAGTGGCCGACAACTATCAAACTCCGATGATCAGCCCCTGGTCCACCAACCCGGACACCACCAAAGACCGTCCGTTCGTCTTTCGCGGATGTTTTCTCGATCCCTTCCAGGGTCCGGTGCTCGCCAATTTCATCACCGACGAGTTCGGCTACACCAAGGCTGCCGTTCTTTACGATGTCGCCAGCGACTACCCCAAGGGGCTGGCCGAGTTCTTCAAGGAAGCCTGGGAAAAAATTCACGGCCCGGGCTCTGTGGTGGCCTATGAAAGCTTTACCACCAAAGATGCCGATTTCAGCTCCCAGTTGAGCAAGATCATCCGCTCCGGAGCAGAAGTGCTCTTCACTCCCCAGTACTACAACGAGGTGGCCCTGATCGTCCAACAGGCCCATGAGTTGGGATGGCAGAAGCCGATCGTGGGCAGCGACAGCTGGGGTTCGGCCGAAACCGTGGAGCTATGCGGTGCGGATTGCTACGGACTGTTTTTCAGCACCCATTATGCCGCCGCCGGTGCCAAGGGCGCCACCAAGGCTTTCATCGACCGGTACGAGGCCAAGCACGGCTATACGCCCGACGATGTGGCCGCCCTGACCTGGGACAGCCTGGGAATTGTCCAGCGGGCGATTCAGTCCTGCGGCAATCTGACGGGAAAGATCGAAAAGGACCGCAAATGCGTTCGCGATGCCATGGCCCAGATCAAGGAGTTTGACGGGATCACCGGCAAAATGACCTTCACCGAGGAAGGCGATCCTATCAAGTGCGCCGTGATCGTTCGAATCAGCGAGCAGGGCGAATACGAATTTTACAAGTCGGTGTGCCCATAAATAAAGGCGCAGAGCGCCTTTATTTATGATGGATGCGGCTGCGCCGCATAAAATCGCTTAAAACCAGATAGAAGAATGATTCCGCCTTGGGCGGGATTCGGTGGGAAAAGGGCGGGAGAGGGTGAAAGCCCCCTTCCCGCCCTTTTCGAGTGCAGCGGCGGACGGAGGCCGGGGCCATGACCTTTTTGTTCCAGAACATCATCAACGCCCTTCAGTGGGGAAGCTTCTATGCGCTGATCGCCCTGGGTTATTCCATGGTGTACAGCATCCTGATGCTTTTCAACTTCGCCCACGGCGACATCTTCATGGTCGGGGCCTACATCGGTTTCGGCGTGGCCGCCGGTTTGGTGGGGCTGGCATCTGCCGGGGCCATTGTGCTGCCCGGCTGGATGATCCTCGTGCTGACCATCATCATCTCGATGTTTCTGACCTCTTTTGTCGGAATCCTCGTCGAACGCATCGGCTACCGGCCGTTGCGGGATGCGCCCAGAGCCTCGGCAGCCATTACGGGTCTGATGATCGGCATCATCCTGGAAACCGGAAACCTGGCGTTTCTGGGAGCCCGACGGATCGGCTTTCCCTCTTTGATCGAGTCGACCACATACAACATCGGGGGCGTGTTCGTTACCAGCAAAAAAATCATGATCGTGATCGTCTCGCTGCTTTTCATGCTGGCGCTTCACCAATTCGTCCAGCGGAGCAAATGGGGCATGGCGATGCGCGCCATGGCGTTCGACTACCTGGTCGTGCCGTTGATGGGGGTCTCCATCAACACCATCGCCCGAATGACGTTTGCCATCGGGTCGGCCCTGGCGGCCGTGGCCGGAATTCTTTTCGGCGTGGCCTACCCGGTGTTAGACCCTTACATGGGAATCGTCTTTGGCTGGAAGGCCTTTGTCGCGGCAATCCTGGGCGGGCGAGGTTCGATCATGGGCGCCTGTCTTGCGGGTTTTTTGCTCGGTTTCATCGAGATTTTCGTGGCCATGATTTTTCCCTCGACGCTTCGGGATTTGATCGCCTATTCGATCATTTTGCTCATTCTGGCCTTCCGGCCCCACGGCTTTTTCGGAGAAGCTTACAGCGCCCGACTACGGTTGTGACGCCCCCGGAGCCGAATTTTCGGCACAAGGCTTCTAAAAGCGCCAAGCGAAGGCGGCGCACAAATTCGAAATCCGAATCTCGAAATCCGAAACAAATTCAAAATCTGAATATTCAAATGACCAAAACAAAATCGAAGGGCAAAAAAACGGATAACCTTCCGAAAGATGCAGTTGTTTGAGTCATTGGAATTTTGGTCATTTAGGATTGTTTCGAATTTCGGATTTCGTGCTTCGTATTTTTCATTGCTGTATTCTAATCCGGCGGAGAAGCCGCCGCAAATAAAAGCGCACAGCGCTTTTATAGGGGCAAGCGATGCAAGAGGTATTAGAGGAACATATCACCCTCCAGGGCCGGCTGGCGGCGTCACTGCGGAAAAGTCCGCTGCTGGGCTGGCTCATCGGCCTGACCGTGGCCGTTTTGCTGGAACATCTGGTCGGTTACGAACTGGCCACCGCCGTCGGTCTTCCGAAAATTCCGGTTCTTTTCGGCTTTGTCATCATGCTCAAAACCCCGCTGCTGATCCCCAGCGCGCTTTTCTACGTGCTGTCGATCTACCTGATCCCGGCCTGTCTTGTTGCCCGGCTGATTTCCGCCCCGTCCAACTGGATGGCCGAACGGCTCTACCGGTTTCCAATATCCGTGCCGGTGATCGTCCACCTTGCGCTTTTGTATCTGATCCTGCACCTGTGGGCGGACATCAGCGCCTACCGCGGGTTGACTCTCCGGCTGACGCTGATTGCCGTGATGATGACCCTGAGCCTGAACCTGATCAATGGATACATGGGGGAGTTTAGCTGCTCTCATCCGGGGTTCATGGCGCTGGGCGCTTACGGCGCCTCGGTTTTTTCGGTCTTTTTTTTCGCCAGCGACAAGCTTTTCGGAGAGGCCCTGCTGCCCGAAGCCCTCGGTGCCTTCTGTTTTCCCATCGGGTTGATCTTCGGGGGGCTTGTGGCATCCTTGGGCGCCCTGGCCATTGCGATTCCGTCGTTCCGCACCCGGGGAGACTATCTGGCGATCATCTCTCTGGCCTTCCTGTTTATCGTCAAAAGCGCCATCGAAAATCTCGAATTCGTGGGCGGCCCCCGGGGAATGAGCGGTCAGCCGAATTATGCCACCCTCCCGGTGGTTTTTGCCGTGGCCGTGATCTGCATCTGGATCATCAACAACTTCGTTCGATCCACCATCGGCAAGGCGCTCAATGCGGTCCGGGACGACGAGATCGCCGCCGAAGCCATGACCGTCAACACGCGGCAGACCAAGATCCTGGCCTTCATGTTCGGGGCGTTCTGGGCCGGGGTCGCCGGGGGCCTCTTTGCCCACGTGCTGCGGTACGTCAACCCCGGCACCTTCGGCATCCAGAAGCTGGCCGAAGTGCTGGCGATGGTCTATTTCGGGGGACTAAACTCGGTCTACGGCTCCATACTGGGCGGGGTCAGCCTGAGCCTGCTCAGCGAGGCGCTCCGCCCCCTGGAGCTGTTCAAGTGGATCATCATCCCCTTGCTGCTCATCCTCGTCATGATTTTCAGGCCCACCGGATTGATTGCGTTCAAGGAGTTCGACGTCAAGGCCCTGATTCGGCCCAAAGGCCACCCGGAAAAAGAGGTCTAATCCATGTCCCTGCTTGAAGTGGTCCACATGAGCCATGATTTTGGCGGCCTTCGGGCGGTCAACGACTATAGCCTCGCCGTTTCCCCCGGTGAGATCCGGGGCCTGATCGGCCCCAACGGCGCCGGAAAGACGACCATCTTCAATCTGATTACCGGCATGTACCGGCCCACCGAAGGCGACATCCGGTTCAACGGTGAATCGATCGTCGGAATGAGACCGCACGAGATCGCCGCCCGAGGATTGGGACGCACATTTCAAAACCTGCAGCTATGGCGACATTTGACGGTGCTCGAGCACGTGATGATGGCCCGCTACTCAAAGCTCACCTATGGGTTGGTCGGGGCGTTTTTCGGCACGCCCAAGCGCCACCGGCAAGAGGCACAAAGCCGGCAGCGGGCCGAAGAGCTCATGAAGCTGCTGAATGTGTCGCAATTTTCCGATCAACTCGTTCTCAACCTCCCTTACGGCGCCCAGCGGCGGGTAGAGATGGCCCGGGCCCTGGCCACCGAGCCGAAGGTTCTCTTTCTCGATGAACCGACGGCCGGAATGAATCCGGAGGAACTGTGGCAGATGATGAAAATCATCCGCAAGGTGCACGAAGAGTTCAAGCTTGCCATCTTTCTTATCGAGCACCGGCTGCGAATGGTGATGGAGCTGTGCGACAAAGTCCAGACCCTGGTCTTTGGTGAGGTGATCGCAGAGGGAACACCCGAGGAGATTCAGAACAATCCTCAGGTCATCGAAGCCTATCTGGGCAAGGAGACGGTGGAATAATGCTGCTGACGGTGGAAAATCTGCGGGTGTCCTACGGAAAAATCAGGGCGCTTCACGGGGTCGATTTTGAAATCGACCAGGGGGAAATCGTCACCATCATCGGGGCAAACGGCGCCGGGAAAAGCACCACCCTGCGGGCCATTTCCCGGCTGGTGCCGGTGGAGCCCGGAAGCCGCATGACGTTTCGGGACGTCGATCTGCTTCAGTTTCCGGCGGACAAAGTGGTCAGCCGGCTCGGCATCTCCCACTCCCCGGAAGGAAGGCGCCTTTTTGGAAACCTTACGGTCATGGAGAACCTGATGCTGGCATGTTTTTCCCGCAAAGACAAAGACGCCATCCAGCGGGACCTTCAGCGGGTGTTGACGATTTTCCCCCGGCTCGACGAAAGAAAACACCAGAAGGCCGGCACCCTCAGCGGAGGGGAGCAGCAGATGCTGGCCATTGGCCGTGCTTTTATGAGCGGCCGAAATCTCATGCTTCTTGACGAGCCTTCCATGGGCCTGGCCCCGCTGCTGATGCTGGACGTGTTCAAGGCCCTGCGGGAGTTCAACCAGGAGGGGACCACGATATTGCTGGTGGAGCAAAACGCCCGCATGGCCCTTCAGTTTGCCAGCCGGGGATACGTGCTGGAAAGCGGACAGCTTGTCCTGCAGGGGCCGTCCCATGATCTTCTGGAAAATGCGGATGTGAAAAAGGCCTATCTGGGAGGGTGAAAAACAAAGTGCCTAGAGTGCCTAGAATGCCTAAAGTGCCTATAGTTGAGGAATCGCTCCGCTCCATCTTGTAATAAAAGCTGCCATTTCCCAATTTCAGCAATTCTAGGCACTCTAGTCACTCTATGAACTCTAGGCACTTGCTCCAGTATCGTTATTGAAATCGGTCCCGTCTTTATGGTAGGTTGCCACCGGTTTTTATCGTCGATGAAAGAGGAGGCAGAATGATTCGAGTCGGTGTCGTCGGGGCCACCGGGTATGCCGGAGCGGAACTGGTCCGCATCCTTGCCGGTCATCCCGGAGTCGAGTTGCGCCTTCTGACCTCCCGTCAGCACGCCGGCGCCGCCTTCAGCGACATCTATCCTGCCATGGCCGGTATCGTGGATATTCCCTGCGAGGCCTACAATGCGGATGCCGTAGCGGATCGAACCGATGTGGTTTTCTTTGCTCTTCCGCATCAGCTGCCGATGGGGCTGGTTCCGGAGTTGATGGACCGGGGCAGAAGGATCGTCGATCTGTCTGCAGATTTCCGTTTTCAAAACGCCGATGTTTACGAGCGCCATTATCAGCCGCACACGGCCCGGGAGCTGCTGCCCCAGGCGGTCTACGGACTTTCCGAGGTCTATCGGGATCGAATCCGCAAAGCGGATTTGATCGGAAATCCCGGATGCTACCCTACTAGCGTACTCCTGCCGCTGATTCCGCTGATTCGCGAAGGACTCCTGGAGCCGAGGTCACTGATTGCCGATGCAAAATCAGGGGTCAGCGGCGCCGGACGCTCTCCGGCCCGGGCCACCCTGTTTTGTGAAGTCGCCGAATCATTCAAGCCATATAAGGTCGGCGCCCACCGCCACACCCCGGAAATGGAAGAGGTGCTGACCCGTGAGGCAGGCGATTCGATCCGGCTGACCTTTGTGCCGCATTTGGTGCCCATGTCCAGGGGAATGCTGACGACCCTTTACGGTCAGACAAAAAAAGGCGTCGATGAGGCAGCGGTCAAAAACTGCCTGGCGCGGTTTTATCCGGATTCACCGTTTGTCCGGATCTGCCCGAAGGGGCGTCCTCCGGACACCCGGAACGTCCGGGGCACAAACTACTGCGACATCGGTTTTTACCTGGAGAGAGGAACAGGCCGGCTGATTCTGATGTCGGCCATCGACAACCTCGTCAAAGGCGCCGCCGGCCAGGCAGTGCAGAACATGAACCTGATGCTTGGGCTGGCGGAGACCGAAGGCCTGACCGCCATTCCAGCACCGCTGTAAGGTTCAGAGGTTCACGGTTCTGGGTTCAGGGGTTCTGGGTTCAGGGTTCTGGGTTCGGGGTTCAGAGGTTCCGGGATATAGTATCGGCCTTTTCTTTAAACCTCTGAACCCTTGAACCCGGAACCTCAAAACCTTTGAACCCCCTTCAACCTATTTTCTAAGCGGCGAAGCCGCTTCTTATAAAAGCGCGAAGCGATTTTATCATGAAAGGAGAGGACGATGACCGCAAAGCTGATCAAGGGGACGGAAATCCGGGAGGAGATTCTGGAGGAAATCACACGGGAAGTGGCTGAAATCAAGGAAAAGCACGGGGTGGTGCCGGGATTGGTGACCATCCTGGTGGGGGAAAACCCGGCCTCCATTTCTTACGTGACCCTCAAGATCAAGACGGCCCATCGGGTCGGATTCAAAGAGATTCAGGACTCTCAGCCGCCGGATATCTCCGAAGAAGAACTTCTGGCCTTGATCGACAAATACAACAAGGACGATTCCATTCACGGCATCCTGGTTCAACTGCCGCTGCCCAAGCATGTCGACGAAAAAAAGGTGCTCAACGCGATCGACCCGGATAAGGACGTGGACGGTTTTCATCCGGTCAACGTCGGTCGACTGATGATCGGCGGATCGGAGGTGAAGTTTCCTCCCTGCACCCCGGCCGGCATCCAGGAGATGATTGTCCGTGCCGGCGTGGAGACCAGCGGCGCGGAAACGGTGGTCGTCGGCCGGTCCAACATCGTCGGAAAGCCGATTGCCAACATGATGCTCCAGAAAGGACCGGGCGCCAATTCCACGGTGACTGTCGTCCACACCCGGACCAAGGACATGGCGTCCCACTGCAAACGGGCCGATATCCTCATCGTAGCCGCCGGGGTTCCCGACCTGGTCAAACCCGAATGGATCAAGCCGGGGGCCTGCGTCATCGACGTCGGCGTCAACCGGGTGGGGGAAAAACCGAGCGCCAAGGATCCAAACAAGATGGTGGCGATCCTGAAGGGGGATGTGGACTTTGACGCCGCAAAGGAAATTGCCGGCTACATCACCCCGGTTCCGGGAGGCGTCGGCCCCATGACCATCACCATGCTGATGAAAAACACCCTCAAGTCCCTGAAGTTCAAACTGGGGATCGAGTAGCCGTCGATATCCGCCCGGTTGGCGGGGCTGTCGCTTCCATGGGTTTCGATGCTGTGGGAATCCCCGAGGGGGATGCAGATCCTGTTTCACGGCTTTTGAATCAACCGGTTTGAACCGTTATTCTGTCATGCCTCCGCTTTTGCCGGAGGCATGACAGACTCCTTTTTTCGGGGCGAAACGGCAAGTGAGTGATCATTCAGGGCAACCCTTTGAAAACAAAGGAAGTTGATACACTCCACCCTTGACAAGTCCATTTGATTGATGATAAGGATTTTTCAATTTGCTATGGGTGAAGAGTAGCAGAAGCGATGTTGCCGCTCTTCCACAGTTTTTGAATCCTTGGAGGGTCGAAAGATCATGGGCAAAAAAATCACCTTCCTGATGTTGAGCACATCCGGTTCCCGGAGCCGACAACTTACCCTTTCCCGCAGTTTTCTGGGATTTATGCTGGTGCTGTTGATCATGGGAAGCGCAGTCTTGGGATGGGTGGTTGCCGACTATCTTCATCTTCGCGAGGCCGGCCTGAACAATGGTCAACTGGAGCGAGAACTGGCCATGCGAATGGAAGAGATTCAAATCCAGCGCAAACAGATCCACAATTTTGCCCAGAACATCAACGGTCTGAAGTCGAATCTGGTGGCGCTCAACGATTTTGAAAAGAAAATCCGGATCATTGCCAACATTGAAAGCTCACCGGAACACGAGGGACTGTTCGGCGTCGGCGGCTCGATTCCCGAAGATCTGGACACCCATGTTTCACTGGAGGAAAGCCACAACGGCCTGATTCGGGAAATGCACGAACAGGCAGATCAACTGGAAGTTGCCAGCTTCAAGCAGGAAAGCGGGTTTTCTTCCCTGCTGCAGCACCTGGAGGATCAGCGAAACCTGTTGGCCTGCACCCCGGCCATCCGGCCGACGAACGGGTGGGTCACCTCCCGGTTCGGCTACCGGGAATCGCCCTTCACCGGCCTGAGGGAGTTTCACAAGGGAATGGACATCGCCAACCGGCACGGGTCTCCGATTCTCGCACCGGCCGACGGCGTCGTTGCCTACTCTGCGCGCAAAGGGCTGCTGGGCAATGTGATCGTCATCGATCACGGACACGGCTTTGTCACGCGGTTTGGCCATATCCACAAGGCGCTCAAAAAGCGGGGAGATGCGGTCAAGCGCGGAGAGATCATCGCCGAGATGGGCAACACCGGCCGGAGCACCGGACCTCATGTCCACTACGAGGTGATGCTAAACGGCGTGCCGGTCAACCCGGATAAGTACATCCTCAACTAAAATCCGCTGGCGCGGTTTTTAGTGATGTTCGCGTTCCGCGAACAAAGAAAGAAAAGCCTGTTCACACGTCATGCCTCGGATCTTGCCGGAGGGCGTGACCCTGCCTGTTTTGCCGCTCCAACACACACGACACGATGACGGGTTGTTGCCCTCGAATCTACCGGCATGCAAAGATCCGGGCCCGGAGGAGCAGGTTTTGAGTTAAGCCCGGAGGGCATGTAAACTTAAATCCGAAATGCGCTTATCTGGAATCCTCAAGCTCCAGTTTCGGGGAGCCGGAGGCCGTGGGGTTTTTGGCTTGGAGGGCCACGCTCCGTCGTGGCCGGGATTTGGTCGTTAACAGCAACGCGGACTAGACTGTGCGCGTCCCTCCACCGGCTCCGGCTTGACGTTACTTGAGCTTTATAGAGAACCGCAATCCGAAATTCGAATTTTCCCCTGAGGACCAGGATTGTGAGACTGCATATAATAGACCGTCGCGCAACGGCGAGCTGCCGGTGGAATTTCGCGTCAGATGTGGTATATTGCCCTTGAGGTTCAAAAGGTTCAGAGGTTCCGGGTTCAAAGGTTTTGAGGTTCCGGGTTCAAGGGTTCAGCGGTTTAAAGAAAAGGTCGATACTATATCCTGGAACTTCTAAACCCCGAACCTCTGGAACCCTGAACCCCGAACCCTGAACCTTGGAACCCCGAACCTCTGAACCTTGGAACCCCGAACCCAGAACCTCAGAACCCTGAACCTAGGAAATGAAACGCCCATGTTGATGAATGTACTGACAAAGGTTTTCGGAAGCAAAAACGAACGAGAGCTAAAACGGCTGCTGCCGACTATAGAAGAAATCAACCGCCTCGAACCCGACATGCAGGCCCTCAGCGACGACCGGCTCCGCGCACAGACCGCGCTGTTTCGGGAGCGGTTGGATCGGGGAGAATCGATAGAGGACCTGCTTCCCGAAGCGTTTGCAACCGTCCGCGAGGTGTCTCGCCGGGTGCTCAACATGCGACACTTCGATGTTCAGCTCATCGGCGGCATAGTTTTGCATCAGGGGAAAATCGCCGAAATGAAAACCGGCGAAGGAAAAACCCTGGTGGCCACCCTTCCTGCATATCTCAATGCGCTGACCGGAAAAGGGGTTCACATCATCACCGTCAACGACTATCTGGCCCGGCGTGACACCGAGTGGATGGGACAGATTTATCAATTCCTGGGGTTGACCGTTGGAACCATCCTCAACGGACTCAATGAACAGGAAAGAATCGAGGCCTACAGGGCGGATATCGCCTACGGCACGAACAACGAATTCGGCTTTGATTATCTTCGGGACAACATGAAGTTCGATCCGGAAAGCCTTGTCCAACGCGAGCTTCATTACGCCATCGTCGACGAAGTCGACAGCATTCTCATCGACGAGGCCAGAACCCCGCTGATCATTTCCGGTCCGGCCGAAAAATCGACCAGTCTGTACTACGAGGTCAACGGAATCATCCCGAGCCTGGTCAGGGAAGCCGATTATACCATCGACGAAAAGGCGAAAAGCGTGACCCTGACCGAAGAAGGGGTCGCAAAGGCCGAGGCAAAGCTCAACGTCGACAATCTCTATGATCCGAAATACATCGAGCTGCTGCACCACATCAACCAGGCGCTCAAGGCCCACACCCTTTTCAAAAAGGACGTGGACTACATCGTGAAAAACGGGGAAGTGATTATCGTCGACGAGTTCACCGGCCGGCTCATGCCCGGGCGCCGATACAGTGAAGGACTGCACCAGGGGCTGGAAGCCAAGGAAGGGGTCAAGATCGAAAACGAAAATCAGACCCTGGCCACGATTACTTTCCAGAACTACTTTCGCATGTATGACAAGCTCGCCGGCATGACCGGCACCGCGGATACGGAAGCCGCCGAATTCAAGAAAATCTACGATCTGGACGTTGCCGTGATCCCGACCAACATGCCGATGATCCGGATCGATTTTCAAGACGCGATCTACAAGACCAAGCGGGAAAAATACGAGGCCGTCCTCGACGAGATCGAAGAGCTTTACCGCCGGGGCCAGCCCGTACTGGTGGGAACCATTTCCATCGATGTGTCCGAGTCGCTTTCCCAGAAACTCAAAAAGCGCGGCATCCCCCATGAAGTTCTCAACGCGAAAAACCACGAAAAGGAGGCCGAAATCATTGCCATGGCCGGTCAAAAAGGCGCGGTGACCATTTCCACCAACATGGCCGGCCGGGGAACCGACATCGTCCTTGGTGAAGGGGTGACCGATCTGGGAGGGCTTCACATCCTCGGCACCGAGCGCCACGAGAGCCGACGGATCGACAACCAGCTCAGGGGCCGCTCCGGTCGTCAAGGCGACCCCGGCTCCTCCCGCTTCTATCTTTCCCTGGACGACGATCTGCTGCGGATCTTCGGCGGAGAGCGGATCACCGGCATCATGGAGAAGCTCGGCATGGAGGAGGGGGAGCCGATCGAACACGGCCTGATCTCCCGGGCCATCGAAAACGCCCAGACCAAGGTCGAGGCACATAACTTCGATATCCGAAAGCATCTGCTCGAATACGACGACGTGATGAACCAGCAGCGAGAGGTCATCTACAAGCAGCGGCGGGAGCTGCTGCAGGGAAAGAGCATTCGCTCGGAGATCGAAGAGGTGATCCGGGACCGGGCGGAGCAGATTGCCGCCCAATTCGCGGACGAAGCCCGCCTCCCTGAAGACTGGGACATGAAGGGGCTCAGGGATGCGGTTTTCCAGCAGTTCAATTTCCGGCTCGCCTCCCTGGATGCCGACGCAATGGACGGCCTCTCGGCAGACGGACTCGCCGAGCGGATTTTTGAAGAAGCCCTTGCCGTCTATGAGGAAAAGGAAGGGGCCGTGGGCAAAGACGAGTTCCGGAATTTGGAGCGGATCGTCATGCTGCAGACGGTCGACAACTTGTGGAAGGATCATCTTCTTTCCATGGACCATCTCAAGGAGGGAATCGGCCTCAGAGGATATGCCCAGCAAAACCCGCTCATCGTCTATAAAAAAGAAGGGTTTGCGTTGTTTCAGGAAATGATCGAACGAATCAAGGAAGAGACCCTGGGCATCCTCTTCCGGATTCAGCTGGCCGAGCCTGAAAGAATCGAAGAGATCCGAAAGCAGGACAAGCAGCCGCTTTTTTACTCCGGGGGCGACGATGCGGAGGCGAAAAAAAAGCCGGTCCGGCGGTCGAACAAAAAGGTGGGGCGAAACGATCCCTGCCCTTGCGGAAGCGGGAAAAAATTCAAGAAATGTTGCGGGCGATAGCCCTTGACAAGACACCTGAGACTGTCATTTTTTGTTATGGGTTCAAGATTCCGGCGAAAGGTTTGCCGCGACGGGGGCTTTACAAGCTTCGGCGCCAGTGCTTATATTCGGGTAAAATTGGCCGGTACATTCACACTGAGGGTGACTGAATCGTTTCAATACCCACTATTTCGTTCGATCGGCTATGAGTGAGAGTCAACCCGAATTTGAAGAGCAGGTCGTTTCCGAAACAAGCGACGAGGTAACCGAACCCCCGTTATTCAAGGTCCTGTTGCACAACGACGATTACACCACCATGGAGTTCGTCGTAGAGGTCCTGATGACAGTATTTCGGAAATCGGTCGAGGAGGCCACCAGGATCATGCTCAACGTCCACCATCAAGGAATCGGGCTGTGCGGCATGTTCCCCTATGAGTTGGCCGAAACCAAAGTTGAAACGGTGGAAGCCCTTGCAAGGGAAAGGGGATTTCCGCTGAAATGCACGATGGAGAAAGAATAGCCTCATGATCAGCAAGGAATTAAGTGCGACGCTCGGGTTTGCCGTACGCGAGGCCAAAAAGCGGCGCCATGAATATGTGTGTATCGAACACGTCCTGTACGCTATTTTGCACGACAGCAGCGGCGTGGAAATTATCGAAAACTGCGGCGGCAGCGTCGAGCGGCTCAAAACCGAACTGGAGAATTACCTCGCCGAACGTATCGACAGCATTCCGGAAGACGGCGAGTTTGTGCTGCAGCAGACCATCGGGTTTCAACGAATGATCCAGCGCGCCGTCACCCACGTGCGCTCCGCTGAAAAAGCCGAGGTCACCGTGGGAGACATCCTGGCTTCCATGTTCCAGGAGAAAGACTCCCACGCGGTCTACTTTCTTCAGACCGAAGGCATCACCCGCCTTGACGTGCTCAACTACATCTCCCATGAAATGCCCAAGATCAGCTTCCGGGAGGGCGAGGGGGGATTTGCCCGAACCGAGCGGGAGGAAAAAAAGAAAAAGACGGATCCGCTGGAGGCCTTCACCTCCGACCTGGTCGAGCTGTCGGCCGAGGGCAAACTCGATCCGTTGATCGGCCGGGAAATCGAGTTGGAGCGGACCATGCAGGTCCTTTGCCGGCGGCGGAAAAACAACCCGGTGTTCGTTGGAGACCCCGGCGTCGGAAAGACCGCCATGGCCGAGGGGCTGGCCCAGAAGATCCAAAAAGGCGACGTGCCGGAGCTGCTGGCCAACATGCGGATCTACGCCCTGGATCTGGGGGGGCTGCTGGCGGGCACCAAGTTCAGAGGAGATTTCGAGCAGCGGCTCAAAGGCGTGATCACGGCGCTGAAAAAAAAGAAAGACGCCATTTTGTTCATCGACGAGATACACACCATCGTCGGCGCCGGAGCCACCAGCAGCGGTTCGATGGACGCTTCCAATATCTTAAAGCCGGTGCTTTCCACCGGTGAAATCCGCTGCATCGGATCGACGACATTCGAAGAGTTTCGAAACCATTTCGAAAAGGACCGGGCCCTTTCCCGGCGCTTTGAAAAGATCGAGATCAGCGAGCCCCCCATCGGTGAATCGATCCAGATTCTCAAGGGCCTCCGAAGCCGATACGAGGAGCACCACGGCATCCGATATACGGATCCGGCCCTCAAATCGGCCGTGGAACTCTCGTCGAAATTCCTCAACGACCGGTTTTTGCCGGACAAGGCCATTGACGTGATCGACGAAGCCGGGGCCCACGTGCGAATTTCCGGTCCCTCCACCCGGACGAAGATCCATCCGTCCGATATCGAAAAGATCGTGGCCAAGATGGCCAGAATTCCGACCCGGAACGTCTCGGTTTCCGACCGGGCCAAGCTCGAAAACCTGGAGCCGAGCCTCAAGGAGGTCGTTTTCGGCCAGGATTTAGCCATCGGGGCGCTGGTCACGGCCATCAAGCGGTCCCGGGCCGGTCTGGGGGTGCCCGAGCATCCCATCGGGTCGTTTCTGTTTACGGGCCCCACCGGCGTTGGAAAGACCGAGGTTTCCCGCCAGTTGGCCCACCAACTTGGCGTTCACTTCATCCGGTTCGACATGAGCGAGTACATGGAAAAGCATGCCGTGGCCAGGCTCATCGGCGCACCTCCGGGATACATCGGATTCGACCAGGGCGGGATGCTCACGGACGGAATTCGGAAAAACCCATACAGCGTCCTTCTCCTCGACGAAATCGAAAAGGCGCATCCGGATATTTTCAACATTCTGCTCCAGGTGATGGACCATGCCACGCTGACAGACAACACGGGCCGAAGAGCGGATTTCCGAAATGTTATCCTGATCATGACCTCCAACGCCGGCGCAAGAGAGATGAGCACCCACACCATCGGATTCAGCGGAAAGCAGTACGATCCGGAAGGCAAGGGAAAAGAGGCGGTCGAGAAGTTTTTCAGCCCTGAATTCCGCAACCGGCTCGATTCGGTGATCGCCTTTTCCAGCCTGACGGTGGAGATCATGGAAATGGTCGTAGACAAGTTCATCGGCGAACTGAATGAACAGCTCTCGTCCCGGAAGGTGAAAGTGTCGCTTTCACCGGAGGCGCGCACCTATATGGCCAAGAAGGGGTACGATCCGCGCTACGGTGCAAGACCCTTGGCGCGGGTAATCCAGACCGAGATCAAAGACCGTCTTGCAGACGAGCTTCTTTTCGGCAAACTCGAAAAGGGCGGAGAAATCCACCTGGACATCGAGGACGAGCGCCTGGTTTTCAGATTCGAATAACCCTGACCGCCGGCAAACCGCCATGCCGTCTGTGCGGTCCGCTGCACATACAGGGCCGCTGCCGCCAATCGGAGGCAAGCGGCCCTGTCGGTTGGAGAACAGCCCCGCCGCTGATAATGAAACTCCGGTTTCGGGTGAACTTTTAGGTTTCTACAGCCGAGAAAAATCCCCCCCATCCCCCCTTTTTTCAAAGGGGGGAGCGCTTCGGGCATTTGTTCGGAATTGCGAAAGGCGAAAGCCTCAAAGTCCCCCTTTGGAAAAGGGGGATTTAGGGGGATTTGATATGATACCGAATCTGTCATCCCGGCCGCAGCGGAGCGGAGAGCCGGGATCCAGAAAAACATGGATGCCGGATCAAGTCCGGGGCAGGCTTTTTTGATAAACCTGCCCCGCACCCCGATCCGGGGCATCCAGAAGTTTCTGAAATTACTGGATTCCCGCTTTCGCGGGAATGACGGAAAAAGGAAAATTCGGACTTTTTCCGAAACAATCAATTTTGGTGCTCATGCCAGTCTTTCTCCTTTCCGAAAACGAGATCGCCTTTCCTCCGCCACATCTTGCTCGAAGCGACGGACTGCTTGCCCTCGGCGGCGACCTGAGCCCCTCCCGTCTGCTTGAAGCCTATCGCCGCGGCATTTTCCCCTGGTATCTGCCAGGGGAGCCGATTCTGTGGTGGTCGCCGGATCCCCGACTGGTTTTGTATCCCGATGAATTTCATGTGGCCCGCCGTCTCCGGCGCATCATTCGACAGGGGCGATTCGTTGTCACCGTCGACCGGTCGTTTGCCGAAGTGGTTCGCGCCTGTGCCACGACCCTTCGGGGCAAGGAAAACGAGACCTGGATCGTCCCGGAGATGATCGAGGCCTACGTCGGGCTTCACCACAGGGGCTATGCCCACAGTGTGGAGGTTTGGGAGGGCGGGGAACTAGCCGGCGGTCTTTACGGGGTGTCCCTGGGAAGAGCGTTTTTTGGCGAGTCGATGTTCAGCCGGGTGGACAACGCCTCCAAGGTAGGGCTGGTCTACCTTGTCGAAGCCCTTGCCCGCCGGGGGTTTTCCATGATCGACTGCCAGGTGACCACGGCGCATCTTCTCCAGTTCGGGGCCCGGCAGATCTCTATGAGCCGTTTTCTTGCCGAACTGGAAGAGGCCTGCCAAGCTCGGACCCTTTGCGGAAAATGGACCCTGTACGACAATCGGATCTCTTGTCAGCCTATCGACCAGGGTACTTTGGATGTTGAATGGCTTGTCAATCACATCTGAAACGGAACGGAACTCTGACAATCCCTATATATCAAAGCCTGGGCTTTTGGGCCCGGATCTTGAGGAGAGACTGAACCATGACCGATGAGTGCCTCTTTTGCCGCATCGCGGAAGGCCGCACCGACACGAAATTAATGTTCGAAGACGACACCCTGGTCGTGTTCAAGGATATTCATCCCCATGCGCCGGTTCACCTGCTGGTGGTTCCGAAAAAGCACATCCGAAGCGTCAACGACCTGGGTCAGGAGGACGGTCCCATCGTGGCGCATCTCATCTCGGTTGCCAGGGACATGGCGCGGCAGCAGGGGATCGACCGCTCCGGGTACAAGCTGCTGTTCAACGTGGAATCCGGCGGCGGGCAGGTGATCTTTCACCTTCACCTGCACCTTCTGGGAGGATTCGGTTGATTGGTCAATTCGTTGAATGGTCAAATTGGAATGGTCATGGCAGCAATCCAATCATTGACCGATTCAACCAATCAACCATTTGACCGATTCACCGCAGTGGTTCGGCGGCGAAGCCGCCGCAAATAAATGCGCGCAGCAGTTTTTTCGCTGCGCGCATTTATCGGTTGATCATGGCAGCCATGTAGCCGGCACCGAAGCCGTTGTCGATGTTGACGACGGCCACATTGGAGCTGCAGCTGTTGAGCATGGCGAAAAGTGCGGTCAGACCGCCGAGGCTGACGCCGTATCCAACACTGGTGGGAACGGCAATTACCGGGCTGCCGACCAGTCCGGCAACCACGCTCGGAAGGGCGCCTTCCATGCCCGCCGCCACCACCAGCACCGTTGCCTGCTCCAGTGCCGTACGGTGATCCAGAAGGCGGTGGATTCCGGCGACCCCCACGTCGAAAATCGTCTCCACGGTATGTCCCATGGCACGGGCGGTCAAGGCGGCCTCCATGGCCACCGGGATGTCGGAGGTGCCGGCAGTGACCACGACGATCGTCCCGCGTCCCATGGCCTTTACCGGCGCGACCTGACGGATCAACATTCTCGGCTCCGGATGATATTCGGCTTCCGGAAACCGCTTCCTGACCGCTGCCGCCATGTCAGAATCGATGCGGGTCACCAGGACCACATTTTCCTGAAAAATCATGCGTTCCATGATTCCGATGATCTGCCCGGCCGTTTTTCCCTGTCCGAAGATCACTTCTGGAAAGCCCTTGCGCAGGGTTCGGTGATGGTCTATATGGGCGTAGTCGATATCCTCGAAGGCCATGTTCGCAAGTCCCCGGGCGGCCTGATCCACGGAGACGGACCCGCTGGCCACGTCTTTTAAAATTGTCAGCAGCAGTTCATGATTCATCGAAGTATTCCTTCTGAAAAAGCCGGTTGATGCCTGAACCCCATCCAAAAATCGTCGTTATCATTCCCTGCCGGTACGGCTCTTCCCGCTTTGCCGGAAAACCGCTTCACCCGATTTGCGGTGTTTCCATGATCGAACGGGTCTATGGCAGAGCCCTGCAGGCCCGGGGCGTTGATAAAGTGGTGGTGGCCACCGACGATTCCCGCATTGCCGAAGCCGTCAGCGCTTTCGGAGGAAAGGTGATGATGACCTCGATCGAAGCGAAGTCGGGAACCGACCGGGTTGCCGAGGCGGCCGAGCGGCTTGGACTCGGGGCGGCGGACACCGTGGTCAATGTCCAGGGAGATCAGCCCCTTCTGGACCCGAGAAACGTAGAGGCGGTGGCAAGACCGGTGAGTCTCGAACCCGGCATCGGGATGGCAACCCTGGCCTTTCGAATCGTCGATGAACGGGAGATCACCGATCCGAAAGACGTCAAGGTCGTTGTCGACCGCTCCGGTTTTGCCCTTTATTTCTCCCGGTCGACCATTCCGTTTGTCCGCGACCCCGGCCAAACCTTTCCTATTTACAAGCATTTGGGGCTCTATGCCTACCGGCGGGATTTTCTGGATGTGTTCTGCCGCCTGCCGGAAGGAGAGCTTGAACGGGCGGAAAAGCTCGAGCAGCTTCGCGTCCTCGAATGGGGCCACCGCATCCGGGTGGTTACCACCGAAATCGACTCCCCGGAAGTCGACCTCCCCGAAGACATCCCCCGCATCGAAGCGCGCCTGCGCCAGGAAATAGAAACTTAAATCCGAAATTCGAATTTTTTATTCTTCATCAGCTATGGCAAAGCCAGATGCCTTTGACCTGGCCCTGAGAACCAGGATTTCCAGACTGCATTAAATAAACGCGCATCGCGCGTTTATTTAATGTCTTGTTCAACGATGCCGCCGGAACCCGGAGTCGGGGAGGGGGCAGGGGGCTTTGCTGAAGTCTGGGGCTTGGCCGGGGGTTTTGAACTTTCGGCGGCCAGTTTCCGACTCAGCTCCGTCAGCCGCCCGGCGAGTTCTTCGATGCGCGCTTCAAGGTTCCCTGCAGTGCGGTCCAGCTTTTTTTCCAGCGCCTGTTGCTCGTTTTTCACGGCCAGCTCGAGCACTTTTAAATCAGGTCGGAGGCGGGAGACGGCGGCGACCTCGGTTTCCAGAGCCTTGACCTCCGTTTTCAGGTCATCGACCCGGCGGCGCGATTCTTCTGCGGCCTGACGCGCCTCCTGGATCTGTTTGGCGAACTGGTTCCAGTTGACCCGAAATTCGTCGAGCTTTTTCTGAAAAGCTGCCGCATTGTCCTCCTGCTGTTTCAATGCCGCCGACAGTTCCTGACGGTCCGCTTTTGCTTCACCGATGCGCTCGACCCGGCTTTCGACGTCGGCCAGTTTCCGGGTGGCCGCCGACAGCGCCTTTTCCATGGAATCGAGGCGGCTGGAAAATTCTTCCTCCATCTTGGCCACTTGTACCGACAGGGCCGAAAAGGTCGACTCCAAATCCTGGGAGACCTTTTTCACCTCTGTGGTTCCGGTGCTGTCGAGGCGGGCGACCCTTTTTTTCAGGTCCAGATAGGCGGCAAACACCAGGAGGCCCAGCAGACAGGGAATCAGGATCGCCACCAGCGTCACCCGGCGGCCGAGGCGGGCGAGCCGGCGGTTTTCAAGCTCCGGGGTGTCGATGGCCTCCGGGGGCGTGTCGTCGAACCGGATGTCGAATTTGTCGGGATCTTTTTCCATCACTCCCATTCAATGGTGCTCGGCGGTTTCGAGCTGATGTCGTAGACGACCCGGTTGACGCCGCGCACTTCGTTGATGATGCGGTTGGAGATCACCCCCAGAAGCTTGTGGGGGAGTTTGGCCCAATCTGCAGTCATGGCATCCTTGCTGGTGACGGCACGGATGGCTGCGATGTGCTCGTAGGTTCGTTTGTCTCCCATGATGCCTACGCTCTTGATCGGAAGCAAGACGGCAAAAGACTGCCATAATTTTTGATAATAGCCGGCCCGGCGGATTTCCTCCAGCAGGATGTGGTCGACCTCCCTCAGGACGGCCAGCCGTCTTTGGGTAATGTCGCCGATGATCCGGACGGCAAGACCGGGCCCCGGAAACGGCTGGCGCCACACCAGGTTTTCGGGAAGTCCCAGGGTTTTTCCAAGCTTCCGCACTTCGTCCTTGAACAGGTACCGAAGCGGCTCTACGAGTTTCAGCTTCATTTTTTTGGGCAGTCCCCCCACATTGTGGTGAGACTTGATCACTGCCGTCGGCCCGCCGAAAGCCGACTGGGATTCGATCACGTCGGGATAGAGGGTGCCCTGGGCCAGGAATTCGGCATCTCGAATCTTGAGGGCTTCGGCTTCGAACACCTCCAAGAAAACTCGGCCGATGATCTTTCGCTTTTTCTCCGGATCGACGACCTCTTTGAGCTCGGACAAAAAGCGTTTGCCGGCGTTGACGAAGCGGATGTTCAGATCGAGATGCTCCTTGAATACGGATTTCAGTTTTTTGGCTTCGTCTTTCCGCAGAAGGCCGTTGTCGACGAAGATGCAGGTCAGCCGTTTTCCGATGGCCTTGTGGATCAGCAATGCGGCCACCGAAGAGTCCACCCCTCCGCTGAGCCCGAGGATAACGCGGCTTTTTCCCACAGCCGCCTCGATCTCCCGCGCCGATTCCTCTGCAAAAGACTTCATGGTCCAAGTGCGTCTGCACCCGCATACGTCGAACAGGAAGTTGCGGAGCATGATCTTGCCCTTGGGGGTGTGGACCACCTCGGGATGAAACTGGAGGCCGTAGAACTTGCGGGTAGGATCGGCCATGGCCGCAATGGGGGTGTTTTCAGTCGACGCGGTTGCATGGAATCCCGGCGGGAGTTTGGCAGGAGAGTCTCCGTGGCTCATCCAGCACGGGGTGTTTCTATCCACCCCCTTGAACAACCCTTCCGGATGAAGAACGGTCAATTCGGCCATGCCGTATTCGCGCTTGTCCGCCCGGGCGACCGCCCCGCCCAACGCGCCGATCATGACCTGCATGCCGTAGCAGATACCCAGCACCGGAACGCCGATGTCGAACAGGCCCGGATCGACCTTGGGGCTTTTTTTCCAGTAAATGCTCGCCGGCCCCCCGGACAGAATAATGCCTTCGGGCTTGAGCCTTCGCACAGCGTCTACTGAGATGGTGGGCGGCTCGATCTGGCAGTAGACCCGGGATTCGCGAACCCGCCGGGCAATGAGCTGGTTGTACTGGGAACCGAAATCGACGATCAGAATCATGGGCTTTTCCCTGAGTGTAAGCCAATTGCTAAAACCAAATGAATATGGTAAACGTCCGCCAAAAGTCAATCAATAATAAAATCACTGCCGCGATTGAGATTGAAACGCCTTGAGTCGAATCTTGGTGCAGATCTATGAAGTGCAGACCCCGTCTGAGGCGGAAACGATGATCAGCCTCGGGGTCGACCATGTGGGAAGCGTTCTTCTCGGGGCGGCAAAATGGAGGGTTCCCCGGGTCAGGGAGACGATGAGAACCGTCCGGCAGCTGGGGGGAAAAAGCAGCCTGATCCCCCTGTTCAACGACGAAGAGACCGTTTTTCGCGCGCTCGATTACTACCGGCCGGACATTGTCCACTTCTGTGAGATGCTCCAGGATTCCGAGGAGGGAAAAGGGCTGCAGGACAGGCTCTGCCGTCTTCAGCTGCGGATTCGCGAGCATTTTGCCGAAATAGACATCATGCGGTCGATCCCGATTCCACCGCCGGGAAGCGGAAGCCGGGAAGCGATGCTGGCAATCGCCGAGCGCTTCGAGCAGGTCAGCGACTTTTTCTTGACCGATACCGTCATGCCTGCCGCAGAAAAAGACACCGACAAGGCCCAGCCGGTAAAAGGGTTTGTCGGGATCACCGGTGAAACCTGTCGCTGGGACTATGCCCGTGCGCTGGTCGAGTTTTCAGGAATTCCGGTGATCCTGGCCGGGGGCATTTCTCCGGAGAACGTGGCGCGGGGGATTTCCGCGGTGAAGCCCGCCGGGGTGGACAGCTGCACGCGGACCAACGCCGTGGGTGCCGACGGCCGATCGGTGCGGTTCAAAAAGAACCCGGCGCGGGTAAGACAACTGGTGGAGGCTGTCCGGAGGGTGGAGAAGCAGGATCTTGAGCAGGTCAAAAGAAGCCGGGCAGAAACGTAATCCGCCAATGCGTCATACCGGATTTGATAAGGAGAAAAAGAAATGTTGGAAAGCGGAGATCTGAGAAAGGGGCTCAAGCTGGAAATCGACGGGGAGCCCTATGTCGTTGCGCAATTCGAGTTCGTCAAGCCGGGAAAGGGGCAGGCGCTCTACAAGTGCCGCCTGAAGA
>JAIPEL010000071.1 GCA_021737185.1 Desulfobacterales bacterium | reverse complement strand
TTTACATCAGCCGGGGTACGGGCTATTGGGGTCCGCCCCTGCGGGTTGGCTCCCCTTCTGAGATCACCCTGATCACCCTTCGCGCCGCTTAGTCCTGTCCTTCGCGGCCCTCCTGCCGGGAAAGCTCCTCGGCGATGGCCTCCTCGAATCCGCTCAAGGAACGTTCCTGAAGTTCGCTTCAATTACAGCGGTATCATAACAGCACCGAATGGGTTGTCAAACGCTGGTCCCGGAACCGAACGGCGGCATCGGCGCCGACGCCCCAGGCTTTCAAGGCTTGCGTTGCAGGCCGGGAAAGGGATGGGGGACCGTTCGCTTTTCTGTCGACATCTTGGCCGGAAACCTCTATCACAATCCCGAAAAAGAGGGAAAATCATGATGGTTCGAAAAATTATCGCCAGCGGGTCGGAGGGGGTTTCCCGGGCGGCATTGGAGGCGGCCGTCAAACTCGGTCTATCCAGCGGCGGATGGACCGCCGAATCCGATCAAGCCGGGCGCCAGGATCTCGCTGCCCGCTTCGGCCTGAAGGCGGTGGAAGCCGGCGGAATCGAAGAGGCAGATCGGCTGAATCTGCTGGAAGCCGATGCCTCCCTGCTGCTGACCTGTGGAGAAATGGATCCCCGCACAAAACAGGTCCGCCGGCTCTGCAAACGCAGCGAAAAGCCCTATCTGCATCTCGATCTGAAGAGCACCGGGGCCTTTCAGGCGGCAAGGGATCTGGCTCAATGGATCTCCGGGCTGGAAGCACAGGTTTTGCATGTAGCCGGCACCGATGCTTCCCATGATTCGGCAATGGCCGGGATTGTCCCGGATCTGCTCGAAGCGTTTTTCTACCTGCATCTCATGCCGGCCGGGACCGTCTCCGGTGTCCGGCAGCCGGCGCAGCCGGAAGAGCGGGTGCCGCCCCTGAGCGTCTCCGAAGCGGTCGCACGGCTCAAGAATCATCTTCCCCTGAAGGATAAAACCACCATCGCCAACATGTCGGAATCGGAGTTGGAGATACTGGACGGCTCGCTGGGGGAGTATATTCGAACCGCTTTCGGGCTCCCTGCCGGCAACAACGCCCTGCTCGAATCCTGCCGGTGGGTCTCCAAGCAGACCGGATTCGAACGGGACAACGCGGCGGCCGTCATCATCCGTCAGCTCTGGCAGGAGCTGAAAAGGACCCACACGCTGCGGATCATCAAATAAATAAATTCGCTATCGCGAATTTATTTAGAGGAAAGACTGAATTTTCGAGTGAAGTTTCATACGAGCGCCGCCTCTGGCCGCCGGGGCGTCCAGATAGATCAAATATGAAACTTATGTCGAAGCCCCTGACGGTGGAGGGACGCGCTCTGTCGCGCCCGTGTTGCCAGAAATGACCCAATACCGGCCACGACGGAGCGTGGCCCTCCAACCTCCAAAACCCAAGACGGGGGCAGGTCGGTTATTGCCGCCGGCTTTGGACGAAGTTTCACATAAGACCCCCAGAGCCCCGTCAATGTCCAAAAATGGAGGGCCACGCTCCGTCGTGGCCGGAAAGACGGACGCGACAGAGCGCATCCCTCCAACTTGACCGGCGCCCCATCAATTGTTCGTCCCCTACGCGGACTTTGGCGGAGCCCTGCGAGACCCCGCCAACATATTGACACGGGGCCGCTTTCAGAATAGGCTGGCCCAAATTTGGATAAAAATCGAGGAGGTGGACCAGTGAAAGACGGAAAATGTCCGAAATGCGGAAGCACGGAGGTGTACTGCGGCGCCGACGTCTATCCCAAGACCGGTCCGTTTACGAGCAACACGATTCCCATCAGCCTCACCTCCGTTGCGGCCCTGGACAACTATGTCTGCACGGACTGCGGCTACGTGGAACGGTTCGTTGCCGAACCCGGCAAGCTCAAGGAAATCTTCATCAAGTGGCGGAAAGTGAAGTAGCGCCTTTTCCCAAGGAACCGAAAACCGGGGGCGGTCGACCGTGAGAGGAATCAGAAGACTCGGCACCATCACACGGGTCCTTGCCCGACACGGATTTGCCGACGCGGCCAGTCGCCTCGTCCGTCGGAAAAAAACCGTTCCCCCCGAACCGGGTCCTGCCGCACTGCCCAAAGAGTCTGCGGCAACGGCCCGCAGAGTCCGCCAGGCTTTAGAAGAACTCGGCCCCAGCTTCATCAAGCTCGGCCAGCTGCTGAGCACCCGCGCCGACCTGTTTCCCCCCGCCTACATCGAAGAATTCAAGAAACTGCACGACAGCGTTCCGCCCGATCCCTTCGAAGGCATCCGAAGCACGGTGGAAAAAGAGCTCAAACGCCCCTTGTCGGAAATCTTCGCATCCTTTTCCGAGACCTCGATAGCGGCGGCTTCCGTCGCCCAGGTTCATCGGGCCCGTCTTTTCACCGGTGAAGAGGTGGCCGTCAAGGTCGTCCGTCCCGGCATCGCCAAAAAGATCAAAGAAGACATCCAGTTGATGTACTTCTTTGCCAGAAGAATCGAGAAGGTTTTCGAGCTGGGACGGGTCATCGGAGCGGTCAACCTGGTCCAGGAATTCGAACGCACCGTGTTCCGGGAGCTCGACATGGCCGTGGAGGCGGGAAACATCGAAAAATTTTCCCACAACTTCCGGCTGGTCAACGAGATTCACATCCCCAAGGTCTACTGGAAGTTCAACAGCAAGTCGGTGCTGGTCATGGAATACGTGCCGGGGATCAAGGTGGACCAGGTCGAAGAGATTCAAAAGCAGGGCATCGATCCGAAGGCAATCGCGTTGATCGGTCTGCGCTCCCTGTCCCGCCAGCTGATGGAGTTCGGATTCTTCCACGCCGACCCGCACCCCGGCAACACCATCGTCATGTATGACGGGCGGGTGAGCCTGGTCGACTTCGGCATCGTGGGCTATCTCGACGAAGAAATGATGCGCAACATCGCTAACGTCTTTCTCGGCTATGCCGAACACAACTACGACATGGTAATGGAAGCCATCGGCGAGGCCGGCCTGATCGACGAAGAGACCATGGACCTGAAGAACTTCAAGACCGATCTGAAAGACATCAGCGAACCCTTCTACGGCCGCTCCCTGCTGACGATCTCAGTCCGGGACGTATACGACCAGGTGATCGGCCTGGTCCTCAAATACAACATCCGCCTTCCGCGGAACCTGCTCCTCTTGTTCAAGACCCTGATACAGACCGAGGCGCTGGGCAAAGTTCTCGGATCGGACGCCAGCATCCTCCAAGCTATGCGGCCGTACGCCAAAGAGCTCATCGAGCGCAGCTACCACTACGAGAAAATTTTCGAAAACGCCGGCCGGGACATGGTCAAGGCGAGCGGGTACCTGCGGTCCGCCCCGAAGCTGCTCCACGACATCTTACGCCAGATCGCCGCGGGCAAGCACCGGATCGAGATGAAGCTCAGCGGCCTTCAGCGCTTTGACCGGCTCATGGAAACCGGGGTCAACCGCCTCACGGTGGGGATGGTCCTCTCGGCTTCGATCATCGCAGGCTCGCTGGTGCTCAACTCCCGCCAAAAGGTCATCGAGTTCCACGTAGACCTGCTCGGCGGGCAGACCTTCTCCCTGACATCGCTGCTGGGGGTGGTCGGCTACAGCATCGCCACGGTGCTGGGCGTATGGCTGATCGTCAGCATCATCCGGTCCGGGAAGCTGTAAAGCCGGTGCGGGCGACACACCGACTTCGATCCACCAAAGGGATGTGTCTTCCGGCTTGCAGATCTGCCCCACTTCCATCGCACCGGCTTTACAGCTTCCCGTGAAGGTCCGATTCTAACGGCCGAACAGTGGAGAAAATAGTTTCGAAACAATCGATTCCCTGGACGGAGCCAGGGGCATGGAAGGGGATTCAGGGTTGGATCCGCAGGGAAATCCGGTACTACGACGGGGAAATGGAAGGGGCGCGCCGCCTTGCGCGGGATATTGCAGCCCAGATGGCGCCCCTGCATCCAATCATGGACAAGCTGTGCGCAGAGACCTGCCCGTGGTGCCCGGACCCGTGCTGTCTTGGGGCAAAAATCTGGTTCGATGCAAAGGACCTGCTGCTTTTCCATTTGACCGGCCGAACCCCGCCGCCGGCACAGCCCATCGCCTCCTGGCAGGACCGCTGCCGCTACGCCGGCCCCCGCGGGTGTCGACTGGATCGTGTTCTTCGGCCCTGGATCTGCACTTGGTACCTGTGCCCCACCCAGAAGGCCCGGCTCCGATGCCGGGAACCGGAAACATGGGCGCACATCGAAAAACGGCTGGGCGGTATCGGTGAGGCCCGAAAGCGGCTGGAAACGGAATTTTCCGCCGTTGCCAGCGTGAACGGGCAAGGATTTTCGGTTCCAGTGCCAAAAGAAGCATCAAAGTTTCATCGGTGGAATCTTGAATTTTGAACCTTGAATTTTGAATTCTAAGCGGAAGACACCTTGGGCGAAAAACATAAGCCCCGAATCGTGATCGCCGAAGACTACCGTATCCTTCGCGAAGGCCTCCGGGCGCTGCTTTCCTTCGATGGTGAATTTGAAATCGCAGGAGAGGCAAAAGACGGGCAGGAGGCCCTTCGGCAGGTGGAGCAAATCCGGCCGGAGCTGCTCTTGCTCGATCTTTCCCTGCCCCGGATGAATGGAGCCGAGGTGATCCGGGAAATCAAAAACCGCCGACTGCCGACCCGGATCCTGGTGCTGACCGTCCACGCCGACGAGTCGCAGGTCTACGGGGCGCTAAAAGCCGGTGCCGACGGCTATCTGCTGAAAACCGCGGGCACCGGCGAACTGACGATGGCGATTCGAAGCGTGCTGGCCGGCCGCCCGTATCTGAGTCCGTCCGTTTCCCGGGGGGTGATCGAAGGCTACCTGGAAGACCGCGGCATCGGCAGGCCTCCGCCAAGCTGGCAGCAGCTGTCCAAGCGGGAGCGCCAGGTGCTCAAACGGATCGCCGAGGGGGCAAAAAACCGGGAGATTGCCCAAGAGCTGTCCATCAGCATCAAGACCGTCGAAAAGCACCGGGCCAATCTCATGAGAAAGCTCGACCTGCACAACACCGCCGCCCTGACCGCCTTTGCCATCGAACGCGGGCTGCTGAAATGAAAACGGCTTGCTCCGACATTCGGGGCAAGCCGCTTTTCATGCAATTCGACTATTTCAGAGAGTTTTAGGCGTTTTTCACACCCGCCCGCTGCTCCCAGTCTTCGATCTTCTCGTCTTTTTCGACCTCCTCCCAGCCGGTGATCATCGCCTTGACGTGGGCGGAAATCGTGTGTCCCGTGGTCGTCATGTACAGGTGCACGACAAGAAAGCTCAAAATGGCAAAGGCGCCCGCCGTGTGCACCAGGGCCACGATCTGGAGCGTAAGTGCCGAAAGCCCCCAGTCTCCCCAGGAGTTGTAGCCCCAGTAGAGAAATCCGGTGGCCATTTGCACCGGCAGCAGCGCTGCAGCCAGGCCCAGGTAGGTCAGCCGCTGAAGCGGGTTGTGCTTGGCCTCCTTGCGCTTGGGAACCGGATGGGGCTCGCCGCGGAAAATGCCGTAGGCATAGTACCGCATGACGACCAGCATTTTTTTGGTCGTCGGCACGTACTGCTTCCACTCTCCGGTGGTAAACAGCCAGAAGACGAAGAAGGCAAAGGCGATGAGCCAGGTCAGCCCCGCGTAGTTGTGCACCGTGACCGCGGTCTGGAAGCCGAAGATCCCCACGCCGGTGTTGACCTCGAATCCGGTGACCAGCAGCAAAATGATCAAGGCTGCCTGAAACCAGTGCCAGAATCGCTCGTAGCGGGTGTAGAGGTAGATAAGGGACAAGTTTCTATCCGACATGGTCGTTTTTCTCCTTTCCGCCTCTGCCGTTGCTGCTGGAAAAAATCCTGCCCAGCCCGTGCAGCGAAACTCCGATCATTGAACCGAGGACCAGGATCCAGCCGATGGTATTGATCCAGGAATTGTGGTCCCGACCCGGCATGTAGAACCCGGTCAGGCTCGCCACCCGGCTTTCGGTGCGGTCGTGGCACTCGGTGCAGGCGACCACGTTGTCCTTGGGCGCCACCATGTGGGTGGTGGGAAACACGTAGGTGGTCCTGACGAAATCGAATTCTCCCGAATACGGCACCCCCAGGGCCTGCTGGCCCCGGGTCAGGGCGTCCTGCCAGTCGAAGGTGGTCCAGTAGCCCTTGGGCCCGGACAGAAGCGGTCCCAAGAGGGTCTTGTTCACCTTGTCGTAGGGCTGGTTGCCGTGATGCACCTTGAAAGGAAAGATCCTCGAGCTGGGGTCGCCTGCGCTTCCCACCGGATGGCTCACCGCCACGGTGCCGGAAGGATCCACCGGGGCCTTGACCGTGACGCTCTCGATGGAGCCGTTGAACCATTGATATTCCGGCTTCACGTTCTTGTCCCAGACCATGGTCCCCTTGATGCTCATGTAGTCGTGCTGTCCGAACTGATCCTCGGTGCTGTAGGGTTTTCCGTCTTTGAATTTGCCGGCGGTGGACCAGTCCCAGGACATCTTGGTCGGGTTGACCCGGGCAAAGGTCGGAATGTGGCAGCTCTGGCAGGCCACCTTGTCGGTGTGGTCATTGGCCTTTTCCCCGATGCTGCTCGACTCGCTGTGGGGTGTGGCGCTGTGGCACGACTCGCAGGTGATCTTGGCGATCCGGTCGTCTTCGATCAGGCTCTTTCGCTCGGTATACGCCGGGGCCGTGTACATCCGGCCGGCGACGTTATGCCGGACGGTGGTGTGGCAGCGGGTGCATGTAAAATCCTGCGCGTCTTCGCCCATGTGCACGTCCAGGGCCTTGTTGGGCTTGGCCATGGAAGAATCCAGATCGCCGTGCTTGACCCCGTCTCCGCCGCCGCCGTAAAAGTGGCAGGATCCACAGTTTTTGCGCTCCGGCAGCCCGACCTTCTGGGCGGCTGCGGCGATGTCGGCCTGGATCATTTCGGCCAGCTCCAGGGATTCGGGATCTTCGGTTTCGGCGGAAAAGGCCTTGTAGTCGGTAAAGGCCTCCTCGAAATTGAAATCCGACCGCCCGTGGCAGACCAGGCAGTTGATCGTCTCGGTCTCCTTGCCCCAACCCGGGTGGCAGCTGTAGCACCCCTTGTCGGCCTGCTTGTTGGCCGAGATGCAAAAATTGTTGATCGAGTAACCGGCCTTGCCCTTTTCTTCGCCGAACTTCCAGGTCCAATGGATCGTTTCTTTGAACTGCTCGGCGGCATCGTTGTGGCACGACAGGCAGGCCTCTGTAATCTGGGCGCCGTTTTCAAAGGGCTGCTGGAGCGCTTTGAGCCGGGAGTGGTCTATGGTGTTCCAGACCTGGTATTGCATGGTGGCCTGATGGGCCATGGACCGGCCGGGGGCGACATTTTCGCCGGCTTCATCTGCGGCGGCCGAAACGCCGACAAGCGCGGACAACAGCAGCAGCGCCGTCAATAACAGGGGCCAACGGTTCCGTTGATCGGATTTCATGTCCTTTTTCTCCGCGGTTCTGCGTTGGGTAAATCTCTTCCGAGACGGCGGCCATGGAACCGGCCGCCTCGAAATTTCACTTATTCTCTGTTTTTTTGTTAACTATTTGCCGGGGCCTTGATGGTGAACGATCCGTCTTCATTGATGGTCATCTCGCTTTCCAGGTAATAGACCTCTTCGATCTCCGGCCGCAGATCCCGGGTCATGTAATAGGCTTCGCCGCTGCGGGCACCGGTGCCGCAAATATAGATGATCGGCTTGTCCGTCGCAAGCCCGGCCAGCTGGTCCTCGAGTTTGTCCACCGGAATGTTCCGGGCCGTTTTCAGGGTACCCTTGGCATATTCGTCCGGATCCCGGACGTCGATCAGATAGACACTGTCCGGCCGCTCGGTGACGATCTGTTTGAAGGTGTCGATGTCGATGCTGCCTTCTTCCTCGCCGGCCTTGACCATGGCCGCGGATTCGGCTCCCTTGCCGTACATGGCGACCCACTTCGGATAGCCGTCGGCAAAGACCTTCACGTTTTTGTAGCCAAGCGCCAAGGCTTTTTCCGCCGATTTGTGGCTCAGCTTGCACTGGAGGCCGCCGCAGTAAAAGACGACCGGCAGATTCTTGTCGGCAGGCAGCAGACCGGCAAAATCGTCGAAGCGGGTGTCGGGAATGCTGACCGCGCCGGGAATGTGCCCCTTGTCGTACTTGGGCCTCTTCGGCCGGGAGTCCACCAGAAGCATCGGCTCGCCGCCGGCCAACTGCTCGGCCACCCAGTCTGCGGAAACCTGCGCATAATGGCCGTCGACGGCCATCCATCCCGGAAACCCGTCTGCATACACCTTGACGTTGGTGTATCCGAGGGCTTCGGCCTTTTTCGCGGATTTGTGGCTCAGCTTGCACTTGACGCCTTCGCAGTAATAGATGACCAGCGTTGTCTTGTCTGCCGGAAGCTTGTCCAGATGCTTGTCGAACTCCGTGTCCGGGATGCTGACGGCGCCGGGGATATGGCCCTTGTCGTACTTGGCCCGCTTCGGCCGGGCGTCGATGATCATGACGTCGTCGGCCGGGGGCACTGCTACATGCCGGGCCACGAAATCGGCATCGACGATATCGTGAAACATCCAGTCGGCAGTGTCGGCGGCGATTGCCTGACCCGCCGCCGGAGAAATCAGCAGCCCCACGGCGACGATCGTTGCAAGCAGGTTGCGAATCTTCATGTTATCCTTCCTTTCATCGGCTTTCTTTTAGTGATCAAATCGCGGCAGCGATTTGATCACTTGCATTTGAGCGGCGTCGGAGAGTCGGCCGCATGGGCGTGCAGATAGGTGTAAATGTCGACCAGGTCGTCCTGAGGCAAGGCCTTGAACTCTTCGTCACATTCGAACTCGGCAAAATTTCTGTTTTCGAACATCGCCGTCCACTCCGCCTGGGTCTTGGCATCCGGATTCAGCAGGGGTTTGGCCGATTCTACGGCGCCGCGCTCATGGCATGCCTGATAGACTTTCCGGTAGATGTATTTGCCTTTCCGCTTGTTTCCCTGCTCCATGGCCGCAGCCGATGCCACGAAGGTTGCGGCCAGCAAAAGAGATACGGCGACGATGAATAATTTTTTAAAACCGAACATGGGGCGATCTCCTTTTCATACTGAGTCCTGCGTTCTGGGTTCTGGGTTCATCGTTTACGGCCACTGTTTAGAGCAACCCGCGTGCCAATTCTCATGATTTTCCAACATTTCTCTAAGTATCAGAGATTAATTAATTTTTAGGACTGTCTCTGAACCTGGTCAGCCGATGGAGCTGTTAATCCTGTTAACTCAATGTTAACCATAGCGATTAAAATGCCGGCATTTTCCAGAGCCCGCCGCAGCGTTGTCAGAAAACCACCGTTCGATCACATCGGCGGAAAAATTCGGAAAGGGCAAGGCAGGGAAGCTTTGGGACGCCATCCCTGCCGGAGGAATGCAGCTCCCGGGAAATATGGGCCATGCCTTCCAGGGTCTCGATCAGCGGTCCCTCTGCCAGGCCGAGCCCGGCGCCGGTGAAGTGGACGCTGACCTGCCGTCCCCGCAGGGAAGCGGCCTGACAAAGCTTGAGCACGTATTCCGGGTGCCGGTCCGAATTGACGAGAATGCCGAGTCGTCCGGCCATGGGATCGGTTTTCCCTCCTACCACCAGCAGATCACCCGGTCATGGCTGAAGATGTCGTCCACGAGGCGGAGCCAGTCGACCGGGATTTCCGAGACATGGTCACGGTATAGGCTGGTCACGGTGATGCCGCCTTCTCCGGAAATCCGCTCCACCCATTTTTCGACGGTTGCATCGGGTTCAGAGGGCAGTATGTGAAGAATTCGCGGCACGGTCTTTACAGGGGAATCACAATGTCCGACCGGCGGATCATCCGGGCGATCTGATCATCGTTAAGGCATCGGAATCCGGACGGCGCACAATTTTCGCACTGGTCCGTGAAACAATCCAGATCAGGGTCGCTCGCACTCGGTCCTGCCGATCGGCATAAAAGATGAGAAGAACATCCCGGACACAGAAATACAACATTGGGCCTGTTGCAGCTTTGGCAAAGAGCCTTACCTGTTTCAAATCCCCGAAGGATCTGTTCCGGTCGCCGGAGAATCAGAGTCACCTGTTTGGGCATCAGAAATTTTCTCCCGTTCGACAAACGGTTTGCTTCATTCAGACCCAGCAATGACTGTGCCAGGGTTGACGGATATCTCATAACTAATTGGAATTGTATGAATTACCAATAAAGCCGCAGAGGTTGCAATTTCGTCTGCCAACCCTTATGTTAACGAATGTTAAGTCTCTGGATTAACATCCGGTGTGCTCACTTGGCTCCTATGAAACACCTGGTCTGCTCCCATCAACTTTACCTTTTTCGCGGAACGCGAATTGAGTTAAAATCGTGATAGCGATTTTATGAGGAGTGCCGTGGATCTGTCACGATACTGGAAAACCATCGTCGATACGCTCCAGGACGGGGTCATCGTGGTCGACCCGATGGGGCGGGTGGTGGCCATGAATCCTTCGGCCGAACGGCTCACCGGCTATCGCGCCGGAGAGCTGAAAGGAAAGTCCTGCCGCCTCCTGGACTGCACCGGATGCAGGATCATCGGAAAAGGACCGGCCGAACAGTGGTGCGGTCTCTATGCCGACGGCAATGTGCGCGCCAAAAAGTGCATGATTACCAACAAGGAAAACCGCACGGTGAACGTCATCAAAAACGCCTCCGTTCTCCGGGATGAAAACGGAACGATCATCGGGGCGGTGGAAACCCTCACCGACATGTCTGAAATCGTCCGGCAGCAGGAAGAGATCCTGTCTCTTCGCCGCACCCTGCACCTGGACGAGGGCTACCACGGCATCCTGGGAAAAAGCACGGTGATGCAGGATCTTTTCGATCTGATCGACAATGTCGCCCCCACCGACTCGCCGGTGATGATCCAGGGGGAAAGCGGCACCGGAAAGGAGCTTGTTGCCCGGGCCATCCACGATGTCAGCCCGCGCGCGCAAAAGCCGTTTATCAAGGTCAATTGCGCCTCCCTGAATGAAAACCTGCTGGAAAGCGAGCTGTTCGGCCACACCCGGGGGGCCTACACCGGGGCGGACCGAGACCGCATCGGCCGATTCGAGGTGGCCCACGGCGGCACCATTTTCCTGGACGAGATCGGCGACGTGCCCATTTCCACCCAGGTCAAGCTTCTCCGGGTACTGGAAGAGCGCGAAATCGAGCGGGTCGGAGACCACCGCCCGATCAATGTGGACGTACGGATCGTATCGGCAACCCACAAATCCCTGGACCGGTTGACCGCCGAAGGCGCGTTCAGAGAAGACCTATACTTCCGCATCAACGTCTTTCCGATGCAGATCCCGCCCCTTCGCCGGCGTCCGGAGGACATTCCGGCAATCGTGCAGCACTTTATCCGGAGAAACAACGAAAAGACCGGCAAAAAAATACTGGGGCTGACCCCGGAGGCCATGGAAAGGCTCCTCTCCTATTCCTGGCCGGGAAACGTCCGGGAGCTTCGAAACGCCGTCGACTATGCATTTGTCCTGTGCAACAGCGGCGGGATTGCCGCAGGCCACCTGCCGCCCAAAATTTCGGCCCGGGAGCCGGCCGCCTGCCCGCCGCTTTCGCTTTCCCCGGCGGAGGCAAAAAGGGGGGCAGAGCGCGAAGAACTGGTCCGAACCCTGGAAGCGACCGGCGGTAATCGAAGCGAAGCGGCCCGGCGCCTGGGAGTCAGCCGGGTGACCGTCTGGAAGCGAATGAAAAAGCACGGCCTATAGGGATTGTCACGATTCCGCTCCGGCTGGGCTGTCACGGCTTGTTCAGCGTGATGGCCGTTCTTAGCGATGAAAAGGCTGAATGACAATCCCTATAAAAATCCCGCACCCAGAAGGGTGCGGGATGAAAGGTTTTCGGATAGCTATCTTTTGTATCGTTTCGCGAAACGCGAAACGCCTATAAATTCGCGCCAGCGAATTTATTTGCCGAAAATCTTCGCCGGACGGGTGGTATCGCCCGTGGCGTTGGGATAGTCCGGGTAGATATACGCCTTGGTGTTGGTTTTTTCCAGCTCCGCGGCCTCTTCCATGAACTCGTTGAAGCGGCTCTTGACTTCGTAAAAACCGTGCCACCAGGCATAGTCCGGCGCCATCATCATGGCCCCCATGCGGGCGCGGCGCCCCTCGTGGTGCCACAGCTCGTAGTATTGCAGCTCCAGGTGCTCGTCGAAAAATTTGGTCTGGTCGAGCAGGCCTTTTTCGTACAGCGCGTCCAACTTGGCTTTGGCCGGCTTATAATAAACCTCGTTATATTCTTCCACCGCCTTGTCGAACCCTTGGTAGAAGTCGTCGATCCAGGAATCTCCGTGGCACTGGCGGCAGATGTTTTTCATCTTTTCACGTTCGGCCTGCCAGTCGGTGTCGGCCGGAAAGGGCTTGAACTCGGAAGGGCGGATGGTCAGCGGCGCCTGGGTCTCCCAGGAAAGCCGTTCGGTCACGTCGTGGGTGGTGTTTACCTTGCCTGAGCCGGACATGTGGCAGCCCGCGCAGGTGGGGGCCCGGTAGTCGACTCCGGCGGTCCAGGTTCCTCCGGCCGCGTCGAAGTTATATTCGTCCTTGTAAGCATGGTAAATGGTTCCGTGCTTGGATTCTTCATAAATCTCGATCTGCGGATGGTCCGGCCCCAGATGGCACTGGTCGCAGGCCTCGGGCATCCGCGCCTCGCCCACGGAAAACCGGTGGCGAGTGTGGCAGGAGGTGCACGACCCCTTGCTGCCGTCCAGGTTGAGGCGGCCGACGCCGACATTCGGCCAGGTAGCAGGGTCGAGGTTGCCCTTGTCGTCGATGGCGAGCACGGTCCCGTGGCAGTTTAAACACCCGGTCTTTCTCTCGTTGTCCGAATTCATCCCCTTGTTCAGCCAGGGGTCGATCTTCCAGATGATCTCCAGGGTGTTGGCATGCTTGGAGCGGCTGTACTGGGTCGCCTCGTCGGGGTGGCACCGGGAACAGTCCTTCGGCGTCACCACAGATGCGATCGGGACTTCGTACTTCGCCTCGCCGTAGGGCAGATCCGATCGGCCGTAATACTTTTTATGGCCCTTGGCAATGTCCCGGTCCCCGGGCTGGATCAAATGACAGTCCAGACAGGTGATATTGGCATTGGCGTGGCGGCTTTTCGACCAGTCGGCGAAGATACCGGGGGTGGTTTGCCGATGGCACTCGATGCAGGCAACCCCCTCGGGCGGGATGCTCCGCTCGATCCGGTATTCTTTCACCTTGGGGAAATTGGGCTGCTGGGCGAGCACCTCTGCCGGACCGGCGCAGAGCACCATCATCATCGCCAGCACCAGGCCGGACAATAAAATCCGTTTTTTCATAGTGGTTGCTCCTTTCCCCTTGTTCAATAAAAAAACGTTCAGGCATCTTTCCGTTTTTCATGGAAACGCGGTAAAAGCCGCTCTACCGCCTACAGGCGGCTCAAAGACCTTCCAACCGGAGCCCCTTGGCCTGGTACGGCAGGTTTCCATACTGGCGGAACATGACCGTTAGCCGTTCGTTGTGAACCAGGTCGTAATGGCAGTCGACACAGCGCTTCTCAAGGCCGGGTCTTGCATATATCACGGAGCGGTGCGCCCGCATGGCCCCTCTCTTGTACGGCATATACAGCAGGTTTCGATGGCACTTCTGGCACTGGTCATTGTCGAAAAACTCGTATGCCGCTTTGCGGTTCTTTTCACGGTCGTATTCTTCGATGATGAAGTGTTTCACCACGTCCTTGGCGCCGTGGTAGGTTTTGGCAAAGAAAAAATCGAAGGTGTCGTGGGGGGCGGGAAGGTGGCAGTCCATGCAGTCGGCGACGACCCCGGATGCGTTGTTGACATGGGTCGAGTTGCGCCACTCCTGCACCGCCGGCTTGATTTCATGGCAGCTGGCGCAAAACCCCGGGGTGGAGGTGCGCACCATTGTGAAATAGGTCATGGAAAAAAGGGGAAAGGCGACGACAACGCCTACAGCGACCCAAATGGCGACCTTCGCATATCGGCTCATGGTGCCGGCCTCCCATGGAAACAAAGCATCATGTTTGGCGCAAAGCGGGCAGGATGGAACGAAACTTTAAGCAAAATAAAAATATCATATGGCCGAGAGCAAATCCAGCATTTATTGACTAAAACCTGTCTAAAAAAATGCATCATACCGAGAAAATCGGATTCTTCCGATGGCCTCCAATGCCGGTCGCAGGGGCCCTTGGCTTTGACACCTTTGCGATCCTGCTTTACTTTCACACATTCAACGGACAGGCAAATCAACAGAAAACGGCGTTTTTTTCTGGCGCCGAGCATCGGGGGGGAAGATGGCGATGGATGAATCCGCTGCCAAAGGATATGATGCATGCAAGCTGGATGCCGCAACCGCAGCTTCTCACCGGAGAAAACTGGCTGCAGTGGCTGAAACCATCATCGGCCACTGCGACGACGAGCAGTGCTTCACCCACATCGACTACGAGCCGATTCCCTCCGAGGGCTACGTTGCCGAAGTGATTGCCGGCTTTCGGGAGATTCTTTTCCCGGGATTTTACAGCCGGGAGAAACTCGATCCGGTCAACCTGAAATACACCGTGGGGCAGAAGGTGTCGGTGTTGTACGACCTGCTGGCTGAGCAGATCACCCACAGCGTCCGCCATGAATGTTTCCGTCACGACCTGCCGTGCGCCGAATGCGAAGAAAAGGGCCATACCATCGCCCTGAAAGTCCTGGAAAGCATCCCGGAACTCAGGCGGATTCTGGCCACCGATGTACGGGCTGTCTACGACGGCGACCCGGCAGCCAAAAGCTATGACGAGATTATTTTCAGCTACCCGGGCATCCATGCCATCACCGTGTACCGCGTGGCCCACCGTCTCTTCGAGCTCGACGTCCCCCTTCTGCCCCGGATCATGACCGAAGCCGCCCACAGCGCGACCGGAATCGACATTCACCCGGGGGCCAGTATCGGGGAGCGCTTCGTGATCGACCACGGCACCGGGGTGGTCATCGGCGAGACTACCGAAATCGGCCGCAACGTCCGTATATACCAGGGGGTCACCTTGGGTGCGCTGTCCCTGCCCAAGGACGCCGGGGAAAAGTATCGCGGCAAGAAGCGCCACCCGACCATCGAAGACGACGTCATCGTTTACTCCGGCGCGACCATCCTCGGCGGAAACACGGTGATCGGCGCCCGCTCGATCATCGGCGGAAACGTGTGGCTCACCGAATCGGTCCCGCCGGACACCAAGGTGCTCATCAAAGCACCCCAGCTGATCTACAAATAAATGCGCTGGCGCGCATTTATCGGGGCGGCTCCGCCGCCGGTTCAGAAAGACCCCGTTACTGATTTTGGAATCGCTGGTGGTAGGGAATTTGGTTTTCAATCAAGAAGGCCCATCAAAAATCAATATTTTCGTCATTCCCGCGAAAGCGGGAATCCAGTGGCTTCAAAATCTTCTTGTTGCCGCCGGAATAGAGCCTGCCTCGGACTTAGACCAGCGTTCGGCTCGACGCTTCGGGGATATTTTACGATTTCATCAGTGTTGGCGCTAAAGGAGCTTAGAAATGAGAATATTTTCGGATGTGGTGGAAACGATTGGGAAAACGCCGCTGGTGCGGCTCAACCGCATGGCCGAAGGGCTCAAGGCGGAGGTGCTGGCCAAGCTGGAGTTTTTCAACCCCGTAGGCAGCGTCAAGGACCGGATTGCCGGTGCAATGATCCGGGCGGCCGAGTCCGAGGGAAAGATCGGCCCGGAAACCCGCATCGTCGAACCCACCTCCGGCAACACCGGCATCGCCTTGGCCTTTATCTGCGCCGCCCGGGGATACCGGCTCACCCTGACCATGCCCGAAACCATGAGCGAGGAGCGCAAAAAACTCCTCCGCCACCTCGGAGCCGAAATGATCCTCACCCCCGGAGACGACGGCATGAAGGGCGCCATCGCGGCAGCGGAGCGGATTCTTGCCGAAGACCGGAATGCGTTTATGCCCAACCAGTTCGCCAATCCCGCAAACCCGAGGGTGCACCGGGAGACCACGGCGCAAGAAATCTGGAACGACACCGAAGGAACAGTGGACATCTTCGTGGCCGGGGTCGGGACCGGCGGCACCCTGACCGGAGTAGGACAGTTTCTCAAGGAGAAAAAGCCCGAATCCCGCATCATTGCCGTGGAACCGGCCGGATCGCCCGTTCTGTCTGGAGGCGCCCCCGGAAAGCATAAAATCCAGGGAATCGGGGCCGGATTCGTGCCGGAGGTGCTCGACCGGTCGATCATCGACGAGGTCATCACCGTGGAAAACGACGACGCCTTTGAAATCGCCCGGCGTCTGGCGGACAAGGAGGGGCTGCTTTGCGGCATCTCTTCGGGCGCCGCCGTCTGGGCGGCCCTGACCGTGGCCCGGCGCCCCGAGTCCGCAAACAAGCGCATCGTCACCGTGCTGGCAAGCACCGGGGAGCGGTATATCAGTACCGATCTTTTTAAGAAAGAACAGCCATAGGGGGATACTGAACACGGCTGGGCAGCCAGCCTGCCTCAGACACTGTGATTCTGCTGGGAAGCTGGGACGCGAGAAGGCTGGGACGCTGGGATGCCGGGAGGCCGGGAGGCTTCAAGAGCTCAAAAGCCAGGCTTTGGATGCCAGAACCGAAAGACATGATTCAACAAAAACCGCCCGGTTTCCAGCACCGCCGCTCGGTCGAACCGTTCCAGCATGACCGGGCGATTTTATCAGGGAACGATGCCGACCACCAAACGGCCTTCGACCGTCCCCTTTCGGACCGGGTGCTGCTCCTGGCCCGTGGCCCGCGGGACCTCTGTGGAGACGTAGTCATAGAGTTCGTCGACCGTGACGAGTCCGTCTCCATCGACATCGGCCGGACCTTTGAGCCCCTGAAGAAGAAAATGGGAAAAAACGCCGTGGCCGAGCTCGGCCTTTTCGGCGCTGACCTCGTTTGCCCCGCTGGCGGTGAGAATGACCCGGCCCTTCCCGCTGGAAAGTCTTTCAAGGAAGGCATCGGAGATCTGGGCCCGGAAACCGGGCATGGAAACGGTCCTTCCCCCGGCAGCCCCGCTGTAACAGGCATCGACGATGAACACCAGCCGCTCGGCCCGGATGCGCCGGAAGATGTGGGAGACTTCCCGCATGGGAAGGGCTGACGCATACAGGTCGTTGGGATCGGCCTCCACGGGCAGCAGGTATTTTTCCAGCCCGTCTCCGTCCGGAGACGAGACATCCCGCTCCGCCGCCCCGTGGCCGGCGAAAAAAATCAGCACCGTGTCCTGCTCTCCGGCCCGGCTCTTGAGGTGGGTTCCCATGACGCTCCTGAGCTGGGGCAGCGTGGCCTCCTCGTCGAGCAAAAGCAGGACGTTTTCCTCCGGAACCCGGTTTTGCTCGATCAGCAGCCGGCAAAAGGCCCGGGCGTCGTCCACCGCATAGGACAGGGGGCGCACGTTCCGGTAGGCGTTGATCCCCACCACCACCGCCCAAATGTTCCGCCGCCGCTCGATCCGCTCGAGCGTCACCGTGCGCGTCGCCTCGACGCCGTCGGTGTCGACCGCCCGGACGACGATCCGGTTTTGCCCCTGAGAAAGGGCCACGATTCTGCGAAGCTCCACCCTTCTTTGCCGGTGTGCGCCGGCCACCACCATGCCCCGGTCTTGGCCGTCGGAAAGCGGCCTTCCGTTGACGACGATCTCCACCCGTTCGATGCCGGCGTCGTCTTCGGCCACCAGGGAAAGTGCGACCTGGCGGGCCTCTGTTTGAGCACCGTCTGCGGGCTCGGCGATCACCACCACAGGGGGTTTTGCATCGGTCTTTTCCAGCTTGGAGAGCAGCTCCTTTTCCCGCTCTTCGAAGGCATCGATCTCGGCGGAAAGCTCCTGGGAACGGTCTCTCTCCACCTCCAGGGCTTTCTGGGTCTCCTCGAGCTTGGCCAGCATCGCGGTCAACTCGGCCATTTTCGCCTGGAGCCGGGCGACCTGATCGTCTTGCCGGCTGGGGGCTGCGGGAGGTTTTTGTTCGGCCGGCCGGGAGGAAGACCACGCCGGCGGCTCCGAGGGCTTCGAAGAAGAAGCGGTTTTTGCCTCGGTTTCTTTCTGGATCCGGTCGATCTGCTTGCGGGTTTTTTCCAGCTCTTTTACGGTGTCGGCCCGGGCCGTCTCGATGTCGCGAAATCGTTCGGCCTGGGTCAAGGCATAGGCAAGGGGTTTGTTTTCCGGGTTTTGCCGAACCAAGGCCGCCAGGGCGTCGGCAATGCGGGTCCAGTCTTCCGTGTTCCAGACGATGATGTTCACATAAAAGGCGCCGGCATCGTATTCGTAGCGGGACCGGTTTTTCGGCTCTCCCTGGCTGTCTACCGCCCCCTGCTTGTACCCGACAAAGAGCTCTCCGGAGTTGCTCCGTGTCTTCCAAGTCGCTGAGTTGGTTCCTGAAAGCAGGGGGGCTAAATAGTGGCTATCTCCCACCCGGGTCATCAGCGGCCAGCCCATCTCAGGACGGACATCGCGCCAATTGCATCTTCCGTTGGGGCAGTAGTCGATGCTGCCGGTGGCCATGATGGTGTAACGCTCATTTTTGTTAAGAATGACGCCGGTCGGCTTCATGCGGGCCGTCCCGGCGGGCAGGCGGACGCTCTTGTAAATGCGGATCGCAGAAGGGGCCGGATCGGGGATCCGGATCGAATGACCGCAAGCGCTGATGAACATCAAAAGGAGGAAAATCAAAATGTATCGCCCACACAGCGAAAAAGCGGTGGCGCTGCCCCTCCGAACCATGGCTTTCCTCTCCGTTGAGCCGACTGCCTGGCTTAGATTATGCGAAGACAAATTCTGCGGCGACCCGTCAGGAAGCATGGCTCAAATCTCCAGGAGCATCCGCTCCGGGTCCTCGATGAACTCCTTGATGCGGCGCAGAAAGGTCACCGCCTCTTTTCCGTCTACTACCCGGTGGTCGTAGCTCAGGGCCACGTACATCATGGGACGAATCACGACTTGGTCGTCGACCACCACCGGCCGCTTTTCGATCTTGTGCATGCCCAGGATGCCGCTCTGGGGGGTATTCAAAATCGGGGTACTGAGCAAGGAGCCGAAGACCCCGCCGTTGGTGATGGTAAAGGTGCCGTCCTCCAGATCGGAAAGATCCAGCCGGTTTTTCTTGATCTTCTCCACGAAGTCGACGATGGCTTTTTCCAACTCGGCAAAGCTCTTTTTTTCCGCATTCCGGATCACGGGAACCACCAGGCCCCGTTCGGATCCGACGGCGACACCGATATTGAAGTAGTCGTGGTAGACGATGTCTTTTCCCTCGATGTAGGCGTTGATCTCGGGAAATTCCTTGAGCGCCTCCACGCAGGCCTTGATGAAAAAGGACATGAACCCCAAGGAAATGTTGTACTGCTTTTGAAACGGTTCTTTGTACCGGGAGCGGGTGGCCATGGCCCGGCTCATGTCGATCTCGTTGAAGGTGGTCAGCATCGCCGTGTTCTGCTTGGCCTCCAGGAGGCGTGCGGCGATTCGCTGCCGGATCGGAGACATCTTCTTGCGCCGAACCCCTTCCTCTGCCCCCGGCTTTTCTTCGGCTTCCTTCTTCGGTCCAGGCGCCTCTTTTTCCGGTTCGCTTTTTTCCAGGTGCAAAAGCACATCTTCCTTGGTGATGCGGCCGCCCGGACCGGTGCCGGAAATATCGCCGGGATCGAGATTCTTTTCCTCGATCAGCCTGCGGACAGCGGGAGAAAGCAGACGATCTGCATCCTGCCGCGAAGGCGGCGGCTTTTCCTTTTCCCGCTCTCCGGGTGATTTTTCCCCGGCAGGCGCCTCGGCAGGCTTCGGTTCTTTCTTCTTTTCCGCTTCTTCTTTTCCCTCGACCTCCCGGCCCTTTTTCTCTTCTTTGGACGGCGCCTTCTCTTCGGCGGCTTCCGCGGCTTCGGTATCGATCGTGGCCACCACCTGGCCGATGGAAACCGTTTCGCCCTCGCCTACCTTGATGCTCAGCGTCCCGTCGGCCTCTGCCTCCACTTCGAGGGTGACCTTGTCGGTTTCGATGACGAAAAGCGGCTCGTCCTTTTGGACCTTGTCGCCGTCATTCTTGTACCATTCGGCAATGACCGCTTCCTGTACCGACTCTCCCACACTGGGGACTTTGACTTCGATCTGCATGGCCTCTCCCGTTCATCGTATCTACTCTTTCGGGGCCGGTCCGACGGCCTCTTCGATGATCGCAGCCTGCTGTCTGCGATAGATCGCAGGAAATCCGGTTGCCGGGCTTGACGCCGCGGGCCTTCCCACGTAGTCGATTTTATTTCCGATCAGTGCCTGAAGCCGATGGCGCAGAAAAAACCAGGCCCCCATGTTTTCAGGCTCCTCCTGCACCCAGGACCACCGCGGCACCTTCTTGAAGGCGGAAACCACCTCTTTGAGCCTCTCTTCCGGAAACGGATAAAACTGTTCGATCCGCACGATGGCGATCTTTTTTTCCAGTTCCCCGCGCCGTTTGAAAAGCTCGTAGAAAATCTTCCCGCTGCACAGCAGGACTCGCTCAGGGGATTTGATCTTCTCTTGTTCTTCGATCACCGTCTGAAACTTGCCTTCGGACAAGTCCTGGATCGAAGAGACGGCCATGGGGTTGCGCAGCAGACTTTTTGGGGTCATGACCACCAGCGGTTTTCGGTACCGGGCCAGGACCTGGCGCCTGAGCAGATGAAAATACTGGGACGGGGTGGTCGGGTTGCAGACGATCATGTTGTCGTCTGCGCAGAGCTGCAGAAACCGCTCCAGCCGCGCACTGGAGTGTTCCGGCCCCAACCCCTCCCAGCCGTGGGGAAGCAGCAGGGCAAGGCCGCTCAACCGCTGCCACTTGGCCTCGCCGCTTGCGATAAACAGGTCGATGATCGACTGGGCATTGTTGACGAAATCCCCGAATTGGGCCTCCCACAGGGTCAGGGCATCGGGTCGGGCCAGCGAATACCCGTATTCGAACCCCAGCACGCTATATTCGGCAAGAAGGCTGTTGTAGGCCATATAGGGCGCCTGCTCATCGGCCAGATGATTCAGGGGAAAATGCGTTTCGCCGCTGTTGGTGTCGACCAGTTCACTGTGCCGCTGGCTGAATGTTCCCCTGCGGCTGTCCTGCCCGCTGAGCCGGATCGGATAGCCCTCGACGAGCAAGGTGGCAAATGCCAGCGCCTCGGCATTGGCCCAGTCGATGCCCTTTCCGCTTTTCACCGCCTCCATCCGCTTTTCCAGCAGCGCTTTGACTTTCTTGAACAGGTTGAATCCCTCAGGGACCGTGTTGAGGGCTTCTGCCAGGCGTTGGAGCCGCTTCCAGTCGGCGGCAGTGTCCGGTCCGTCTGCATCGTAGCCGCCCCGGTAGTGTTCCCATTCTTCGAAAAAACGATGTTCGGGGAACGGGCAGGAACTTCCGTGCACTTCATCGAAGGCATCCTCGAGCCGGCTCTTGACCTCCTGCTCCATTTGCTCGACCTCATCTTGGGAGATCTCCTCGGCTTCGATCAGGGTTTCGGCATAGAGCTTGTGGGGCGAGGGACGCTCCCGAATTCGGTCGTACATCCGGGGCTGGGTAAAGTACGGTTCGTCACCTTCGTTGTGGCCGTAGCGCCGGTAGCAAACCAGATCGATGACCACGTCTTTGGCAAATCGGCTTCGGTAATCGGCCGCCAGCGTCGCCGCATGCACGGCGGCATCGGGATCTTCCCCATGGACATGGAACACCGGCACCATCAACATCTTGGCAAGATCGGTGGCGTAACGGGTAGAGCGGGCATCTTCCGGGACCGTGGTGTAGCCGATCTGGTTGTTGATCACCAGGTGGACCGTTCCTCCGGTGCTGTAACCGGAAAGTTGGCTCATGTTCAGGGTTTCGGCCACGACTCCCTGGCCTGCGAAGGCAGCATCCCCATGGATGAGCACCGGAACGGCCCGGCTTCGCTGATCGCCTCGGAGAATCTCCTGGCGGGCTCTTACGAACCCTTCCACCACCGGGTTGACCGCCTCCAGGTGACTGGGATTGTTCATGAGAAACATTCGAAGCGACTTGCCCGAGGCGGTTTGCCCGTCGGAGAGAAAGCCCAGGTGATATTTGACGTCACCTGAGCCGATCAACTCGTCCGGGTCGTAGCAGCTTTCGAATTCGGCAAAAAGCTCCTCATAGGGCTTTTTCAGAATATGGGCCTGCACATTGAGTCTTCCACGATGGGCCATGCCAAGTATTAGCTCCCGGCAGCCGGCTTCGGCCAATCGGTCGGTAAGAATGTCAAGCAGTGGAATGACGCTATCCGCCCCCTCCAGGGAAAACCGGGTGACGGCCACATATTTCTTGTTCAAAAAATGCTCGAAAACCGCCGACTCGGTCAGTTTCCACAGGATGCGGCGCTTTTGCTCCGAGTCCATTTCCGGTTGGTTGCCGACCGGTTCCATCTTCTGCTGGAGCCAGCGGCGCTCCTCCGGATCCTGGATGTGCATGTACTCCACGCCGATCGAACGGCAGTAGGTCTTTTTCAGTTTTTGGATGATCTCTTCGAGGGAAACCCGGTCTTCTGCAATCGACGCCGTGGCGAGGAACTCGCTTTCCAAGTCCTCGCTTTCCAGGCCGAACGCTTCCAGGTCGAGAAGAGGATGGGACGTAGGGCAGGACGTCAGCGGATCCATGCAGGCCAGCAGATGGCCCAGGTGTCGGTAGCCGAAAATCAAG
>JAIPEL010000070.1 GCA_021737185.1 Desulfobacterales bacterium | reverse complement strand
CTTCTTTCTGGATCAGCTCGGGCATTACCTGTCGGCCGGGGATCAGGTTCGCCAGGCCGATGAAGGGCACCCGCATCAGGGTGCGTCCCGCCCAGTAGCTCAGGGCGGAAACCCGGTAGACAATGGCCGTCGGCGTCCCGGCAAGGGCCGCCTGCAAGGTGACGGTGGCCGACACCGCCACCGCCGTTGTACAGACAGAAAAAAGCGCTTCCACCGGAGCTTCGGTCACGGTGAGCGCAGCCGGCGTCAAAGAAGACCGATGGGCGAGAATCTCTTCGACCGTTTCCCGGCGCACCGACGGCGCCACCGAAACGGCGAACCGAAGTTCGGGGTGCCGGCGCGCCAGCCGGCCTGCGGCTTCGACCATCGCCGGCAGATGCCCAGCCACCTCCCTCTCCCTGGATCCGGGCAGCAGCGCCACCACCGGCCCGCTTGCCCCGGTCTCAGGCCAAAGGCGTCCCGCCGGCGCAGTTTTCGGTGGTTCGTCGTCCAGGAGCGGGTGGCCGACATAGGTCGCCGCAATACCGTGCCGCCGAAAAAAATCCGCCTCGAACGGCAAAATGACCGCGGCATGGTCGATCCGCCGCTTCATGATCCGCACCCGCCCCTTTCGCCAGGCCCAGACCTGCGGGGTGATGTAGTAAAGGACGGGCACGCCTATCCGCTTTGCCGTGGCTGCCAGGTGAAGATTGAAGTCGGGGAAATCGATCAGGATCAGCAGGTCCGGACGGACATCTCGCAGCAGATTTTTTGCCGTGTTCATCCCTGCCAGAATCTGCGGAAGACGGGGAAGCACCTCGGTGATGCCGACCACAGCAAGGGTGTTGCAGTCAACGGCAAGACGCACCCCTTCTTTTCGAAGGGCTTTTCCCCCGATACCCCAGAATTTCGTGCCGGGGTTCCGGGCCCGCATCTCCCTCACCAGCCGAGCCCCGTGAAGGTCCCCGGAAGCCTCCCCGGCGACGATCATCACCCGTTTGCCTGCGGTTTTCCTAAGATTCAAAAAAAAACCCCGCCGCAAAACCGTTTTGCCCGACCATGAAGGCGCCAGGCCCATAGAACTTGAGGCCTGTTTCGGACGGCGTCAACCCCGTGGATGGGCATCGATCTGCGCCATCACGCTCAGGGCGACCCGCAGTGCATCCCGGCCCATCTTCCCCGTAACCTCCGGCTCTCTTCGGTTTTGGACCGATCTGACAAAAGAGCGCAGTTCGTCTTCCAAGGCGTCGCTTTCGTCGAAGCGCCGCTGCGTCATCTTCATGCCCGGTATCGGGCAGTCATTGTCGGGCGGATCGCCGGGACGGATCACCGTAATCGAGCGGCCGGCAAAATCCACGGCAAACAAAGCGTCCCGTTGATAGAGCCGAAGGGTGCGCTCGTTTTTCAGGGACACCCTGCTGGCGGTGACGTTGGCCACTGCGCCGCCGGCAAACGCCAGCCGGGCATTGGCGATGTCCACCTGGTTGCCGATCACCGGAAGGCCCGCGGCGCGGATGTCGATTGTCTCCGCACGCACGAGGTTTAAAATGATGTCGATGTCGTGGATCATCAGATCGAGAACGACGCTGACATCCGTGCCCCGGGGTTGATAAACGCTGAGCCGGTTCGATTCGATGAACAGCGGCGTTGCCGCCTCCCCTTCCAGGGCCAGCACTGCCGGATTGAACCGCTCCAGGTGTCCTACCTGGATCAGCAGCCCCCTGGATTCGGCGATATGAATCAGTTCGTCCGCTTCTTCGAGGCTGGCGGTCATCGGTTTTTCGATCAGAACATCGATGCCGTTCTCGAGAAAATCCCGGCTGATCGAAAAATGAAGCGATGTCGGCACAACGATGCTGACGGCATCGACCTGGCCGAAAAGCGTTCGATAATCAGAGGCGGCGGCGGCGGCGCATTTCTCGGCCGTCCGTCGGGCTGCGGCCTCGTCTGTATCGACCACCGCCACCAGGTCCACATCCTCCATCCGCGCGTATTTCTCGGCATGAAACCGACCCAGATATCCCGCGCCGATCACCCCCACCTTCAGCTTCTCCATAAAAACCCTCTTTGCGTCTGCCTTAATGGCTGAACACTCAACCTTCGGCTTTCGTCTCCGGAGGAGCGAAATGGATGATTTGATGGCAGTGTGCGCTGTCTGAGCCCCTTAGGATACCTTTCATCAGCGCCTGTTGCGCTTTTCTTTACCGCTGCTTCCATCCAACAGCCTCATCGTTTTGATAATTTTTCGACCTGCGCTGATGATAGGTATCCTTTGGGGCGAGTTCGCACACCGGCAGCGAATTATTCATTTCGCGGAATCATGAATACCGAAGGTTGAGTTAACAGCTAAGCAGCTTACAGGCTGTTTTCCGGCTCTTTGATCGCCACCACAGCGATCCCCATCCGGTCGGCCTCGGCGACCATTTCCTCTCGATCGAACACGACCGATTTTTCCGCTTCCAGTGCAAGGGCGCTGACCCCCGCCTCGGCCATGATCCGGATGGTCTCCACCCCCAGCGCCGGCATATCGAACCGGGTGTCCTGGGTCGGCTTGCAGATTTTGACCACCACGGCGTTTCCTTCGGCAAGTTTTCCGCCCCGAAGAATCGTGGCATCGGTGCCGTCGATGGCTTCTACCGCGGTTACGGAGCCGCCGGCGACCACCACGCACTGGCCGATGTCCAGGCGGCCGATCTCTTTGGCCACCGACCAGCCGAAGCGAATGTCGGCGTTCTCCGCGCGGTTCGGTTTGCGCCGGGTCCAGCAGCCCGCCGGGGCGATCATCTCCGGCAGGAGGAACGTCGCCGGCCGGACGCGGATACCTTCTTTTTCCAGAAGGGCGGCAAAGGCGCTCAGCACCCCGTCATCGTGGGTGCTGGCCATGGCTCCCACCAGGGCGATGGCCTTGGTGTCGGGCCGGACGTCGGTGAACATCCGCGTCTTTTTGATGGTTCCCATCATCACGGCCTCTGTGACCCCGTGACGCTTGAAAAACTTCAGAATCCGCTTCACCTGGCCCAGGTGCACCCACTCGACGGCCTCGGCATAATCGGCCAGGGCGGCATCGGACTCTCGCAGGTGGGCGACGGTAAACAGCTCATATCCCCGGCTGCGCGCCCTTTTAGAAAACAAGATCGGAAACTTTCCGCCGCCGGCGATCAGCCCGACCCGGCGCGGTGCGGTTGCAGAAGCCTCATTGTCGGCGCCGGTGTTTTGTCGAAGCGAATTCGTCATGGGTGTTTGTAGGAGAATGCCTTGCTTTTTCGCGAAGCGAACAGGCAATGAAATCGCCAAAGCGATTTCATTGCCGGGTGATCCCCCGGCTCGACGACTGAATAAATTCGATGAAGGTGACCACCTCGGGAACCTGTTCCACCTCCGCCTTGACCCGTTCGATCGCCTCGTTGAGGGTCAGACCGATGCGGAAAATGATTCGATAGGTTTTTTTCAGGGCAGACAGGCTCTGCGGGGAAAACCCGTGGCGCTTCAGTCCCACCGAGTTGAGCCCGTGGAGCCTCACCCGGTCGCCGGCAGCGATCACGAAAGGCGGCACGTCCTTGACCACCGCCGACTTGCCGCCGATGAAGGCGTATTCACCGATTCTCACGAACTGATGCACGGCGACGAGCCCGCCGATGGTGGCATGATCGCCGATAGTGATGTGACCGGCCAAAGTCGCGTTGTTGGCCATCATCACCTTGCGCCCGGTGCGGCAGTCGTGGGCCACGTGGGTGTAAGCCATCAGGTAGTTTTCCTCTCCGACCTCGGTGATGCCACCGCCGAACCCGGTGCCCCGGTGAACGGTCACGAACTCGCGCAGCACGGTCCCGCGTCCGATTTTGAGGAAGGTTTTTTCGCCCTCGAACTTGACCGACTGGGGCACTGCCCCCAGCGCCGCATACTGGAAAATCTGGCAGTCCGGACCGATGGTCACGTATGGTTCGATGACCACGTGGGATCCGATGCGGACCCCGGAACCGATGTGGACATCGCCGTGGATCACGCTGTAGGGTCCGATTTCCACGTCCGATTCGATCTCTGCCTTGGCGTCGACCAGGGCTGTTGGATGGATCATGAAGGGTCTCCCATGGAAGCCATCATTTCGGCCTCTGCAACGATTTGTTCCTGCACCTTCGCGATGCCGGCAAGCTTGACCGCCTTGGCGCGCTGCTTGAGCACCTCGACTTCGAAAATCAACTGGTCGCCCGGCACCACCGGCTTCCGGAACCGGACCTTGTCGATGGCCATGAAGTAAATCAGCTTTCGGGGCGCCTCCTCCGGGGCCGAAGCAAAGACCAGAACCCCGCCGGCCTGGGCCATGGCTTCGACGATCAGCACGCCGGGCATCACCGGCGCACCCGGAAAATGCCCCTGAAAAAAAGGCTCGTTGATGGTCACGTTTTTCAGGGCCTGGATCCGCTTTTTCGGCTCCAACGCCAGCACCCGATCCACCATCAAAAAAGGGTACCGATGGGGAATCAGCGACATGATCTTCTCAATGTCCAGAATCGTTTCCATGGCCTTACTCCGAAGGGGTGTTTCCGCCCTCGTCTCCTTGCGACTCGACCGGTTTCTGTTTTTCCAGGGTGTCCAGGCGTCGTGTCAGTTCGGCAACCTGCTTGGCCAGGTCGGGCAATCTGGGCAGGGTGCGGTGGACCTTCAGCCAGATTCTGTGGGGCATGGCCGGGGAACCGGTCACGATGTCTCCGGCATCGACGTCCTTGCCCAAGCCGCTCTGGGGGCCCACAATGGCGCCGTCGCCGATATGCAGATGCTGGGAGACACCGACCTGGCCGGCGAGAATCGCCCGGGTACCGATGGTCACGCTGCCCGAAATTCCGGCCTGGGCCACCAGCAGGGTTCCTTCCCCCACCTGCACGTTGTGGGCGATGTGCACCAGGTTGTCGGTTTTTACTCCCCGCTGAATCCACGTCTTGCCGAAGGTCGCTCGATCGATGGTGTTGCAGCTTCCGATCTCCACGTCGTCGTCGATCTGCACGATGCCGCGGTGGGTGATCTTGTGATGCTCCTTTCCGTCGGAGGCGTATCCGAACCCGTCTGCACCGATGACGGTTCCGGAATGGATGATCACCCGGGCGCCGACGACACAGTCGTCTAGAATCGTCACGTTCGGCTGGATCACCGTCTCGGCACCGATCCGAACCCGGTCTCCGATGTAGCATCCTGCCCCGATGCAAACCCGATCTTCGCAAACCACCTCTTCCCCGAGCACGGCGCATTCTCCCACGGCCACATCCTTGCCGCAGGTCAATCCGGCGCCGATCCGGGCCGACGGACGGACCCCCGGTGCGGGACGGGCCTGTGGATGAAGCAAGGCCAGGATCCGCGCAAAGGCCACCTCCGGGAACGCCGTCCGGATCAAGTCCTTTTCCTCTGAAATGAAATCCTTGGGGACGATCACCGCCCCGGCCCCGGTTTCTCGAATCCGACGGCAGAACTTCGCGCTGCCGGCATAGGTGATCTGGTCTGGGCCGGCCAGTTCAAAAGGTGCTGCCCCGGCAATGACCCGATCCGGGCTTCCGGCCAGCTCGCCGTCGACGGCTTCTGCCAGTTCTTTCAGCGTATGGCCCATGTTCGCGCCTATTCGGCCTTTCTTTCCGCGCCGGCCGTCGTTTGATCGTAGCGCCGAATCAGCTCTTCGGTGATATTATAGCGCGGATCGTGGTAGATGGCAGCCGACTCTCTTTTTTCCAATATGAGTGAAAAGCCCTGCTCTTTGCCGATTTTCTCTGCCAGGACAAACGCCTCTTCCTGGATCTTTCGGATCAGGGTCTGCTCCCGGGCCTTGAACTCGGCGGCATACTTCTGCTGGAGCGTCTTGAAATCATTGATCAGGATACGGATCTCCCGCTCCTTTTCTTCCCGCGCCTCCTTGCCCATCACCAGAGTTTCCCGTTCAAAATTTTTCCGCTTCTCCTCGATGTCGTCCTTTCGGTCCTGCAGTTCGGCCTCCATCTTTTTTCCAGCCTCATTGATCCTTTCCTGCGCTGCCATGCCGGCCTTGGATTGCTGCAGGACCATCTGAAAGTCGAGGATGCCGATCTTGACCGGCTCGGCCGCCAAAACCCCTGCGGCAGACACCGCCAGATACAGAAAACAGACCCCGATCGCGGTCAGTCTGTGCATGTCGTCCCCCTTTGATCTCGTCGATTGAATGAAAAACCGTCTTCTTGTATCTTGTATTCGGCAGACGGGCTTCTGCCACTGTGGCGACGGTTTTCGGCCCATCAGCCTGCCGCCAGCCGATCCGACCCCTATACCATATTCGGCTCAGAAAACCGACCCCATGGAAAACTCCCATTGCCCGCCGGTCTCTTCGCCGGGCAGCGGATCGAGACGATGCCCGTACTCCAGGCGGATGGGTCCCACCGGAGAGTACCACCGAACGCCCAAGCCGGCGCTTTCGCGCGTATTTCCCAGATCGATATTCTCGTCTTTCCCGTAAACGTTTCCGATGTCGAAAAACAACACCCCGACGATTCCGGCATCCTTGAACAGCGGGATTTGATACTCGACGTTTCCCTGGATGTACTTTTCACCGCCGATCGAGTCTCCGTATTCGTCCGTGGCGTGAATATCCTGCCAGTCAAACCCCCGGATGCTGTTCATCCCCCCCAGGTAAAACCGTTCATAGTCCGGCAGCAGCCCGTCCCCGTTTTCGAAGATCCATCCCCCCTCGCCGTGGATGAAAAATACGTGGTCCCACCAGAGGGGTAAATACCACCCGGTTTCGGCCAGGGTCTTGACAAAACCGATGTCCCCGCCCATGACGCCGCCCGCATATTCGACAGAAAAACTGTGCTTCGATCCCCGGGTGGTGTTGAAGCGCTTGTCTCTGGAGTCGTAGCGCAGCTCCGGGGTAATGCTGCTGGTTGCATTTTTCCCTTCCAGCTCCTGGATGGAACGGGCCGCATCGGCTTCGATGTCCTGCACCTCGGACACATCGTAGCGGTAGGACAGATACGCCCGGGTGTTCTTCCAGACCGGGTAGCTTGCCCGCAGTCTTCCGCCAGTGCTGTCTTTGTCGTAATCTTCGTACCTGTACAGCCAGTTGTAGAAGTCGAATCCGGCCGACAGGGGAATGTCGAACAGCCAGGGCTCGGTGAACCTCAACGATACCCGCTGGGTTCTGCCCCCCACCTGCGCATCCAGGCTCAGGATCTGCCCCTTGCCGAACAGGTTCCGCTGCTGGAGGCCGCCGCTGAGGAAAAAATCCTCCACGGTGCTGTATCCGCCTCCGAACGTAAAAGAGCCGGTGGATTTGTCGGTGACGTCGATGTTTAAGATCATCTGATCGTCGGCCGATCCCTTGGGGGTGTCGACCCTCACGTCTTCGAAATAATCGAGCCGGTACAGGTTCTGGATGCTGCGCTTGAGGCGGGTTTCGCTGAAGAGCTCCTTTTCGTAGACCCTCAACTCCCGGCGGATCACCTTGTCCCGGGTTTTTTGGTTGCCGGCAATGTTGATTCGCTCGAAGTACACGAGGCTTCCCTTGTCGATGGTGTAGGTAATGTCGACCTTCTGGTTTTCCTCGTCCCGGTGGATGCGGGGGGTGACGTCGGCATTGGCATAGCCTTGATCGGCGTACATGGTCTTGAGGCGCAGCACGTCGCTGCGGACCCTCTCTCGGTTATAGAACACTTCCTGGCTGATGGTCAGTTTTTCCAAAAGGCGGTCCTTGGGCAGAATCAGCTCCCCCTCGATGTCGATCTCACCGAAGCGAAACCGCAGCCCCTCTTCGACCTTGATGGATACTTCAATCCACTCGTCTTTGAAGGTGACCTCCGGATCGCTGACCCGGGCCTGGATGTAGCCGTTGTTCTGATAAAACGCGCTCAGGGCGGCCGCGTCGCGATCCAGATCCTCCCGACTCAATTCCCCGGATTTGGTGATAAAGGAAAAAAACCCTTTTTCCGAGGTCTTCATCAGATCTTTGAGTTCTTCATCGCTGTAGGCGCTGTTTCCTTCGATGCTGATCCGCCGGATTTTAATCTTTTCGCCTTCGTCGATGATAAATTCCAGATCGGCCTGGTTGTTTTTCAGATAGACCACGTTGTAGTCGACGCTGACATTGTGGAAATTTTTTTCCTTGTACAGGCTCTCGATGCGCTGCAGGTTGCGCTGCACCTTTGAAATATTCAGAATCGAACCGGTTTGAATGTCGAGGTTCTCCTTGATTTTCTTTTCGTCGTATCCGCGGCCGGCGCCTTCGATGCGGATCACGCGGATCGTCGGCTTTTCGGTCACGTGAAATGTCACGGTCCGTCCGTTCGGGTGCTGATCGGTTTCCACCCGGATGTCTTCGAAGTATCCCATCCGGTAGATGGACCGAATGTCCCGGGAAAGCCGCTCGTTGGAGAGAATGTCTCCCGGTTCGGTCTGAATGACCCGCCGGATGGCGTCGGTTTCGATCCGCTGATTGCCCGCAACTGCGACTTCGGCAACCTTTTCCCGCTGGAAGATTTCGATTTCCAGTTCTCTGGCGACCTTGCGGACCGCGCCGAGAAGGTTTTCGATCCCATCTCCGGCCACGAATACCGACGTTGGCGGGACCGTTTTTTCGGTGTTCAGATACCGGGCGTCGATGCTGAACCGGTCTCCGAGCACGGTCAGACTGCCCCAGATGGCACCGTCGGCCCCGATCTGTGCCGCGACCCGCCGCACCTCTTCCGGCGTCCACGGCCGACCCGTGCGTCCCTCCTGAATAATCGCCGCGCCGGCGCCTCTCAGGTGGTCGCTCAACAGTCGGGAAACGTCCTCGGAAAGGTAGGAAAGCTCCTCGGGGGCGTTGATCTCGAAGGGAAGCACGGCAAGGCGGACCATTTCCCTGCCGGAAGCGGATCGGGCCGGAACCAGGAAAACGGCGGCCAACAGCACGATCAGGACCGGATGCCGCCATCGGTCAGCTCTCATCGACAAGCCTGCCTTCCGCGATAGTTACCTGCCTGGAGAGCATCGCCGCCAATTGCGGATTGTGGGTGACCACCACCACCGTCATGCCGAACTCCGCATTCAGTGACATGAGCAATTCGTGAACCTGATCGCTGTTTTTCCGGTCCAGATTTCCTGTCGGTTCGTCAGCCAACAACAGCGGGGGGTTGAGCACGAGCGCCCGGGCCAGGGCCACGCGCTGCTGTTCCCCGCCGGAAAGTTCTCCCACCCGATGCCCGAGACGGTCTTTCAGTCCGACCCGGACCAGAATCTGTTCGGCAGCCGATGCCGCGGCGCGGCGCTCTTCTCCGGCGATCAAGCCCGGCATCATCGCATTTTCAAGGGCGCTGAACTCCGGCAGAAGATGATGGAACTGGAAGACGAAACCGATTCGGCGGTTCCGGATCCGTGCCAATCGGTCGTTGCCGTGAGCGAAGATGTCCTGACCGTTCAGCAGGACCTGGCCGGCATCGGGCCGCTCGAGGGTGCCAAGGATGTGAAGCAGGGTCGATTTGCCGATCCCGGACGCCCCCACCACCGCCAGGGTTTCCCCGGAGGCAAGGGTCAGGTCGACCCCCTTGAGAATTTCCAGGCGGCCGCCTGTGGTATCGAACCATTTGCAGAGACCGACCACCCGGATCAGGGGCTCGGAAGGGGCAGCGATCCTATCCATACCGGATCGCCTCCACCGGATCCATGCGCGCTGCCTGACGCGCCGGATACAGCGTCGCAAGAAAGCAGATCCCCAGCGCGGCTACAGCGATCACCGCCACATCGAGCATTTCCAACCGCACCGGCAGCGTCGTGATGTAATAGACGTCGCCGGGCAGTTCGATGAACTTGTAGCGGTCCAGCAGGAAACAAGCCAAAAAACCGAGGGTGACGCCCAGCGCCGTTCCCACCGCCCCGATGATCATTCCGTTGAAGACAAAAATGCGGCGAATGCTTTTGTTCTTGGCCCCCATGGCCTTCAATATCGCGATGTCCCGGGTCTTTTCCATGACCATCATGATCAGGGTGCTGGCGATGTTGAAGGCGGCCACCAGCACGATGAGCACCAGGATGATGAACATGACGGTTTTTTCCAGCTTCAGGGCGGAAAACAGGTTCCGGTTCATCTGCATCCAATCGCGGGTCCAGAAGGGAAATCCAAGTTTATCGGCAATCTTATTTCCGATGCGATCGGCGAGATAGATATCGTCGAGCCGGATTTCGATGCCGGTCACCGCTTCTCCCATGCGAAGCAGCCGCTGCGCCTCGGCAATGTGCACATAGGCCAGGGTACCGTCGTATTCATACATGCCGGAGGTGAACAGCCCCGCAACGACGAACCGCTTCATCGCCGGCACATGCCCGGCCGGAGACAAAAACCCGCGGGGGGAAATGACATAGAGGCTGTCGCCCTTGACCACTCCGAGGCTGCGCGCCAGTTCCTTTCCCAGCACGACGGTGGGTCCCGTTTCTCGGCCGTCCGCCATCTGATCCATGAGCTCCGGGTCGATGTTGCGGATCACCCGGTCGGCGCTTTCCGGGTCGATGCCTCTGAGGACGGCACCCGAGGCCCCACTGGCGGACCGGAGCATCACCTGGCTGTAGACAAAGGGAGTGGCGGCCTCCACCCCGGGCTCTTCTTCGATCTTTTGAAGAATTGGCCGGTGGTCTGTAAACGGACCGTGACGAAGCACCACAAGGTGAGATTCGACGCCGAGAATTCGGTTTTTCAGGTCGGCCTCGAACCCGGTCATCACGGCGATCACAACGATCAGTGCCATGACGCCGACGGTGACGCCGGCCACGGAAAGCAGCGTGATCAGAGAGATAAATACCTGCTTTCGTTTGGCGCGCAGATATCGTCTGCCGATAAAAAACTCGAAGCTCATTCTACACTCGGCGGTCACTAAGTGGTCGATGTCATAATTTCGATGACGGTTCTCATATCAAAAAAACTCACCGCCGAGACGCAGAGAACGCAGAGAAAATCTTTTGCATCTTCTCTGTGCATCCTCTGCGGCCTCCGCGTCTTATGTGAAACTTCGGCCGAAGCCGGCGGCAAAAACCGACCTGTCCCCGTTTTGGGTTTTGGGGGTTGGAGGGCCACGCTCCGTCGTGGCCGGCATTTGGTCGTTACCGGCAGCACGGACGCGACGGAGCGCGTCCCTCCACCGTCAGGGCTTCGACAGAAGTTTCATATTTGATCAATCTGGACGCCCCGGCGGCCAGCGGCGGGGCTCGTATATTGAAACAATGGTCGCCATAAATACGCAGCCATGTACCAAGCCGCCGCCTAGCTCCCCTTCCTGTCGGCCGGTTTCATGTGTGGAAACAAAATGACCTCCCGGATGGAGGCCGAATCGGTAAGCAGCATCGCCAGGCGGTCGATACCGATTCCTTCCCCGGCAGTGGGGGGCATCCCGTACTCCAGCGCCTCGAGATAGTCCTCGTCCATGAAATGGGCCTCGGTTTCTCCGGCCTCGCGGTCCTCCACCTGTTGGAGAAACCGCTGCCGCTGGTCTTCAGGGTCATTGAGCTCGGAAAAACCGTTGGCAATCTCGCGTCCGGCGACAAACAACTCGAACCGCTCGGTGATTCCCGGCTCCTGGTCGCTTCGCCGGGAAAGAGGGGAGACTTCCACCGGGTAGCCCGTGATAAACGTCGGCTGGATCAGGTGCGGTTCGACCAGCGCATCGAACAGCTTGGTGACGATCTTGCCCAGCCGGCTGGTCTTGGTCACCTGGATGTTCCGGTCTGCGGCGATCTGAAGCAGCGCTTCTTTGTCGCCTAAAGCGGAGGCATCGATCCCACCGATCTGCTCCAGCGCCTCGGTCAGCGCCATCCGCCGCCACGGGCCGGCCATCTCGATGGTTTGCCCCTGGTAGGTGATGGTGCTGCTGCCGGCCACCTGCCGAGCGGTTTCTGCCAGCATCTCTTCGGTCAAGACCATCAAATCCTCGAACGCGGCGTATGCCTGGTAGAACTCGAGCATGGTAAATTCAGGGTTGTGCTGGGTGGAGATGCCTTCGTTGCGAAAGTTGCGGTTGATTTCGAAAACGCGTTCGAATCCTCCCACCACAAGCCGCTTCAAATAAAGCTCCGGAGCGATGCGAAGGTACAGGTCCATTCCCAGGGCATTGTGGTGGGTCACGAACGGTTCGGCCTCCGCTCCGCCGGGGATCGGCTGCATCATGGGGGTTTCGACTTCGAGAAAATCCCGCTGCAGCAAAAAATGCCGGATGGCCTGAATGATCCGGCTGCGTTTGACGAAAATCTCCCGCACCTCCGGGTTCATGATCAGATCCAGGTAGCGGCGGCGATACCGCTTTTCCGGATCCCGAAGACCGTGGTACTTTTCCGGCAGGGGGCGCACCGACTTGCTAAGCAGGGTCATCTCCTTGGCCAGCAGGGTCCACTCACCGGTCTTGGTCTGAAACATGCCGCCGTTCAGACCGATGAAATCGCCGATGTCGAGTTGGCGGAAGAGGGCATAGCTCTCCTCGCCCAATAGATCTTTGCGAAGGTAGGCCTGAATCTGGCCGGAACGGTCCCGCAGCCGGACAAACGCCGATTTGCCGAACCGGTTGATCGCCATCAGCCTTCCGGCGATGGCAAAGACGGGGGAATCCCCGGTCAGGGAATCCGGGTCCTGCTCGATCAGCGCCCGGATTTCTCCGACGCTGTGGGTGGTCTTAAAGTCATTGGGAAACAGATGGATCTTTTCTTTCTTGAGCTGCTCGACTTTCTGTCTCCGTATTTCCAGTACATCGCTTACTTTTTCCGTATTCATCCAATCCCCGCTTTTTTCCGGGGCTCTCGACACCCGTTGGTCACAGCACGGCTTCCGGCTGCCGCCGGCTTCTGTTTCTTTCAGATCGCTTCCCCAGTTTTCAGACCCGGCAAGGCCTCCGGAACAAATGAGAAACCGGCCTCACCGCCGAACGTCATGTGCCGGTTCAACGACTCATAAATTCGATACCGAATTTATTCGCTCAGGACTTAGTGCTGAGCAAGCAGGGCAGAGGGGCCTTCCGCATTCTGATAGGCACTAAATTTGCGAGTCGAAGCACTAAGTTAAGCTGCTACTGATAGCCGATTCGACCGGGGGTGTCAAGCGGAACTTACCGATGCGGCGCCGGCCCCGGGGGCGGTGGATTGACGGAAACGGAGGATAAAGCTCGTGCCGACGCCGACCTGGCTGTCCACATCGAGGTAGCAGTCGTAGGCGTCGAGAATTCGATGCACGATGGACAATCCGAGCCCAGTCCCGCTGGACTTGGTGGTGAAAAAGGGATCGAAGATGGAATTCAGGGTCTCGGAGGGGATGCCGGGGCCGTTGTCGATGATCCGGATCTCCACCTGGCGCTTGCCAGACTCCTGCATGACGACCCGAATCGTTCCCTGCCCCTCGATGGCCTCTGCTGCGTTTACCAGCAAATTCCACAGAATCTGACGCAGATGGGTGGGATCCATTTCCACCCATATTCCAGGCAGAAGCTGTTTTTCCAGGGAAATCCGGTTCCGGCAGGTGCCGTCCTTTTCAAACAGTTCCAACGTTTCGGTGACCGCCCGTTCAAGCTCGATCTTGACCCTATTGCCGGCCGGAGGGCGGGCAAATAGGAGGAAATTGTTGACCAGAACCGCAAGCCGGTCCGCCTCGCGCATGACGATCCGCATCAGCCGGTCCTGTCCGTCGTTGTAATCCAGATCGTCTTGCAGCATCTGGATCGAGCCGCGAAGGGAGGCCAGAGGATTTTTGATCTCGTGGGCGAGGCCGGCGGCCATCTCGCCGACGGCGGCCATCTTTTCCACCCGCCGGACATGGGCCTCCATCGCCGCCAGCTCCCTCCGGGTCTTTCTGGCTTGTTCGGCCAGAAGGCTGCTTAAAAAAGCCACGGCAAAGCAGCCCAAGATGATCATCAACACTTTGTAAAGAACAAAGGACCATGGAGATTCAGCGGCTGTCCGCCCGGCTTCCACGGCCAGGGGATGGAGGAGCCCGTAATATTCCAGATCGACCATGACCCCGTACTGGATGCTGCTGAGAGAGGCCATGACCAAACTGCCTTTTCGGAAAATGATCATGCTGGCCGTGATGATCAGCAACAGATACAGGATCGCGAAAATACTGCTGAAGCCGCCGGTGACATAAATCATCATGCTGACGATGACGGTGTCTACACCGATCTGAAGGTAGGCGAACAAGACCACCCGGCGGATTCGAGGCAGAACGACGGCATAAAAGATCGAAAGAGCAAAGATTCCGGCCGAGAGAAGGTACAGGGCCAGCAGGGGCTGCTCGAACGGGCTCGGGCTCACCCCCAGCTGGAATATGATGGTCGAGCCGATGAGCAGGATCGTGAAAACGACCCGGAAAAAAACCAGCCATTTGAGCCGGGAAAGTATTTCCGTTCTCGAAGTGAGCAGATCTTCTTCCATCAAGGGGTAAACCGTGAGGCTTCTTTGCGGCCGGCAACTGCGAAAGGAAAGGGCCCTGTGTCCTCCGGCGGCCCCGCGGCCCTTGGATTCGGATCAGCCCAGAGCGGCGGCCATTTTGAAAATCGGCAGGTACATGGCGACCACCAGACCGCCGATGACCACGCCGAGAAAAACCATCATCATCGGCTCGATGGCGGCCGTCAGGTTCTCCACGGCCTGATCGACTTCGTCATCGTAGAAATCGGCGATCTTGCCGAGCATGGCATCCAGTGCACCGGTCGACTCGCCCACAGAAATCATCTGGCAGACCATGGAGGGGAAAACACCGCTTTCCAGCATCGGGTCCGCCATGGTGCGGCCTTCGGCGATACCGAAGCGAATATCGTATATGGCCCGTTCCACCACCTTGTTGCCCGAGGTCTTGGCCACGATGTCCAGGGCGTCGAGAATCGACACCCCTGATGCAAGCATGGTGCCCATGGTGCGGGTGAACTTGGCAACCGCCACCTTCCGGAGAAGGTCTCCGAAAATCGGCAGCTTCAACAAGAGGGTGTCCATGGTCAGGCGGCCTTTTTCCGTTTTGTAAAACCGCTTCAGGGCAAAGATGAACAGCACAAAACCGATGATCAGGTACAGGATGTTATCCCGGAAAAAATTGCTCATGCCCACGACGATCAGCGTCGGGGCGGGAAGCTGGCCCCCCATCCCCTCGAACATTTCCTGGAACACCGGAATCACGAAGATCATGATGACGGACACCACGATAACGGCGACGGCGATGGTGATCGCCGGATAGGTCATGGCGCCCTTGACCTGGGCCTTGAGCTTGGCGGCCTTTTCCATGTAGGACGACAGCCGCCGCAGGATAATGTCGAGAATGCCGCCGGCCTCGCCGGCGGCGATCATGTTCACGAAAAGGTCGTCGAACTGCTTGGGGTACTTTTTCAGGGTCTCGGCAAAGGTGGCACCGCTTTCCACCCCATCTTTGATCTCCTTGAGCATTTTTTTGAAGGTCACATTTTCCTGCTGGCTGTAAAGGATGTCCAGGCACTGGACAATGGGAAGTCCTGCATCGATCATGGTGGAAAACTGCTTTGCAAAGATGATGACGTCTTCGTTGGTCACCTTCGGCTGCATGAAGGATATGTTTTCGAAGAGATCCTTCGGCTTGGGCTTGATCTTGCTGGGCGTGATCCTGATTCGGTTCAGGTGGGCGCGGACGGCATCTTCACTGGGCGCTTCGTGCTCGCCCTTTCGCCTCGCTCCGTGTTTATCTTTGCCTGTCCAGACATAAACCGGCATCTTCGACCCCCTTTGGTGGAAGGAACTCGGCACTCAAATCGTTTACGGATGCAGCCCACCGTCTTTGATTTCTAGCGGTGTCTTCACGGTATAGGCTTTTTGCCATTAAGCGAATGATTTATCAACAAATTTTTCTGTTTTCCATACCATAGTCGGTTTCGGACCACAAGTCGCCCCACCGACGGCGGCCTTCCGGAGACCTCGGAAGTGCATCCAGCACCCCGGATGCCGGGCAAAAGACAAGCGCGACCGCGGGGCGCCGGACCGCCAAAAAGGCTCGTGGTCGTTGACTCCGCAGACCATTTATGCGACGCTTGACCCCGGTCCGGGCCGGTCGAAAATCCGGCCCGGGTCTCTTTTCCCGGAGCCCGGTCGAGGTTCCGGCGGCTCGATTGGCCGCCCCCGAGCCGAAACAAGGAAATGATCCGGTCGGCGGCTGCCGACGCCGGTTCGGGCAGCCTATTCGACGAAGGATCTGCACCCTCGGAGGCTTCCGCGTCCATGACAGCGCCGCCCGAAAACAGAGATCTGACCATCATCACCACGCATATGAACGCCGACTTCGACGCCATGGCTTCCATGCTGGCCGCGCAGAAGCTCTACCCCGAAGCGCTTGCGGTGTTTCCCGGCTCCCAGGAAAAGAACCTGAGAAACTTTTTTATCGACTCCATGGTCTACCTGTTCAATATGGCCGATATCGGCGACATCGATTTTGACCGGGTCCGGCGCCTGGTCTTGGTCGACACCCGGCAGCCGAGCCGAATCGGCCGCTTCACCGAGTTGGTCGGCCGTCCCGAAGTGAAGATCCACGTCTACGACCATCACCCGCTGATGGAAAACGATGTTCGCGGAGATGTGGAGCACTGCCGCCTGACCGGCGCCACGGTCACGATCCTGTCGGAGATCCTTCGGGAAAAGGGAATCAGACTGACCCCCGACGAGGCCACCATCATGTGCCTCGGGATCTATGAAGACACCGGCTCATTTACCTTTTCCTCCACCACGGAGGAGGATTTTCTGGCCGCGGCTTTTTTTCTTTCCTGCGGCGCCAACTTGAACATCGTCTCTGATTTGATCTCCCGGGAGATCAGTCCCCGGCAGGTCGGTTTGCTCAACGACTTGATCCAGGCCGCAGTCCGGCACAACATCAACGGGGTGGAAGTGGTGGTGACCACCGTTACCACCGACGACTATGTACCGGATTTTGCATTTCTGGTGCACAAGCTGGTCAAAATGGAAAACATCGACGCCATATTCACCATCGCGGCCATGGGCAACAAAGTCTACGTGGTCGCCCGCAGCCGCATCCCCGAAGTGGATGTCGGAACCATCCTCTCGGCCCTGGGCGGAGGCGGGCACACCTTTGCTGCATCGGCGTCGCTCAAGGGGATCCCGCTGCCCCAGGTGGAAAACCGCCTGCTGACCATCCTGTATGAGCAGGTCCGGTCCCGACGGCTGGCCCGGGACCTGATGTCGGCCCCGGCAATCACCATCGAGTCGACGGTTTCGTGCCGGAATGCCAACACGACCCTGACCCGCTACAACGTCAACGCGCTGGTGGTGATCGACCGGGCCGACAACGCAGAGCGCCTCCGGGGGTTCATCACCCGGCAGATCATCGAAAAGGCCCTCTACCACGGCCTGGACCACCTGCCGGTCAAGGAATACATGCACACAGAAATCGCATGGGTTGGACCCGAGGCGGATTTAAGCGAGATCCAGGAAAAGATCATCGACAGCAAGCAGCGCATCCTTCCGGTGGTGGACAGCGATCGGGTCGTCGGGGTGATCACCCGGACCGACTTGCTCAACGTGCTGGTCAGAAGCAGGCAAGAATCGACCGGGAAAAAGGGGGGAGCGCTGCAGGAAACCTCCCGTCCGCGGACCCGGAATGTGAAAAAATTCTTGGGTGAACGCCTTTCCAAGCGCCTGCAGGAGCTGCTTCAATCCATGGGAGAGATCGCCCAGGAGCTGGGCTGCAATGCTTACGTGGTGGGCGGTTTCGTCCGGGACCTGTTTCTGTACCGGCCCAACGAGGATGTGGACATCGTGGTCGAAGGAGACGGGATCGCCTTTGCCCGCGAGTATGCCGGCCGGTTCAACGCCCGCATTCATGCCCACGCAAAGTTCGGCACCGCCGTCATCATCTTTCCCGACGGCTACAAGGTGGACGTGGCATCGGCACGGATGGAGTACTATCGCGCCCCGGCCTCCCTGCCCGAAGTGGAGATGAGCTCCATCAAGCTCGACCTGTTTCGAAGGGACTTTACCATCAACACCCTGGCCATCCAGATCAATCCGAAACCGTTCGGCACCCTCATCGACTTTTTTTCCGCGCTCCGGGACTTGAAGGAGAAGGTGATCCGGGTGCTGCACAACCTGAGCTTTGTCGAGGATCCGACCCGCGTGTTTCGCGCCATCCGATTCGAACAGCGATTCGGATTTTCCATCGGCAAGCTGACCAGCGGCCTCGTCGAAAACGCCGTCCGGATGGATTTTTTCCGCCGGCTTTCCGGCCGCCGGGTGTTTGCGGAGCTGCGCCTGATCCTCGAGGAGGAAAATCCGCTGGGCGCCATCCGGCGGATGCAGGACTATGGGCTTTTGAAGGTCATCCACCCCGGCATCGAGCTGACCGAAGATCGGATGGAAAGCTTTTCTGCGGTCAAAAAAGTGCTGTCCTGGCATGATTTGCTTTTTGTCGATGATTCTTATATGAAGTGGGCCGTTTATTTTCTGGCGCTGGTCCGACCCTGCGACCAGAGAACGACGGAGGAGATCTGCGAGCGGTTCGAGCTGCCGCCCCGCCATCGGGTGCTTTTCTGCAAGGAGCGGTTTGCCGCAGAAGAATGCCTCTTCTGGCTGGAACGAAACGAACCCGCTGACAACAGCACCCTCTACCGGAAGTTGACTCCGTTCCGGACCGAGCTGATTCTTCACATGATGGCATCGACCCGTCAGGAACGGATCATCCGGGATATTTCCCGCTTCTACACGAAACTGCAGCACGTGCGGCCGGCCGTTTCCGGCAATGACCTCAAGGAAATGGGCTTGGAGCCGGGGCCGCTCTACCGGGAAATTCTGGATCGGGTCCTGGACGAAAAACTCAACGGCCGTTTGAACACCCGGGAAGAAGAGCTGGCTTTCGCGCGGGACTATGTCACTTCCGTTTGACCTCCACCAGGTGCTGATCATGCTCGTGCCGCTGCTGTTCGCGGTCACGGTTCATGAGGCGGCCCACGGATACGCGGCCCTGAAGATGGGCGACGACACGGCCCTGCGGGCGGGGCGGTTGACCTTGAACCCGGTCAAGCACCTGGATCCGATCGGCTCCCTTCTGCTGCCGGTCCTGTTGAAGGTGACCGGATCGCCGATCCTGTTCGGATATGCCCGGCCGGTGCCCATCGCCCCTGCCAACTTCAGGGACCTGACCCGGGGAACAGTCCTGGTTTCGGCGGCAGGGGTGACCGCCAATTTTTTGCTGGCGGCGGTATCGGGGCTGCTGTTTCACGGGCTGGCCATGATTGCCCCGAGCCTGTACGGGACGTGGATGATGCCCCTGGTCAGGGACGGACTGCTGCTCTGCGGATACAGCGTGGTGATCAATTCTGTGCTGGCGGTTTTCAACCTGATTCCGGTGCCGCCGCTGGACGGCAGCCGGCTGCTGGCCGTCGTCCTGCCCCAGCGCCTGCGGCAACCTTACGAACGGATGGAGCGATACGGCATGCTGCTGGTCATCGCGCTGCTGCTCACCGGGGCCATCGACCAGGTGTTTCGCTTCGTGATTTCGCCGCTGGTGCGGCTGATCCTGAGCACCGAAGGCGTCGCATTCTTGTTCGGGTAATTGCTGCTGCGCATCAATTACCGGGAAGGACAACCCTAAAAAATCGGGCCTGTAATCAAGAAAAAAGTGGCTGCTCATTCATCCTGTGAGCGCTCTCGCATAGGATATCATCAAAACTTTCCGGGTTCATTCCAGGAGGAGCGAAATGGGTGATTTGATGGCGGTATACGCTGTCTGAGACCCTTAGGAACCCTTACATCAGCGCCTGCTAAGTTGTTGTTGGTTGCCGTCGCTGTTCGAGGTCCCGATCGATTTCCGTGATATTCCGGCCCGCGCTGATGCTAGGGTTCCTTTGGGTCGAGTTCGTATACCGGCGGCAAATTATCCATTTCGCGGTATCATCAACCCCGAAAGTTGAGTAATCATTCCACGAAAAAAAAGGCAGCAACAGATGAGTGAAAAAAAGCGGATTTTGAGCGGCATGCGGCCCACCGGGCCGCTTCACCTGGGCAACCTTCACGGCGCCCTTCTGAACTGGATCGACATGCAGGACACCTACGATTGTTTTTTCTTCATCGCCGACTGGCACGCCTTGACCAGCGACTATGAAAATCCGGGCAACATCAAAGAATACATCCGCCAGATGATGATCGACTGGCTCAGCGTCGGTCTGACCCCGGAAAAGAGCACCCTTTTTGTCCAGTCGAAAATCAAGGAGCATGCCGAACTGTTTCTGCTTCTTTCCATGATCACCCCGGTTCCCTGGCTGGAGCGCAACCCCACCTACAAGGAGCAGATCGGGCAGCTCCAGAGCAAAGACCTGTCCACTTTCGGGTTTTTGGGATACCCCGTGCTCCAGGCCGCCGATATCATTATTTACAAGGCGCAAGGGGTGCCGGTGGGCATCGACCAGGTTCCCCACGTGGAGATCACCCGGGAAATCGCACGGAGATTCAACTACCTGTATCGGGAGGTATTCCCGGAACCGGAATCGATTCTCACCCAAACGCCCAAAATCCTGGGCATCGACCGGCGAAAGATGAGCAAGAGCTACAACAACGCCATCTACCTTTCCGACAGCCCGGAGCAGATCCGCGCCAGGGTCTCCCAGATGATCACCGATCCGGCCCGCAAGCGCAGAAGCGATCCCGGCAATCCGGATGTTTGCAATGTGTTCACTTTTCACACGATTTATTCGAACCGGGAGATCATCGACCGGGTCAACAAGGAGTGCCGGTCGGCGGAGATCGGCTGCGTGGAGTGCAAACAGATCATGGCCGAAGGGCTGATCGCCGGGCTTGCGCCGATCCGTGAAAAACGCCGTTATTATGAGCAGCGGCCCGAGCAGGTCGACGAGATCATCGTCGAAGGCACGCGAAAGGCGAAGGAGACGGCGGCGGCCACCATGGAAGAAGTCAGAGAAGCCATCGGGATCTGAAGTGCAGAGCGCTTCAGATCCCGATGGCAGGTTTCAGGTTTCAGGTTCCAGGTTCTAAATGACCCCCACTTGAAACTTGAAACCTGAAACTTGAAACCCTGTTCCGGGGCCTGAATACTACCGATAATGAACGACGAATCGACATATTCGCAATACGATCCCGACGAGGAAGCCTCCGACGACGAGGTCTACCGGGTCCGGTTGGAAAACGTCTTCGAAGGACCCATGGATCTGCTGGTCTATCTCATCAAAAAAAACGAGGTGGACATCTGGGACATTCCGGTCGCGCTGATCACCAGCCAGTACCTGGAATATATCGAGTGGATGAAGCAGATGAACATCGACCTGGCCGGGGACTTTCTGGTCATGGCCGCCACCCTCACCCAGATCAAGTCCAAGATGCTGCTGCCCGTCCACGAGGACGTGGAAGAAGGCGCCGAAGACCCCCGCCTTGAGATCGCCCGCCCCCTGGCAGAATATTTGAAAATGAAAAAAGCCGCCGAGGAGCTGGCCACCCGCGCGCTTCTCGGAGAGCACACCTTTGTGCGGCAGTCGGACAAAAGCGATTTTGCGGTGGACCCCGACGAAGAGGTGGTCAAAGTCGGCCTGTTCGAGCTGATCGACGCATTTCGCCGGCTGCTGGACAACCTTTCCCCGGAGCAGCGCATCGAGTTTTCCACCGATACGATCAGCGTCAAGGACCGGATCAACGAACTGGTGGACATCCTGGAAGAAAAGGGCTCGGCCACCTTCGAAGAGCTGTTTTCCGGAGAAGTCACCAAGGAAGGAATCATCGTCACGTTCCTGGCCATCCTGGAAATGGTCAGGGTCCGCGTTGTTCGGGTGGTCCAGAACGTCAGCACCGGAATCATTCGGCTTTTTTATCTGTAGGCAACCATGGATGAGCTGAAAAACATCATCGAAAGCCTGTTGTTCGTAACAGACGAACCGTTGACCGTGGACCGCATCCGCAAGGTGGTCAAAACGGCCGACCCCCGCGCCATCCGCGAGGCCGTCCAAGCCCTTTCCCAAGAATACGAGGTCCGAAAGGGCGGGTTCTGCCTGGCCGAAGTGGCCGGCGGATACCAACTTCGCACCCGCCCCGAATACAAAGAGTACATCAAGGACCTGCTTCAGCCCGCCGCTCCCCGGCTCAGCAAGGCGGCCTTGGAGACCCTGGCCATCATCGCCTACAAGCAGCCGATCATCCGGGCCGACCTGGAGCATATCCGCGGGGTCGACTCCGGAGGCGTGCTGCGGATGCTGCTCAAGCGAAAACTGATCCGGGTACTGGGCCGAAAGGAGATTCCGGGCCGGCCCTTGATCTATGCCACCACCAAGCGGTTTCTGGAGATGTTCGACCTGAAGGATTTAAAGGACCTGCCGACGCCCAAGGAGATCGAAGATCTGGGCAGCGAGGCCTCGGACGAGCTGGCGGCCGCCTTCGAAGCCCTGGACCTGCCCCCGGAGGGACCGCCGTCCTCGATCCAGGAGGAACCGGCAGGGGAACAGGAAGCCGTCCCGGACCCGGCGGCGGAAATACCGGTAGAAGAAACCGAAGGCGACGGCGGCGCTCCGGACGAGGAAGACCGCCAAGAAGAAAATACCTATCAAGACGCCGATATCAAAGAGAATTTTGATTCAGAACCAGATTTGCCCGAGCCCCCCGACGAGGAGGAACCGGCGGGTTCGGAAGATGAATCCGACGGAGAAGATCGCTTTTAACATCCTTATTTTACATTCATTTTTTCCGTTTATGCCGATGCCGGGTCTTCCGGAAAAAATCCTTGACGGCCATGCGGCCAACCTTTATAAACAGTTCTTGTGTTTCCCGGAACTGTAACACTGCATGACCGCTGGCAAAATTTCAAAGGAGCCTTCATGAATCGTTCAGACCTGATCAATGCGCTCAAGGAGAAGGCGAACCTTAGCAGAAAAGATTCGGAAAAAATCGTCGACACCTTCTTCCAGACGATCACCGACACGCTGGCCAGCGGGGAACGGGTGGAAATCCGGGGCTTCGGCAGCTTCACGGTGAAAAAGTACAAGCCCTACACCGGCAGAAACCCGAAAACCGGCGTGCAGATCCGGGTCCCGGCCAAAAAGCTTCCCTTCTTCAAGGTGGGCAAAGAGCTCAAGGAGATGGTCGATCTCGAAGAAGACGAATAGGCGACATTCGGGCGGTTAACTCAGCGGGAGAGTGCCACCTTCACACGGTGGAAGTCACTGGTTCAAATCCAGTACCGCCTACCATCATAATAATAACAGGGAGTTGCGAGAAATCGTAGCTCCTTGTTTTTTTGGTTTTCAGAGCTGAAAGTGTGT
>JAIPEL010000069.1 GCA_021737185.1 Desulfobacterales bacterium | reverse complement strand
ACGCGCTCTGTCGCGTCCGTGTTGCCGGCAATGACCCAATACCGGCCACGACGGAGCGTGGCCCTCCAACCTCCAAGACCTAAGGCGGGGACAGGTCGGTTATTGCCGCCGGCCACGGTCGAAGTTTCACATAAGCAACCCGGCCGCACTGCGCGATTGGGTGCAATGCAAACGCCAAGGCCGGGTGCGTAAAATACCCGTAAGCAACGGTCGGACCATGGAACACAACGACCCTTCAAAAACCATCTACCCGGTGATCCTGGAGGTGCCCGAAAGCAAGCTTCGATTACAGGGCCGGCAAAAGGTGCGCTTTTTGAGCGAATTTGCCCGGGTGGCCCTGAAAAGCTCCGCTATGCGACTGGGGGTGGTGCTGCCGGAGCTGGAAAAAACAGAAAACGGGGCGCCGATGCCAAGGGGGGGAATTCACTGGTCGCTTTCCCACAAGAGCGGATGCGTGGCGGCGGTGGCCGCCCCGGCGCCGGTGGGCATCGATATCGAAAAGATTCGTCCGGTCAAAGAGGGGCTGGCTGAACGGATCGCGGCGCCGGACGAGTGGCGCCTTTTTCCCGGTGAGGGGCTGTCGGATTTTTTCCGGTGCTGGACGGCCAAAGAAGCCGTGCTCAAGGCCGCCGGCGTCGGCATCGCCGGTCTTTCCGAATGCCGCATCGTTTCCGTGCAAGGTCGGGAAAGACTTTCGGTCGCGTTCGAGTCGATTTTCTGGGCGGTGAGATTTCATTCTTTCGGCGGGCACCTGGCGGCGGTTGCCGTCAACGGCCTTGGCGTCTGCTGGATCGGGGAGCATGGCTGCCCGGCATCTTGATCTGCTTCCGGAGCCCATGGGCATCTGCCGCCTCGATTCAGGCCGGCCCATTCCTGCATGGGCCACGAAGGCCGGGTTTTATTCGATCACCGGCACTTCCGAAGAATTGTCCGTGGTCTGCCCCGAGGCGTCGATCCCCGACGGGGTCGTCTGCAGCCGGGGGTGGCGCCTATTCAGGGTGAAAGGGCCTCTTGATTTTTCCGAAACCGGCGTGCTGGCCTCCCTGGCCGGACCTCTGGGTCGGGCCGGGATTTCCATTTTCGTTGTTTCCACTTATGATACCGATATGCTCCTGGTTCGATCCGAACAGCTCGAAGCGGCCGTCGACGTTCTCCGGACAGCCGGCCACCGCGTTTCGATCTGACGGCGGCGGGGTTTTTCGACCGGCGGTATCACCGATGACTCACCCAAAGATCCACGAGGAGTTTTGGCCATGGCAAAAGTGCTCATTATCGGCGCAGGAGGCGTCGGCAGCGTGGTGGTTCAAAAATGCGCCCAGGTACCGGAGATCTTCTCAGAGATCGTCCTGGCCAGCCGCACCCTAAAAAAGTGTGAACGGATCAAGAAGCGTCTCGATCGCCCCATCGAAACCGCCCAAATCGATGCGGACGACACCCGGGCGCTGGTGTCCCTGGTGCGAGAGATTCGTCCGAACCTGATCGTCAACGTGGCCCTGCCCTACCAGGACCTGTCGATCATGGACGCCTGCCTGGCGACCGGGGTCGACTACCTGGACACCGCCAACTACGAACCGCCCGACGAGGCCAAATTCTGCTACAAGTGGCAGTGGGACTACCACGACCGGTTCCGGGAAAAGGGGCTCATGGCGCTGCTCGGATGCGGATTCGATCCCGGGGTGACCAACATTTTCTGCGCCCATGCAGCAAAGCACCTTTTCGACGAGATCGAGTATATCGACATCATGGACTGCAACGCCGGGGATCACGGCCGGCCTTTTGCCACGAACTTCAATCCCGAGATCAACATCCGGGAGGTGACCCAGAAAGGCAAGTACTACCAGGAGGGAAAGTGGATCGAAACCGAACCCCTGTCGGTTCATGAGACCTTCGACTTTCCTCAGATCGGCCCCCGCAAAATGTATCTCATGTATCATGAGGAGATGGAATCCCTGGTCAAAAACCTGCCGGGAATCAAGAGGATCCGGTTTTGGATGACGTTTTCAGACGCCTACCTGACGCACCTGCGGGTGCTGGAAAACGTCGGTATGACCCGCATCGATCCGGTCGATTTTCAGGGGTGCCGGATCGTTCCGCTGCAGTTTTTAAAGGCCCTGCTGCCGGACCCGGGCTCTCTTGGGGGCGGCTACACGGGCAAAACCTGCATCGGCTGCATGATCGAAGGGAAAAAAGACGAGAAACCCCGACGGCACTATATCTACAACATCTGCGACCATGAGCAGTGCTACCGGGAGATCGGGGCCCAGGCGGTTTCCTACACCACCGGCGTTCCGGCCATGATCGGGGCGATGATGATGCTCACCGGCAAATGGCGCGGCAAAGGGGTGTTCAACGTGGAGCAGTTCGATCCGGACCCTTTCATGGAGGCGCTCCCCCACCATGGGCTTCCGTGGACCGAGACGCTGCTGGAAGAATGACTGACTTCTCATATGAAACTAGGCCAAAATGGCACGGTTTCACGTTTGATCAAACTGATCGCCTCGCGGTCAGAGGCAGGGCTTATGTGAAACTTCATTCGGTATCATGTCAAATCCCCCTAAATCCCCCTTTTCCAAAGGGGGACTTTGGGGCTTTAGCCATTCGGGAACCCGAACAAATGCCCGAAGCGCTCCCCCCTTTGGAAAAGGGGGGATGGGGGGGGATTTTAATCGGCTGCAGATAACCTAAGAGTTCACACGAAGTCGGAGTTTCATTTTTGATCAAACTGGCCGGCTAAGACCAAAAAATTTCTATAGAATTCCTTCCGGCAAATCTTGAACCTGAACCTCGAACGCCGCGTCAACGGAAACATGGCATCTGAAACGTATACCCTCGAAACCGTCCCCACCCCCTGCTACGTGCTCGACGAGGCCGGGCTCCTTGCGAACCTGCAAAAACTCGGGTCGGTGCAGCAGCAGACCGGCTGTCGGATTTTGCTGGCACTGAAAGGGTTTGCCATGTTCGGCGTCTTTGACACGATCCGGCAGTTTCTCTGGGGTGTTTCGGCCAGTTCCCTGCACGAGGCCAGGCTCGGATCCGAGGAGTTCGGAAAAGAAGTCCATGCCTGCGCCCCTGCCTACCGGGAAGCCGAATTCGACCAGCTGCTCACCTACTGTGATCATCTCACCTTTAACTCTTTTTCCCAGTGGCGGCGGTTTCGGAAAAGAACCGGTGCAATGCCGGCACTTCAATGCGGGATCCGGGTCAACCCCGAGCATTCGGAGGTGAAGGTGCCGATTTACGATCCGTGTGCACCGGGTTCCCGGCTGGGCGTTACGCGGGAGAACTTCCGGTCCGATGAGCTTTCCGGGATCTCGGGGCTGCACTTTCACACCCTGTGCGAACTGAATTCAGATGCCCTGGCGCGAACCCTGGCTGCCTTTGAAGAAAAATTCGGGGCTTTTTTGTCCCAGATGAGCTGGGTGAATTTCGGCGGCGGCCATCACATCACCCGCAAGGACTACGATGTGGCAAGGCTGTGTGAATTGATCGACGACTTTTCTCGACGCCATCGCCTGCAGGTCTACCTCGAACCGGGCGAGGCCGTCGCACTCAACGCCGGTGTTCTGGTGGCCTCGGTTCTGGACATCGTGCGAAACGACATGGACATCGCGATTCTTGACGCCTCGGCGGCAGCCCACATGCCCGACGTGCTGGAGATGCCCTACCGCCCCGAGATTGCAGGCGCCGCGGAGGCCGGAGCACTTCCCTTCACCTATCGGCTGGGCGGAACCACCTGTCTTGCCGGAGACGTCATCGGCGACTATTCTTTTGCCGAGCCGCTTTGCGTCGGCTCCCGACTCGTCCTCGAAGACATGGCCCACTATACCATGGTCAAGAACAACACGTTCAACGGGGTTGAACTTCCTGCCATCGGACTTCGACACGCGTCCGGAGAAATCCGGATCCTGAAGCGCTTCGGCTACCAAGACTACCGAAACCGTCTTTCCTAGGCTCAAAACCAACCCGCTCAGCCCAATTGGCAGAAAATTCTATCCTTTCCGATTTATCATGATAAAATAAATCAAGTTACACTGGGCGTCGTTTGCAAGAATGATGTGCGTGTCCAGATCCTTGTGCCGCTCAGCCAGGAGGGGGGGCGAACGATGGGGCCTAGAGCCGCCGTGCTTTTTCAAACGCATCTTCGTACTGCTACTGCTGCCGTCCGATGGGAGACCTTGCCGGTTCGGGTCGTTCTCTGGGCGGCCGCGCTTCTCATCAGCGCTGCCGTCGGCAGTGTGCGGGCCGAGGAAAGGCCCCTGAAAATCGGGGTGCTGGCCATAATGGGCCCACAAGAGTGTCAAGACCGCTGGTCGCCAACGGCTGAATATCTCACCCGCAAAGTGTCCGGCCAACGCTTCGTGGTCATCCCCTTGACCCATGACCAGGTCTATTCCCAGGCTGAAAAAGCGGCAGTTGATTTTGTCCTTGCCAATTCGGCGTTTTATGTGGGTCTGGAGCTCAAGTACGAAGCCAATCGCATCGTTACCTTAAAAGAGCGGCGCGGAGACAGTGTGTACACCAAATACGGCGGCGTCATCTTCTGCCGCAGGGATCGGAAAGACATCCGTACCGTCAACGACCTCCAGGGCAAATCCTTCATGGCCGTATCCGAAACCTCGTTGGGCGGATGGCTCGCCGCCTGGCGGGAATTCCAGCAAAAGGGGATCGATCCGCGCCGCGACTTTGCAAAGCTCCTTTTCGGAGAGACCCATGATCGAGTCGTTTATGCCGTAAGGGACGGCGTGGTCGATGCCGGCACGGTAAGAACCAATACCCTGGAAGAGCTCAGCGCCGAAGGTAAAATTGATCTGGCTGATTATTTCGTGTTTCCAAGGTTTCAAAAGGTGGATTGGTCTACGTCCTACTTGTGCACGACGCGCGAATATCCGGGCTGGCCCATGGCCAAAGTCGCGCACACCCCCGACTGGTTGGCGGAAAAAGTGGCCGTCGCCCTAATGCAAATGTCTCCGTATTCCCCTGCCGCCCTTGCGGCTGGCTGCGCGGGCTGGACCATTCCTTTGAATTACCAGCCGGTTCACGAATGTCTGAAGGAATTGCATGTCGGTCCTTATGAGCAGCTTGGGAAAATCACCTTCGGCGATGTGCTGCGAAATTACGGGTATTGGCTCTTTTTCGCCGGAGCGGCCTTTATTGTCCTGGCCTTTTTTACCGCGGAAGTCGTGAAACTGAACCGGATGCTAAAAGCCTCGCATCTGCAGCTGAAGACGGAAATGAAACTGGTCAAACAAATGGACCAGGATCTCAAGCAGGCCAAGGAAGAGGCTGAAACCGCCACCCGGGCCAAGAGCGAGTTTTTGGCCAACATGAGCCATGAGATCCGCACCCCCATGAACGGGGTCATCGCCGCAGCAGACCTGGCCATGGCAGAGGAACTGCCTCCCAAAACCGCCCATTATCTCGAGATTATCCACCGGTCGGCGTACTCGCTGCTGGGCATCATCAACGACATCCTGGATTTTTCCAAGATCGAGGCCGGCAAGTTCGAACTGAAAGATCGTACCTTCAGGCTCAACGAAGCGCTGGACAGGGTCATGGAGTTGTTCGTCAAGAAGGCGGCCGAAAAAGGGATCGAAATGCTGGTGGACATCGACCCCGACACCCCCAAGGTCCTTATCGGCGATCCCCTGCGCTTGCAGCAGATTTTGAACAACCTGATCAGCAATGCGATCAAATTCACCGAAAAAGGCGGTGTGATTCTGCTTGGGGTGAAGGAGGCTTCGGAATCGGCGGGCGGCCGCTCCGGCGGTGAAATCGAACTGTTCTTTTCCGTAAAAGACACGGGCAGCGGCATCGCTCCGGAATACATCGACCGGCTTTTCGAGCCCTTCAGTCAGGCCGATACCTCTTCGACGCGCAAATACGAAGGCACCGGTTTGGGACTGAGTATCTGCAAACAGCTGGTTACCATGATGGGGGGCGACATCGGGGTGCAAAGCGAGCCGGGTGAAGGCAGCACCTTTTCCTTTACGGTGCGAATGCGGCGGCCGGCCGGCAAGCCCGTCGCCAAGCCGGTGGTGCCGCCCGACATCCAGGGGTTGAACGTCCTCGTGGTCGACGACCTGGCCGACAGCAGGAGCATTATGCGCCACATGCTCGAATCCTTGGGGTTCAGGGTCGAGGCCCTGGAATCGGGGTCGGAAGCCTTGAGCCGGTTGAAGGACAATTCGCTGCGCGAAAACCCGATCGAACTGATCATGATCGACTGGAAGATGTCGGGGATGGACGGCATCGAGGCATCCAGAAAAATTCGACAGGAGCTGAAGTTGACCATGCCGATCATCATGATGACGGCGTTCGGGGAGGAAGAACAGCGCCGGGAAGCCGAAGCGGCCGGGATCGACGGCTTTCTGACCAAGCCCATCTACCCGTCGACCCTGTTTGACGCCGTCATGGACGCGTTCGGCAAAGAGACGGCAAGGGAGGGCGGCCCGAAAAAGAAGTTCACCACCCGCGCCTCCATTTACCGCAAGCCCCTGAAAGGCCTTCGGATCCTGGTGGCCGAAGACAACCCCACCAACCAGGAAGTGGCCCAAGCCGTCCTGGAAGGGGCGGGAATCGTCGTAACGGTGGTCAACAACGGGGAAGAAGCCGTTTCTGCGGTTCGAAACACTTCCTTCGATGCCGTTTTGATGGACATTCAAATGCCCAAAATGAACGGCTACGACGCCACCCGGTCGATCCGCGACCTGCCCCAGGGCGGATCCATTCCCATCGTGGCCATGACCGCCCATGCCATGAAAGGCGACGAGGAAAAATGCCTGGAGGCGGGAATGGATGGGTACATCGCCAAGCCGGTCGACCAGGACCGCCTGTTTCACACCCTATGGCGGTTGCTGCGGCATCGCAGGCAGCTGCCGGAGGTCGAAGCTCCTGAAGAAGAGGCGGCGATCGAATCCAGAGCCGATCGGGAGGGATTGCCGGAGGAGGCGGCGGGCCCGCCGGAAGCCTCAGCAGAAAAAGACGCGGTTCTTCCGGATCGGCTTCCTGGAATCGATATCAAAAACACCCTCGCGGCAATGAACATCGACAGCACCGCCATGAGACGCATCCTGATCGGGTTCCGGTCCGACAATCTGGGAAAGGCGGAAAAAATTCGGCAGGCCCATGCTGAAAACAACGTGGAGGAGATGCGTCAGCTTGCCCACAGCCTCAAGGGAAGCGCCGCCAGCATCGGAGCCGATGGATTGAACGAGGCGGCAAAGGCGCTCGAAATCGCCTGCAAGGAAGGAACCGCTGCTGCGGTCGACCGATCCGCTCTGGATGGCAGGATCACCAAACTGGAGACCGCCCTTGAGCAGGTTCTTTCGTCGATTCGGTCATTGGATGAATTTGGGGCCGGCAGGGCGGGCCCACCGGCACCGGCCGAAGCCTGCCTGCCGTTTAACGAGCTGTTGTCCGAGATGGCCGAAGCCCTGGAGCATGCCGATCCGGAGCCGATCATGAAAGTGATGCCGGCCCTGCGGCAGGCGGCCGAACAATGTACGGATATCGACGCTTTCAGCCTCCGGACCCTGGAGGAGCAAGTCAGTCGTTACGACTATGACCAGGCTGCGGAAACCCTACGGAAAATCCGCCAAGACGGGCAGGAAGGCAAATGAATACCTCTCGACCTTTGGTGCTGATCGTGGATGACAACGCCACCAACATCGATTTGCTGGTCAACACCCTGCAGGGGGAGTATCGGCTGGGCATTGCCAAAAACGGGCAAAAAGCCCTGAAATACGCTGCAAAACATAAACCGGACATCGTGCTTTTGGATATCATGATGCCGGAGATGGACGGCTATGAAGTCTGCACCCGCCTGAAAGCCGATCCTGAAACCGCCTCCATTCCGGTCATATTCATCACGGCCATGACCGAGACCGTAAACAAAACCAAGGGGTTTGAACTGGGGGCGGTGGACTACATCACCAAGCCTTTTCAGGCGGCGGAGGTCAAGGCACGGATTCGGACCCACCTGACCTTGGAGGAGATGCGGCTGCAGCTAAAGTCCCAGAACGTGGTCCTGGAGCAAAAGGTTGCCGAGAAAACCGCAGAAATACAGGACATGCTCAACGCGAGCATCCGCAGCATGGCGCGCATGGTGGAGATTCGGGATCCTTATACCGCCGGCCACCAGCAGCGGGTGGCGCAGCTTGCCTGCGCCATTGCCGAAGAAATGGGACTGTCGCAGGAGACCGTGGAGAGCATACACACGGCAGGAATCCTGCACGACCTGGGGAAAATCCGCATCCCCGTTTCGATCCTGAGCCGGGCAGGGAGCCTGATGAAAGCGGAGCTTGAAATGATCAAAATCCATCCCCAGGTCAGCTTCGATATCCTGAACCAGATTCCCTTCCCGCGGCCCGTCGCCCAGATGGTGCTCCAGCACCATGAGCGGATGGACGGCTCGGGCTACCCCCAGGGGTTGTCCGGGGACGAGATCCTGCTAGAGGCGCGAATCCTGGCGGTGGCCGATGTCACCGAAGCCACCAGTTCTTTTCGCCCCTATCGACCCGCCCACGGCATCGAGGCCGCCCTGGCCAGAATTAAACAAAAAAAAGGGAAACAGTACGATGCAGACGCGGTTTCCGCCTGCCTGGCGCTGTTTTCCAGCAAGCGGTTTGCATTCGACTTCAACCCGTAGAAAAAAATTCCTTTGTCCTCCGCTTTGCCGGTGCCGATGCCTGGTGTGTCAAGTACCCATTGTTAAAGGTTGGCCAGAATGCCCAGGGACCCGTGAACAACGGCCACGATGAACAGCAGGATCCCTGTTTTTCGGTGAACGCCAAACGGGACCTTGATCCAGCGCAGGCCGGTGGAAAGTTGAAACAGCAGCAGCAGAAAGTTGACAATCCCTAAAACTAAGATCATTGAAACGCCGCCGACAACCATGGCTGCTCCTTTTCTTATCAGTTCTTCACCCGAACCGTCTTTTCCGCCGGCCCCTGGCTGCCATGCAGGTTGCAGTTGGCTTCGGCCACGATTTCCATCGGCTCGGTAATCGTCAGGTTGATTTCCTTGGTAAATTCGGCGTCATCGGGTCGACTGAAGGCGGAATATTCCCAGAAAGCTGCTTCCTGGCCGTTTACCATCACCCTCACCCAGTTGGTATAATGAAAGGGGTTGTTGGCGCTGTGGGTGACCTGGATCTTGACCGTAATCTCCGTTCCTTTCGCCGCCTGGTCGGGGGCCTCAAGGGTCACTGCGGATTCGTTAGCCAGCGATACCCCGCTGCACAGGGCGATGACCAGGACAACCACTGCAAACATCGTTACCGTTCGTTTGATCTTCATGGGCTTGCTCCTCCCGACCTTCAGGTTTCTCTTCTTGAAAAGATGCCGCCTCCAGCGGCCCGATACATCTCCTTTGCCTGGATATAGCAAGCCGGCACTATTGTGTAAACGCCCGTGCTTGCCCCCGACGTTGACAGTCCGTTCAGTACTCGATATTTGTCGGCCACGGAATTGGCGATTTCGGAAAATCTTCCCCTTGCCCCGGTCGACCGCACGCTGAAACCAGTATGTCCGCTTGCCGGAAGAAAGGCGATCCGAGCCGGGCGGGGGGATTGCGGCAAATTGACTTTCTCAACCGGCAACCTGCGATCGAGGATTCTCATGAATATTACCTTCTACGGCGCCACCCGGGAAGTCACCGGCTCCATGCACCTGCTCAAAAATGACCGCGACGCTGTTCTGCTGGACTGCGGTATGTTCCAGGGCCGGCGCAAGGAGGCCGACACCAAGAACCGAAGTCTTCCCTTCGATCCGAACATCCTGACCAACGTGGTGCTGTCCCACGCGCACATCGACCATTCCGGCCGCATCCCGCTGCTCACCCGCAACGGATTCGCCGGCAGGGTCGTGACCACCCGGGCCACCGCCCATGCCTGCGAATACCTGCTTTTGGACAGCGCCCACATCCAGGAGTCGGACGCGAACTATCTCAACTACAAGACCGTGCGTGCGGCGCTTCGAGACATCAAGGCCGATGTCTGGAAAAAGAAGAAGGGAAAAAAGGAAGACGAAATCCGCAAGATGCTCAAAACCGACGGCAGCGACCTCAACATCTCAGCCATCGAAGGTTTTCTGAAACGCTTCCGGCTGGAGAAGGTCGAGCCGCTTTATACCATTTCCGACGCCGAACAGAGTCTGTCCTTTTTCGACGGCCTACCCTACCGAAGCCCGGTGACCATCGGAAAAAAGATGGAATGCACCTTCTACGACGCGGGCCACATCCTCGGGTCGGCGATCACCGTCATCCGCGGTACGGCCAACGGCCGGCCGTGCACCGTGGCCTACACCGGCGACATCGGCCGGTTTCAAAAACCGATTTTAAAAAATCCCGCCCTGAAGTTCGAAGAAAAAGACCGGCGCATCGACCTGCTGATCATGGAAAGCACTTACGGGGACCGGCTTCATGAGCCGGTTCAGGACATGAAGCCGCGGTTAAAGGCAGTGATCGAAGAGACCGTCGGCCGGGGCGGCTCGGTGGTCATCCCCTCCTTTGCCTTCGGCCGGACCCAGGAGCTGCTGTACGTGATACATCAGCTATACGGCGCCGGAGAGGTGCCGAAAGTGCCCGTTTACGTCGACAGCCCGCTGGCGACCAAGATCACCCAGGTATTCGGGGAACACCCCGAGGTCTACGACCAGGAAACCCATGACAGTTTTCTCCAGCGGGGCAAGAACCCGTTTTTTTTCAAGCAGCTTCAGTTCGTCAGCGATGTGGAGGCCTCGATGGCCCTCATGCGCGATGAAACGCCGCATATCGTCATCTCCGCATCGGGGATGTGCGAGGCCGGAAGAATTCTGCACCACCTTCGCTACAAGATCCACAACGAAAAGAACACGATCCTGATCGTCGGGTTCATGGCGCGCCACACCCTGGGGCGCCGGATTCAGGACCAGGCAGAGGCCTATGCCGAGGCCGGGAAAAAGGGAGACCCCCCGGTGGTGCGCATTTTCAACAAGGACTATCCGCTCGAGGCGCAGGTGGTAAAGCTGGGCGGGTTCAGCGCTCACGGCGACAAAAGCGAGATGCTGCGCTTTTTAAAGGATTCGAATCTAAAGATCGGGAAAATCGCCCTGGTCCATGGAGAAGAAGAGCAGTGCCTGGCCTTTGCCGAGACGCTCAAAGAGGAAGGATACCCGGTGGTGGTCCCCCGGGCCGGCGAAAGCCTTCGGGTCGGATAATCATCTACGACCGACATAATAGGGTTTATACACGAATGTAAGGTCGATATGAGCTCCGCTGCCGACCGGCGAGGCGATCAGTTTGATCGAGCCGGAAACTTGTGTCGAAGCCTCTGCCGGTGGAGGGACGCGCTCCGTCGCGTCCGTGCTGCCGGTAACGGCCAAATGCCGGCCACGACGGAGCGTGGCCCTCCAACCTCCAAAACCCAAGGCGGGGCGGGGACAGGTCGGTTTTTGCCGCCGGCTTCGGTCGAAGTTTCATAGGAGCGCCGCCTCTGGCCGGCTGCGCCGACCAGTTTGATCAAGGGTGAAACTATGCCATTTTGGCCTAGTTTCACATAAGACGCCCGGATCTGCCTGAGCTGCATCGGGATCGGCTGATGGACTGGCTGCGCAGATGGATCCAGGTGCTGGCCACCCTCGCCAGCAACGCGTTCTGGACGTTTCCGGCGACCCGGATGATCTACCAGGGGCCTCTCAAGTCGGTCTGCCTGCCCGGGCTGAACTGCTATTCTTGTCCGGCGGCCACCGGCGCCTGCCCCATCGGGGCGCTGCAGCATTTCATGGCGGGCGTGAGGCCGGCGCTGCAGGCCGCACGGTTTCATTTCAGGCGCGGTTGAGCCGCGAGCATCGCAGATCAAAGAGGGCGCGTCTACGGCCTCTTGGATCGAGAAGCAGCGCCGCCTGTGGCCTTTCTTTTTAGGCACTATTTTCTCGGCGTCTGCTCCACGCCGATGTCATAAATTGTTTTCAATTGAGGAGTTGAAAAAGGAGCTTGATCTGTGACCTGCCGAATCGAGTTCACCCGAGATGCGGCCAAGGCGCTTCGGGCAATCCCTGTCACCTGCCCAGTACAACGTCAATTCCAGCCAGGACAAGATCCGTTTTCGCACGAGGCAGCTTGCCGGCACGTTCAGTGAGCAGTGACTTGTCGAGGGCAACTAATTGCGACACGTTCGCAACCGAATCTTTCGGCAGACCAGTAAGACGAGTTTCGAGAAGGACGTTTCCCGGAGCACCGGCCCACTTTAAATTGCTCGTGAGTAGTACGCACAGAACCGTCGCGATCCTGCTTCGGTTAAATGAGTCGCCCTGTACGACAACAACAGGCCGACGGAATCCAGGCACTGAACCCGTGGGGTCAACAAGATCGGCCCACCAAATTTCCCCCTGAGAGATCACCACTCAACCCGAGCAAGCGTCCGAGCAGAGGCCAGTTTGACGAACCCATCTTCAGGTTGCCCATTTTCCTCTATCACGAGGTCCAACGCTTCAGTTATCTCATCTGGAGAATGTCGAGCCACGTATTCGCGTATAGCCTCACAATAGAGTTGGCTCCGGGATTTCCGCGCCCTTTTTGCAAGGCGCTCCGCCTTGTCAAAAACGTCTTTTGGTATTGATATCGCTGTTTTCATACCAAAAGTATAACCCTGGTCAGAGGGGCTGTCAATGCCAATTTTGAGCTCGCCCAACGCTGCTAATCAGCAGGGAAATAACGGGAATGATTTTAGGCATTTCTAATTCGTTCGATTAGCAAACCTTTTTCCCCGGCCAAATATATCCGTTTATATCCGTTTGGGGTTGTTTTTCTGCGAAAAATTGGATAAAAATGGATATATTATCGGATATAAGGAGATGGCATGACACCCAGGATTGTTCGGCTGGTTGCCGAAATCGATGAATTTAAGGGGTATTGGAAGGGATTGCGCATCGGTTTGCCGGAGCAGCTTCAACACCTGAAGATCCTGGCGACCATTGAATCCATTGGCTCGTCCACGCGAATCGAGGGAGCCCGGCTGTCCGATCCCCAGGTGGCCGCCCTATTGCAAGGCCTGGATATCCATTCCTTTCGCAGCCGGGACGAGCAGGAAGTCGCCGGCTACGCCAAGGCCATGGGACTCATCCACGAAAATTACGGGCAAATCGACCTTTCCGAGAACCAAATTAAATACCTGCATAAAACCATCCTCCAGTTTTCCGAAAAAGACGCATGGCATAAGGGAGAATACAAGAAGCATCCCAATCACGTGGCCGCCTACGATCCGGACGGAAAGCAAATCGGCATCATCTTCGAAACCGCATCCCCATTCGAAACACCCTGGCTGATGGAAGCACTGGCGGCCAGAACCCGCAAGATGCTCAGCGGAGAGGAAATGCACCCGCTGCTGGTGATCGCCGATTTTGCCGTCCGCTTTCTTGCCGTCCACCCCTTCCAGGACGGGAACGGCAGGCTGTCCCGAATCCTGACCAATCTGCTGATGCTCCGATCCGGCTACGAGTTTGTCATGTACAGTTCCCATGAGCGGATGGTCGAAGCCAACAAGGAGCAATACTATAAAAATTTGCGGATTGCCCAGAAAGGCATTCATGAGACCGAAGTGATCGACGAAAGATGGGCGGAATTTTTTTTGAGCCTGCTGAAAGCTCAAAAAGACGACCTGACGAAAAAAATGGAGCGCGAAAAACGAGCCTATAAAACGCCGGCCCTGTCCGGGCAGATCCTGGAACTTGCCCGGCAGCACGGAAGGGTGACGCCGGCGTTTCTGGTTTCCAATACCGGGGCAAACCGGAACACCGTCAAAAAGCATCTTCAGTCGCTCGTCGGCCAAAAGCGGCTTGTCAAGCAGGGGCGGGGAAGAGGGACTTACTATGTGCTGGGATAACGAACTTCCGATCCCAGTGATTAGCCATCGACTGGAGCGGCATGTTGGGTTGTATTCCATGCCTGGCTTGCCAAAACCACCGATGTTTCGACTTGTCGATCGGGTATCGACCAATACTTTCTAAGAAGGCGATTCTTTTCTTCCCCTTTCAATTTCCTTGCTGAGTTCTTCAAAAGGCATGTACGGCTCATGCCAACGATCTTCCGGAATCACTCCTTTATACGCTTGAGCAGAATCATTGATGATCTCAAAGATCCTGTTCAAATCTGATTTTTTACATTCTCGTATCATGTATATTTCATGCCCAAACTCGGCGGTTGAGCCGCGAGCATCGCAGATCAAAGAGGGCGCGTCAACGGCCTCTTTGATCGAGAAGCAGCGCCGCCTGTGGCTTTTCTTTTGGGCACTATTTTCTCGGCATCTGCTCCACGCCGATGTTCAAGCTGTTTTCAATTAGCGAATTTTTGATCTTGACGCGTCGCTTCATCCCACCTATTCTGTGTACAAAAGGTACAAAAAGTACAAACAGACTCATTCATTGTTCTGGAGGTCATCAAAATGTTAAAGAAAATCAGCACTGCTGATGCCAGAAAAAAATTTGCCCATATTATCAACCGAGTCGCTTTTGGGAAAGAGTCCTTCATTCTGACAAGGCGCGGTGAGGCGCTGGCTGCCTTGGTATCTGTCGAAGATTTTAAGCTTCTCCAGGAGATTGAGGATCGAATGGATGTCGAAGACGCCTGGCAGGCTCGCGAAAGCCGGGAAGAAACTGTCTCCTGGGAGGAGTTGAAAAAGGAGCTTGATCTGTGACCTACCGAATCGAGCTCACCCGAGATGCGGCCAAGGCGCTTCGGGCAATCCCGAAAAAAGACCAGATAAGAATTGGGAAAAAGATCGATAGCCTTGCGGAAAATCTCCCGAATCCGAGTGAGACAAAAATGAAAGGGGATAATCCGTTTCATAGAGTGAGAGTCGGAAACTACAGAATCATCTATGAAATTCAAAGCGGCACCCTCGTGATTCTCATCTTGAAGATCGGTCACCGCAAAGAAGTATATCGCCGCCTTTCTTAATTCCTGTAATCCTGGGTTGCCCTTTAATGGGCAACCCCAGTTCACCATAGTCGGCGTGGTCCGACCCAGTTCAACCATTTCACCAAAGGGCATGTACCGCTAAATAACCTGGTTTTTACTAATTTTTTCAATATTATGTTTTTAAGCCGCTTTTGAGAAACGATATAGGTCAGCAACCAATTTCACCAATTGTTTATGACCAAGGCTATCCACCGCCGATTTCACATCCGACCAGCTTGGATTTTTTGATTTCTTTTTCACCACTTTACAAGCACCCTTTCCGTTGAACCGAACGTCAGTGGTTGGAGCGCAGCGCAACCGCCTATGTCGGAGAATTGTTCTGCCGGAAACCTCATTCTAATGCGTCTCTTATCTTAAACTCAAACTCCCACCCCTCATGAGTCGATAGAAACCGGGTGAGTTGATCCATCTCAACGGCCAGGCCGTCGACCACCAAAATTACATCGCCTTTATCGTCTGATGTGATCCGCCCCCGAAGGGTGTCGCGCAGCATGTCGCAATCTCTGCTCAGATGGCGACAGGCCATAGATTTCCTCGCTTTGTGTCGAAGGCGCCCAAGCGCATTGTATGGGCTCGTTTCGCTATACACGGCGAATTCGTAGCCATCATTCTTTGGTTTTTCTTCCCTCGCGCGGACAGTGTATCCGAGAGCACGCCGTTATGTGTTTTTCCGTTTAGCCCTTGACAATATGGTCATAATGGTCATAATGGTCAAAAAGGAGCGCAATTATGGAAACCAATATATCCGTGGCCGAAGCAAAGGCCAAATTCTCAGAATGTATTCGAAAAGTTGAGGCGGGCAACGCAGTCCTCATCACTAGGCACGGAAAACTCGTTGCCGCCCTGGTTAGTCCCAGCGATCTTGAACATCTTGCACGTCTGAGGAAAGCAGGCCCCGAAAAAGGCCTCGCCAGTATTGCCGGCGGTTGGGAAAATAGCGAAGAGTTGGCCTCAATACTCGACGCATCTCCTCGGCAGGGGCAACGAAACACCCCCAACCTTGAACACTGACGATGGCATTTCTCTTTGATACGGATGCAATTTCGGAGCTTCTCCGTCCACGCCCAGCAATAGCGTACGTAAAGTGGATCATGAAAGTTGCTCGTGAAGAGCAATTTACAAGCGCGGTTGTAATAGGAGAATTATACAAAGGCGCCTATCGTTCCCAAGACCCTGAACATCACCTATCAAATATCGAAAAGAGAGTTCTTCCCGCCGTCACAGTTCTACCTTACGACATTGCCGTTGCAAAGGTTTTCGGCAGCACCCGCGCTCATCTCGAAGCTCAAGGCATGATCCTTCCTGATGCGGACATTCAGATTGCGGCCACAGCCATTGGGCACAATCTTGAGCTTGTTACCGGAAATCTTCGCCATTTCAATCGAATCCCCGGTCTAAAGCTCAACAAAGCCCTGGCGAACTCACGCGCTCGTTAAGCCCCTTTGGCACATAACGCCTGCGGTCAGGGGCAGCCAGAGCGCTCATTGGTTTTCCAAATTATTGTGAACTTCCATTACAAACAACCTTTTAAAAACCGCCCCGACCCTGGCTGTCCCCTGCACTGCGTTGTTCGCTGAAAACGATCTTTTAGTGAGATATTTTTCGAAAGATAGCTTCATGCTGCAATAAATAATCATAATGGGCGGCCACATCATCGATGTTCTCGGCAGAAACGGCCAAAGCTTCTTTTGGGTATTTCTGATTTGCCTTTTTTATTGCCTTTTGTATGCTTTTGCCTTTTCTGAGCCATCTCATAACTTCTTTATCGTATTTTTCCTCTTCTCTGGTGCGTTCTCCAACGATTTCATTTGTTCTACTCAAGTATTGTTCAAAATCCATAATGCCTTCCCCAATTAATGTATAGCGAACAGTATCAATAGATGGCTTGAATCCTGGAGTCGCCCATTAAAGGGCCTGTCAACAGCAAAGTTAGGCGCATCTTCGTTCTGGAACGTATATGTATCCCAAGTCCACGTCGCCATAGACCCTTTCTGAAACACTCGCATCATGTTTATTTCATGCCCAAAGTTTTGCATAACCGGCTGGCGGAAGCCGCAGGGCGGAGCGGCACGGCTTTTGCCGGGCCATCGTTGATTCAGTTGTTAGCGAAAAAATATTTTGATTAATATTTTAGTTCTTTTTGCGAGCGAGAGAGGTTGGATAACCCCCAGCCTGTTCTTTGTCATCTGCATCAAAGGTTTGATCCCGACTTTTCAAGTCGGATCAATCCTTAAAGGTTGGCCGCTTCAATTGGCTTTAGAAATCCACCTTCAGAAACCAGTAACCTTCGTGATGCTCTTGTCCCGCTGTCTTGATCTCAACTATCGAGGAAAATATAGGGCCGTCTGTGACGACGGTATGGTACTCACCCAACTCTCCCGACGGGTCAATTCCGGCTCCCTCTATCTCGGCAAATGTCTGAGCCTCTATGGTTTTTCCCAAGAAGTTCTTATCAAGTTTCTGTTCATTGATGACGACAATTTGAGCTCTGAATCCAAGTCCAATAAATTCTCCAAGCAGTTCCCGCCGATTACGTTTCCAGAGTGGATGAACCGGTACGATCCCAGCAACACTACACACACGCCTAACCCATTCACGATGCGAGTCCACGTCAATATCTCCGAATACGCCAACTTCGATTCCGGACTTCTTGAACTCGCGAAGGGCCGAGATAAATTTAGCTTCGTATTCCTGCCATGAAGCCGAACGGAAGACAGGGCGCAAACCCAGACTCCTGGCCTGTGCCTCAATCAGCGGTTTGGGCAGCGCATGAGACCGAGAGGTTACGCCGTCCTCCGACATGATCGTCAATAGGGATTCTGGCCTGCCGCCTTTCTGGATGGCATAATACAGAGCGAGACACGAGTCTTTACCTCCACTCCATGAGCAGAAGAAGGGATGACCTGCGATTGATTTCTCTGCGTCAACTATCATTTGTTCTTTCGGCCAACGCCGCGCCTGACCAGCGGGCGCGTTTTTTTGCCCGTCTGAGTCAAGGCGCTTGTTCGGGCATGGCCCCATTGATAACTCTCAATTTCTTTTCTTGTGATTGGTTCCAAATATAATGCCGGGAATAGGCCTTTTCTAGATTCGGATCACCTGATTTGGAGAATCTCAGTATTCTATTTTTCCCATTCCCCCACTGATGGTACGCCGTCTGCCGCGGCACCATGTTAAGGTCATGAGTATGAAAGCCGATAATGCGAAGAATTCGGTTGGTTTTTGAAAGGCTGCCTTCAAATACTCGTTCAAGATAAGGGACTTGCCCTTTACGCCACGCTTCATAATTTTTTTTGGAAAGATTGCCCATCTCGATAAGGATATCTGAGGGGGAAACAACATCTGCACGGGCCAAGATTTTTCCAACCGCCCTCACTACGCGAGGGTAGTATTTGTCCTTCCGGTAAGTATTGACTGTAATGTGTTTCATCTTCTTTCATTGGGTCCGAATAGAAGGAGAAAAAGGGGTCAGATCTTAATTATTAACTGTTCGATATGAATAATGAATATTAAAGATGTGACCCTTTCTTTTCTCTGGTTTTTACGGAGCGCAGCGGAGTAAAAATCCAGTGCAGCGATTCGTTATGTTTTCACTTTGTATTCCCTGAAGTTTTCCACCAATTGTTTAAATGATGCAGGCTTGTATTTTTCAAAACTCCCTTCATCCACAAAAACATAGTCGTATTTCACTTCATTTTGAGCACCGTTTATATCCTCGCACCACTGCCGCAGCCGGGCCATCTTCAACGGCACATCGATATCTTGCTGCCCCTTGGTCTCAATGATGACAATGTCCTTGTCTGACAATTTCACCAGAAAATCCGGGTAATAGTTGGAAATGTCGCCGTCCGTGGTGACGTAATCCAGCTTGAAATGCACGGCCAGATAGTTCTTGGCAAAGGATATGACATCCGGGCAGCGCTCCAAAAAATTTGCGAATTCCAGCTCCAGGCGGCTGTCCCCGATGATCCGATTGAAAACGCTCTTTTTCGGAACGAGGTAGCCCTGATCCTTGGCGACGAAGGGCCTGGTTCTGCGCAGCTTGATGGTATCCCGAATTTCGGCGTCGCCCTTGTCGCGGACGGTCAAAGAATTGATGGCCTTTTTGAACGTCTCGATCAGCGTCTTGGCGGCGGCAAGCTCCGACAGGTTGCGCAGGGTGTTCGGGGATTCCAGGTCCACAACCCGGTCGAAAAGCTCCTCACGCACGAAAGCCTTGACCGCACTGTACAGGACATCATAGCCGCCGACCAGTCGAAGCTCTTTCATGATCGTTTGCGCAAAATAACCGATCACGCTGCGGTAGTCCGCCACGCCCGCCGTGTCGAGAATCGTGGTGTGCGTGACTTCGCCGGTGGTGATATCCTTAAATACGATCTCCCGCTGTTCCTCCTCGCTGAACGACAGATAGGCCACCTTCCGGTGTTCCATAGCGGCGATGTCCAGGTCGGCAAGGTTTTTGTATTCCCGGTACGCGCGCGGCGTCAGCACCGGAATCTCGATATCCAGCGCCTCGATGTCCTTTTCCGTGTTTTCCCGATCCACTTCCACCACCAGCGGTGTTTTCGCCCCGGTTCCCTCGCCCATGGCCTTACGTTCCAGCACCACGCCCTCGGCCTGGATGGATTCCACAAACTCCATGAAGGCATCGGTGCCGACCACGCTGACATATTCTTCCACGTCGCCGGGATACATTTTGCGCAGGCCGCGGCCCAGGGTTTGCTCCGGCAGGATGTTGCTCTTGGCCGAGTACGCCCGCAGTCCGACGATGGTGCTGACGTTTTTTACATCCCAGCCTTCTTTGAGCATCATTACCGAGACGATGGCCTTGTAAGTGCTGTCCATCCCATCGATCTCGTTGGCCTGCTTGCGGAGCCTTTCCAGTTCCTCCTTGGCTTTGCCCGAAGCCGCCTCGGAAATCTCGCCGTTGTTTTTGGTGTGAATGACCAGCACCGAATCCTTCAAATCTGGGTAGGTTCCTTCCAGAAAAGCGGCCACATCGTCGCAGTTGCGGGTGTCGTCGGTCATCACGAACAGGATCGCCTTTTTTTCCATCTTTTCGTGCTCGGCGTAGGCCTTGCGCCACTCGATCACGCCCAGGTGAAGATAGTCGGCGTACTTTTCGGTAAACTTGGCGCTCTGGCGTTCCTGCAGTTTCGCCCGGCTTGGCGCATCGGGGAGCACCGGATGCTTGACCACGTTCTGTGCGATGGCCTCCACCAATGGGTAGTCCGAAACGGTCTGCACGAAGATCGCCCCGTTGTTGTGCTTGGGCGTGGCCGTGGTATCCACCTGCATGGCCAGCGCGCCGCCTTTTTGCAGCAGGCGGTTGTGGATGTCTTCAATGGACTTGAACCACGCCATGCGCGGATCGTGAATATGGTGCGCCTCGTCGTTTAAGATCATCAGCTCGTCAATATCCCGAACGATCATCCCCAGGTCCACCTTCGAATCGGTCGTGGCTCCGGTCGGCCGCCTGCCCAGGAAATAGTCCATGGTGTTTTCGTCTTCCGGCGACGGCGGAACGTCCTCACCCGAATAGACGCGGTGAATGTTGGTCAGGAAAATGTTGCCCGTAGGCCGCGTCACCCGCACCTCGTCCTGCAGGTGCAGGGTCATTTGGAAGTCATCCCGCCAGTTGCGGCCCCCGAAACCGTTGTCCGGGATGACCGGGTCTTCGAAGAAGATCCGTAGCCCCTGAAAATCCTTGTAGATGCGGTCCAGCACGATGATGTTGGGTGCGATGACCAGAAAGTTTCGCGAAAGCTCGGATTCCGGCTCGTACAGCTTGTGATAGAAACTCCATGCCAGCGCCAGGGTCAGGACCTTGGTCTTGCCGCTGCCCGTGGCCATCTTGACCACAAAGCGCCGCCAGGTTTCGTCGAACATGCCGCCGGACACCATCCCGCTGCCGTCGAAACGCATCAAATCGTGCTTGTCCTTTACGCCCATCACGTCGTACAGGTAGACGATCGTTTCGATTGCCTCGCGCTGGGCGAAATAATAGGCAAACTCCGCCATCGTCCCGTCGGCTTTTTCCAGCAGGTGCGGGGTTTCGAACCACCAGTCGAGCAGGCTCCGGCTCGTATCCGTTGCTCCGGCGTAGCCGCCTGCGCGAAACGCTTTGACTTTCTTACGCAGCTCCGAGACCAGCGGAGGCATCAGCTTGTCCATGCTCGTATCCCGCAGTGCCTCATCAGCCGGAAACCAGCGCAGGGCAGGATCGAGGATCGCGTGGGGGGATGCCGGAAAGTCCCTGTGAAGTCCCATTACTTGCCCTTGTTTTCTTGTTTTTTAAACCCATCGAATTCGATGGAATTCAAATCGGGGATGCTTTTATCCGCAGATTGCGCTGATTCCCGCAGATTAAAAACCAGTCTTTTATATTCAAAGGGAATTCCCCTGTGCTGAAACTCCTTTTCTAACGCAGCTTGATAGACTGCTTCCAAGAAACCATGCCCAAGCTCGCAGTGAACCGCCATCGCAGCCCCGATGATCTCATAGGTCTGCGGATCACGAGTATTTCTTATGGTAACATCTGCGTTCATCTGCGCAATCTGCGGATTCATACATTCACCGTCACGATCGTCATGGTGTCGTTGCCGAAGATATCCACCACCTTGACCGCGATCTTGCGGCGGCCGGGCCTGCATTCGCGGAACACGCTGATTAGTTCCAGCGAGCGGTCCTTCTTGGTGCGGAAACTCTGCCACTCGTTCTCGAAGATGTAATCGCCGGTCCAGAGTTCTTCGACTTCGCCCGTGTCTTCGTTTTGCACCCGGATGATCTCGCGCTTGCTCTCGAAGTTGAAGTCCACGGCCCAGTAGTCGATCCAGTCCTGCCAGGTTCGGGTCAGCGTCTCGCGCTTCACGATTCCCTTGGCATCCTTGCTCACCTTGACGATCCGCCCTTTCTCCACCACAATCTTGCTCTTTTTATTCTTAAGCGACGCCTCGGCGCTGGAAATCGAATCTTGTGAATAGAACACCGAAAAATCGGTCAGTTCCACGGCCACTGACGGCGGCGCCCCCTTTTTGCCGTCCTTGACATGGGGCTTGACCTCGATGGCCGCCACGTCGTGAAACACCACCTGCCCTTTGTCCACGGCCCGCTTGTCGAAGACCTCGGCGGGGATGTATTTGGGCGCGATGTCTATGCCCTTGCCCCGCGCTTCATCCAGCACATTTGGAAACAGCCCCATCTCGAACTCGAAGCCCAGGATGTCCACCTTGGTGATATGTTTCTTGCGGCACTCCAGGATGATTTCTTCCACGAACAGCCGCGTCACCGGCAGATTCACAGGCCCCACGGCCACCAGCCGCCCGGCCCGCTTGCCGTGAAAGGCCGCAAACTGATCCGTCTTCTCCGCCCGGTAGGCCTTGAGGATCAGGTCGATAAACGCCGCTTCCTTCTCGGCAAGCTGCCTTTGCTGCTCTTCCTCTCGCAGATTGGGGTTGACGCCCACGAAGTGTTGGCGCTCGTATTTGCCCAGGTTGAGGATTTCAAAAGCACGGTAATCCTTGCCGCCTTTCTTGAGCTGACGCTGCACGCCGATAATCCGCTTGCGGGTGGTGTGGACGGCGAATTTGCCCAGGTCGGTGCAAATCCACTTTCGCCCCAGCTTCTCTGCTACCGCCGCTGTCGTCCCGGAACCGCAGAAAAAATCGGCGATCAGGTCACCCTCGTTGCTTGATAATGTAATGATTCGTTCCAATAATGCTTCTGGTTTTTGCGTTGGGTAGTTGATACGCTGATTACCAGCGGTTACCCATGGGACATCTGTCCAAACGTCATCCAAATAAACTCCCGGTAGTTCATCAAGGTACTGCTTCCTATAAAGCTTTCCATTTTCACCCTCGTGAATAAGCCCTTGCTTTCGCATCTCTTCAATGGTTTCTGGGGTAGTTGCAGTCCCAAGATTCTGATCAGCACGAAATAACCGACCATCATCATCCTTGTAGCGAAAGCGTTGCTTATATTCTTCGGTGTATTCCAAATGCTGGGGATTAAACGTAAAAGATTCACCTTTTGTAAAAATGTAAATAGTCTCATGATTAAAAGGTATTTTTTTCTTGCCCTTGAAACCACTTATTGACATGCGTCTCCAACGAATATTGTTTTTAAAATTGCCAACACCAAATACTTCGTCCAAAACAATCTTTACTAACGACCCAATCTGGGGACCAATATGCACATAAATACTCCCATCATCGGCCAGCAGATCCCGAATCAAGATCAGCCGTTCGTAGATCATGGCGATGAACGAATCCGCACCCTTGCCCCAGGTGTCGCGGTAGGCGATTTCTTCGAGTATGTTCGGTTTCTTGGTGAAGGTGTGTGACCCTGAGCCTGTCGAAGGGTCGCCGCCGATTTCGATGTCCATGGAAAAGTCCGCACCCACATCGAAAGGGGGGTCGATGTAGATGAGCTTCAGCCCTCCCTGCGCTTCGATCTCCTCGCGAAGCGGCCCGTTTTTCAGGCTGGATAGGATCAGCTTGTTGTCGCCCCAAATCAGCTTGTTCGTCCAGCCCTTGAGCTGCCGCCCGCGCTCGTCGAACAGCCCGAGTTGCGCCTCTGCCTCTTCGGGGTTTTCGGCCCTCGGCTCGTCCACCTGCTCGATCACCTGAAACGGCAGCACGATGTTGCAGACCTCTCCGGTCTTGCCGTTCCAGACCAGTTCGACCTCCCGCTTGTCTCCGAACAGCAGAAACCGGTATTTCTCCGGCAGCTCCCGGTCCGCTTCCAAATAGCGGATGATCTCCTGTTTTTCCTGGTCGGTCAGTTTCAGCATGTTTCGTCCTTGTCCCTATTCACGACGCTGCG
>JAIPEL010000068.1 GCA_021737185.1 Desulfobacterales bacterium | reverse complement strand
GAATTGCGGCGAAAATCGCGTCAGCGATTTTCGCCGCCTTGACACGTCACCATGCACCTTCTATACCGGTTGCTCCCTGAATGCCCCGGCTGCCCGTTCTGTACCATCTTCCTTCAGCGGCTCGCCAGTCCGCTCCCCGCTATGTTTATCCGCCGGATAAGCATTCCCGCAGGCGCCGGGCTGCCGGAAAGTCCAGTGGCGTGGAAATTGCAGTGTTTTGACAACAGATCGCAGGGCGGCCTAAAAAAAACATTTTTGTAAAATTTTGGGCCAATTTGTAACAAAAATGAAACTTAGGGAGAAAATTTCATGTGCCGCTTGTTCGCCATCAGCAGCGAAGAGCCCCTGTCGCCCATGGTGGCCGTCAATGCATTGAACGTGATGCGCGAAGGCCACGACGGCTCGGGCGTCGGCCTCTTTCTCCGGGATCTGGCCGGCCCGTTCGAGGAGATGAAAGACGCGCCGATCCTCTCGGGAATCTTCACCGACGAGGGACTCAAGCGCCTGGACCGGTTCATGATGGATATCGGCTTCATGACCAAGTACAAAATTTCCATCAAGGTCCCCAAGGCGCCGCCGCCGGGGGTTCCGCCCCGGGACATCTACCTGATCCGGGCCTACGAGTATCCCGAGGAGTGGGACGGGCTTGCCACCGAAGCGCTTTACGCCCGCCTGCTCACCATCCGGATGCAGCTCCGCCGGATGGGCGAGGAAAAAAACGACATGATCGTGTTTTCCTTCTGGCCCGACGTCATCATGATCAAGGAAATCGGCGATCCGATCACCGTCGCGGAATACCTGAAGCTCGACCGAAAGGAGCTCATGGCCCGCGTGATCATGGCCCAGGGGCGGCAGAACACCAACTACGCCATTAACCTGTACGCCTGCCACCCTTTTTTCATCCAGGGGTACTCGACCATGACCAACGGCGAGAATACGGCATTCGTGCCGATCCGGGAATACCTCACCTCCCGGGGTTTTCCCGGATACAGCGGCTATCAGTCCGACTCGGAGGTGTTCACCCATATCCTGCACTACACCCTGACCCGGCTGGGCCTGGGCCTCGAGGCCTACAAGCACGTGGTAACGCCGCTGCAGGACGACGCCATCCGAAGCCATCCGAACGCCGAATTCTTGACGCAGCTCAAGCACTGTTGCCACCGGCTGATCATCGACGGTCCCAACTGCGTTATCGGGTGCCTTCCGGACCACTCTTTGTTCATGGTCCAGGACCGGAAAAAGCTCCGCCCCGGCGTGGTGGGCGGCCGCCGCGGCCAGTTCGCCTTCGCCTCGGAGATCTGCGGCCTGGATGCCGCCATCCCGGCCCGGGACAAGAATCTCGATTTTCAACCCATGCACCTGGACACGGCCATCGTCGGCCCCCAGCGCCAGGAGGTTCGCATATGCAGCCAAACCGACCCATTACCCCTTCCACATTGAGCGTCAAGGACCTGCCCTGGCAGATCCTGTGGGAAAAAGACAAGTGCACCCTCTGCGGCCGATGTACCGCGGTCTGTCCGGTTCACACCATCGAACTGGGCGTGTTTCGCAAGCGGATCGTCCAGGCCGACATCGATCCGGCCGCCCCGCCGGGCAACGTCTACAAAGTCTACCACGGCATCCGGCAAAAAACAGACCCGGCCTACGCCTGCATCGGCTGCGCCATGTGCAGCCTCGTCTGCCCCAACGACTGCATCATACCGGCGCGAAGCGACGAGGCCGACAAGCTCCGGCTCCACATCGACCGGGGCGGCCAGCCCCGCCGACGGGGGGGGCGCCGCAACGCACCCGGCGGCATTCTGGACCAGATCAAGTTCATCCGGATTTCGATGCTCACCGACCCGGCCCTGGATGCCGGCCGCCACGAATTCGAGCTTCGCAGCCTGCTGGGCCGTATCCTGCCCCCCGAAGAAAATCTCAAGTTTTTCTCCGAAAACGGTTGGATTCCACCGGTGCGGGAAATCTACCCGTTGATCATCGGGGGCATGTCCTTCGGGGCTCTTTCGCCGACCATGTGGGAAGGCCTTCAGATGGGGGTTTCCTACCTGAACGAAGAACTCGGCATGCCGGTCCGCATTTCTACCGGTGAGGGGGGATGCCCTCCCCGGCTCTTGCGCAGCCGTTTTTTGAAATACGTGATTTTGCAGATCGCCAGCGGCTACTTCGGCTGGGACGAGATCATCCACGCCATACCGGAAATGAAGGTCGACCCGTGCGCCGTGGAGATCAAGTACGGCCAGGGCGCCAAGCCCGGCGACGGGGGTCTGCTCATGTGGTACAAAGTCAACAAGCTGATCGCGGCCATCCGCGGCGTTCCGCCGGGGGTGAGCCTGCCCAGCCCGCCGACCCATCAGACCAAGTATTCCATCGAAGAGTCGGTGGCCAAGATGATCCAGTCGATGTACATGGCCTGGGGCTTCCGGGTTCCGGTCTACCCGAAGATCTCAGGCACCTCCACAGCCCTTGCCGTGCTCAACAACCTGACCCGAAACCCGTATGCCGCCGGGCTGGCCATCGACGGCGAGGACGGCGGCACCGGTGCGGCCTACAACGTTTCCATGAACCACATGGGCCATCCGATCGCCAGCAACATCCGGGACGCCTACCTGAATCTGGTTGCCATCGGGATGCAAAACGAAATCCCGCTGTTTGCCGGCGGCGGCGTCGGAAAAAACGGCAACTTGGCCGCCAACGCCGCCGCCCTGATCATGCTCGGGGCCAGCGGCGTTCAGATCGGCAAATACATCATGCAGGCGGCTGCCGGCTGCCTCGGTTCCGAGTCGGACCGGTGCAACATCTGCAACATCGGGCTGTGTCCCAAGGGGATCACCTCCCAGGATCCGCGCCTGTACCGGCGCCTCGACGCAGAACAGGTGGCCGAACGGGTGGTGGACGTGTTTTTGAGCTTCGACACCGAGCTCAAGAAGATCGTCGCCCCCCTGGGCCGCTCCACCTCCCTGCCGGTGGGCATGTCCGACGCGCTGGGCATCGCAGACAAAGACGCCGCCGAGCGGCTGAAGATCAAGTATGTGGTGTAGCGTTTGCCGGCAAGCCGGCAAACGCAGTGGTTTGGATAAATGGTTGATTCGTTGATTAGGCCGTTCGGTTGAGCCCATTTAACCAATCAACCATTCAACCAATCAACTGAAGCACAAAAATATCAAACAGGTAACCAAAAAAACGGCATAAAACCGGAGCCAAAATGGACGGCAGACACTACTTTGTCATCAACGGACGCGTGGACGGGGTCCGCCTCGATTCGCGGGTTTTAGAAGAGCAGGTTCAGGGCGCCGTAGAGCGCGGCTACAAGCAGATCAAGATCAACGCCTACGGCCAGCACGGCATCGGCGGCCGGCTCTGGGGGGCGGGAACCGATCCTGTCTACGTGCGGATCGAAGGCCATCCCGGCCAGCGGGTGGGCGCCATGGGCTGTCCCAACACCGAAATCGAGGTCATGGGGCCCGCCTCCGACGACACCGGATGGCTCAACGCCGGCGCCGAAATCGTCGTCCACGGACATGCGGGCAACGGCACGGCAAACGCCATGGCCCAGGGGAAGGTGATGGTAGGCGGCAACATCGGCGCCCGGGGGATGACCATGACCAAGGAAAACCCCCGCTTTTCCCCTCCCCAGCTCTGGGTGCTCGGCTCGGCCGGGGATTATTTCGCAGAGTTCATGGCCGGCGGCATCGCTGTCATCTGCGGCTATCATCCGCAGAATCCGGCCAGCGTGCTCGGCTACCGCCCTTTTGTCGGCATGGTGGGCGGCAAAGCCTTTTTCCGCGGCCCCCATGGCGGATTTTCCGACATTGATGCGAAACTGGTCCCCATATCCGATGCAGACTGGCAATGGCTGGAAAAAAACCTTCGGGTGTTTCTTTCGCGGATCGGGCGCACGGAACTGACCAAAGAGCTGACCGACCCGGCCCAGTGGCAGCTCTTGACGGCCCGGACCCCCCAGGAGCGAGCCGGACGGCCCAAGCGCTCCATGGCCTCCTTTCACCGGGAGGTGTGGGACGCCGAGCTCGGCGCCGGCGGCCTGATCGGGGATTTGACCGACCTGGAAAGAAGCCCCATCGCCGTGATCACCACCGGAGAGATGCGCCGGTTCGTCCCGGTATGGGAGAACAAAAAATACCTGGCGCCCTGCGAGGCGTCCTGTCCCACCGGCGTTCCGGTTCACGAGCGATGGCGGCTCATCCGGGAGGGAAGGGTCGACGAAGCCGTGGACCTGGCGCTTTCCTACACCCCGTTTCCAGCCACCATCTGCGGGTACCTGTGTCCGAACCCCTGCATGCAGGCCTGCTCCCGCCAGTCCGCCTTCATGACCCCGGTGGACATCACCGACCTGGGAAAGGCAAGCATTGCCGCCCGGCTTCCAGAGCTTCCCCCTCTCAGTGGAAAGCGGATCGCAGTGATCGGCGGCGGACCCGCCGGCATTTCCGTGGCATGGCAGCTCCGGCAGAAGGGATTCGAGGCCGTCGTCTACGACATGTCCGAGACCCTCGGCGGCAAGATCGCCTCGGCCATTCCCGAATCGCGGATCCCCAAGGAAGTGGTCGATGCGGAGCTCTCGCGGATGCGGGAGGTGATCCCCCACGTTCACCTTCAGCAGCAGGTGACCCGAACCGACATCGAGCAGCTCAGAGAGGACTATGATTTTGTGGTCGTCGCCAGCGGCGCCAGAACCCCCCGCACCTTCCCGGTTCCCGGCAAGGAGCGCGCCGTGGCGGCGCTGTCGTTTCTGGAAGCGGCCAAGGCCGGCAAGGCCAAGGTGGGCCGCAAGGTGGTCATCATCGGCGCCGGAAACGTCGGCTGCGACGTGGCGGCCGAGGCCCACCGCCTCGGGGCCGAACAGATCACCCTCATCGACATCCAGGAGCCCGCCTCTTTCGGCAAGGAGCGAAAGGCCGCCGAAGCTGCAGGCGCCGAATTCAAATGGCCCGTTTTCACCCGGGAGATTACCAAAGACGGCGTCGTGCTCGCAGACGGAGAGCTGCTGGAAGCCGACACGGTGCTTCTTTCCATCGGGGACGCACCGGATTTGTCTTTTCTCCCCGACGAGGTGGCCACGGCAAACGGCTTTGTCGCGGTCAACGAACTTTACCAGAGCTCGGACCCGAAAATTTTTGCCGTCGGCGATGCGGTCCGGCCCGGCCTGCTCACCGATGCGGTCGGCGCCGGGCGAACGGCGGCGGCGGCCATCGCCGACATCCTGGCCGGCAAACGGCCCGAATACAGCCCCAAGAAAATGATCGACAAAGAAAGGGTGAAGCTCGAATACTTCGACCCCCGGGTGGTGGTCTACGAGGATCTGAATCAGTGCGGCTCCCAGTGTTCTTCCTGCGGGGCCTGCCGGGACTGCGGCATCTGCGCGGCGATCTGCCCCCAGACGGCCATCTCCCGGCACGAGGCCGCGCCCGGAGACTGGGAGTACGTGGTCGACCCGGACCGCTGCATCGGCTGCGGCTTCTGCGCCGGCGCCTGCCCCTGCGGCATCTGGGACCTGGTGGAGAATACGCCGATGGGATAATTGGTTGATTGGTTAAATAGTTGAATGGTCGATTGGTCAATTCGTTGATTGGTTGACTGGTTAATTCGGGAAACGCCAATAGCAGTGCCAAAGACGCTTTTCCCACTTGACCAATCAACCAATTGACCAATCAACCTTGCTGAACTTGATGTGACGTTCCAAATATGAGATATGCGGTAGGCTCTGACCTGCGGTTGTAGAGGAAGAATCACGTGAAAGCACTGATTGCACTGGAAGACGGACGCGCCTTTCCCTGCCGGTCGTTTACCGGACCGGGTGAAACCGAAGGAGAGGTGGTCTTCAACACGAGCATGACCGGATATCAGGAGGTGCTCACCGACCCTTCCTATCGGGGGCAGATCGTCACCATGACCTATCCCCTGATCGGCAACTACGGGGTCAACCCCGAAGACGTGGAATCGGCCCGGATCCAGGTGGCCGGCTTTGTCGTGAGGGAATACGAAGATCTGCCCAGCAACTACCGGGCCACCGGGACCCTGGCCGACTACCTGCGAAGCGGAGGCGTCATCGGCATCGACGAACTCGACACCCGGGCCCTGACCCGTCACATCCGCAATGCCGGGGCCATGCGGGCGGTCATTTCCACCGAGGACCTCGACCCTGCTTCCCTGGTGCGGCGGGCGAAAAATGCCCCCAGCATGGTGGGCAGGGATCTGGCCACCGGGGTCAGCACGCCGAAGCCGTACCGATGGGCAAACGGCCGGCTCCAGACCTTGAAAACAAATCCGGGCAGCGATGTCTGGCAACACAGGGCCGAAGGCCGCTATGCCGTCGCCGCCTTCGACTACGGGATAAAGTACAATATCCTGCGGAACCTGGAGCGCGTCGGCTGTGAAATCGTGGTGCTGCCGGCAGAGACGACCTCCGACCAGGTCAGGGAAATGGCGCCCGACGGCGTTTTTCTCTCCAACGGGCCGGGGGATCCGGAGCCGCTGACAGACGCCATCGAGACCATCCGGAATCTTTTCGGCTATCGGCCCATATTCGGCATCTGCCTGGGCCACCAGCTGCTGGGGCTGGCCCTGGGGGGCAGGACCTATAAGCTCAAGTTCGGCCACCGCGGGGCCAATCAGCCGGTGAAAAATCTTCGCACCGGCCGGGTGGAAATCACCTCCCAGAACCACGGCTTTGCCGTGGACACGGCAAGCCTGAACAAAGACGAGCTCGAAATCACCCATATGAATCTGAACGACGACACCCTGGAGGGCTTCCGGCACCGAAAGCTGCCGATCCAGGCCGTCCAGTACCACCCGGAGGCCTCGCCCGGACCCCATGATGCGGAGTACTTGTTTGCAGACTTTGTGAAAATGATGGAAAAAGGGCGAAATTGATCGCTTAAATTCCGTGGGTCGAATAGTCTCTAACGCTGTCTAAGTAAGACTGTAAAAAATATAAATCCGGTTATCTATGAAGCTCAAGGAGGCTCGAGCCGGAGGCGGTGCAGGGACGCGCGCAGTCTAGTCCGCGTTGCCGGTAACGACCAAATCCCGGCCACGACGTAGCGTGGCCCTCCAAGCCCAAACCCATCGGCATCCGGCGGACCCTATCTGGAGGATTCCGGATAAGCGCAAATATAAATTCGAATTTCGTGCTTTCTTTTTCTCTCCCCGAAAAGATAGGAACTTTTCATGCCCTCCACTGGAAGTTGAGGGTTTAACTTTGGAATTCGCTGCGTAGAAAAAGAGCCATGCCTAAGCGGACAGACATCAAAAAAATCCTGATCATCGGGGCCGGGCCGATCATCATCAGCCAGGCCTGCGAGTTCGACTATTCGGGGACCCAGGCCTGCAAGGCCCTCAAAGAAGAAGGCTTTTCAGTGGTGCTGGTCAACAGCAACCCGGCCACCATTATGACCGACCCGGAGATGGCCCACCACACCTATGTGGAGCCAGTGACCGCCGAGGTTGTGGAAATGATCATCGAAAAGGAGCTCCCCGATGCGCTGCTTCCCACCCTGGGAGGTCAGACCGGTCTGAACACGGCCATCGAGGTGGCCAAGCGCGGCGTACTGGAAAAATTCGGCGTCGAGATGATCGGCGCCTCCATCGACGCCATCGAAAAGGCAGAGGATCGGGACCGCTTCCGCCGCGCCATGGAAAGCATCGGCCTGCGGGTCCCCAAAAGCGGCATCGCCACGACCATGGACCAGTGCCGGCAGATCGCCGAGGAAATCGGGTTTCCGGTCATCGTCCGCCCCAGCTACACCCTGGGGGGCACCGGCGGAGGCGTTGTATACAATGCCGAAGACTTAGAGCTTTACGGCAAGGCCGGCCTCGACGCCAGCCTCATTCATCAGGTCATGATCGAAGAGTCGGTGCTGGGCTGGAAGGAATACGAACTGGAGGTGATGCGGGACCACGCCGACAACGTGGTCATCATCTGCTCCATCGAAAACCTCGATCCCATGGGGGTTCACACCGGAGACAGCATCACGGTGGCCCCGGCCCAGACGTTGACCGACCGCGAATACCAGCAGATGCGGAACGCGTCGATCGCCATCATGCGGGAGATCGGCGTCGACACCGGAGGCTCCAACGTCCAGTTCGCCGTCGATCCGAAAACCGGCGAGATGGTGGTCATCGAAATGAACCCGAGGGTGTCGAGAAGCTCGGCCCTGGCCTCGAAGGCCACCGGCTTTCCCATCGCCAAGATCGCCGCCAAGCTGGCGGTGGGATTCACCCTGGACGAGATCGCCAACGACATCACCGGCGAGACGCGGGCCTCTTTCGAGCCCACCCTCGATTACTGCGTGGTCAAGATCCCCCGATGGACATTTGAAAAATTCCCGGAGACCGAAGACCTGTTGACCACGTCCATGAAGTCGGTGGGAGAGACCATGGCCATCGGCCGCACCTTCAAGGAAGCCCTGCAAAAGGGGCTTCGATCCCTGGAGATCGGCCGTCACGGGCTGGGGGCCGACGGCAAGGACTTTGCCGATACAGACGGCCGGCCGCCGACGCCTGCGGAAATCGAAAAAAAGCTGGCCATTCCCAACTCCCAGCGGATCTTTTACCTGCGCCACGCCCTCAAGGCGGGGATGACCATCGAGCAGATCCATCAATTGACCGGCATCGATCCCTGGTTTCTTTTCCAGATCCGCCAGATCGTGGAGATGGAGGAGCAAATTGCCGCAGCCGATACCCTCGATCTGCCCCTGCTGCAATCGGCCAAGTCCAAGGGATTTTCCGACGTGCAGATCGCCCAGTTGACCGGTTCGACCGAGGATGCGGTGGCCCGGAAGCGAAAATCTTCCGGAATCCGGCCGGTCTACAAACTGGTCGACACCTGCGCCGCCGAGTTCAAGGCGGCCACCCCTTATTATTACAGCACCTACGAGGCCGAATGCGAGGCGCGGGTGTCGAATCGAAAAAAGGTCATGATCCTGGGGGGCGGCCCGAACCGGATCGGCCAGGGGATCGAATTCGACTACTGCTGCGTCCACGCCTCCTTTGCCCTCAGAGAAGAGGGGGTGGAAAGCATCATGGTCAACAGCAACCCGGAAACGGTCAGCACCGACTACGACACCTCCGACAAGCTCTACTTCGAGCCGCTGACCAAGGAAGACGTGCTTCACATCGTCGAAAAGGAGCGGCCCGACGGGGTGATCGTCCAGTTCGGCGGGCAGACCCCCCTGAACCTGTCCACTCCCCTGGCCCGGGCCGGGGTGCCGATTCTCGGCACCCACCCGGACAGCATCGACCGTGCAGAGGACCGGAAGCTGTTTCAGGCCATGCTCAATACGGTCGGGCTCATCCAGCCGGCCAACGGCATCGCCATGAACCTGGACGAAGCCCGGTCCGTCGCCGAAAAGATCGGCTATCCGCTGATCGTCCGGCCCTCTTTCGTACTCGGCGGCAGGGCCATGAAAATCGTCTACCATGAAAAAGAGCTTGCAAATTTCGCCCGGTTGGCGATTGCCGCTTCGGACAAGCATCCGGTTCTGATCGACAAGTTCTTAGAAGAGGCGGTGGAAGTCGATGTCGACGCCGTCAGCGACGGTGAAACCACGGTGATCGGCGGCATCATGGAGCACATCGAGGCCGCCGGGGTGCACTCGGGCGATTCGGCCTGTGTGCTGCCTCCCCAGAGCATCGATCCGGCCATGATCGAACAGATTGCCGCCGCCACCCGGGCCATGGCCGCCGAACTCAAGGTCGTGGGGTTGATGAACGTCCAGTATGCCATCAAGGACCGGCAGCTTTTCGTGTTGGAAGTCAATCCCCGGGCCTCCCGGACGGTTCCCTTCGTGAGCAAGGCAACCGGGGTCCCCCTTGCCAAAATCGCCACCAAGGTCATGCTCGGAAAACGCCTGAAGGATCTGGGCCTCACCGGCGAGATGACCCCCCGGCATGTTTCGGTCAAAGAGGCGGTGCTGCCGTTCAACCGGTTTCCGGACGTCGACACGCTGCTCGGGCCGGAAATGAAGTCCACCGGAGAGGTCATGGGCATCGATGAAAAGTTCGGGGCCGCCTATGCCAAGGCCCAGCTCGGGGCAGGCCAGCGGCTCACCGTCTCCGGCACCGTTTTCATCAGCGTCCAGGACCACGACAAGACAGCGATCCTGCCGGTGGCCAAGAAATTTTCCGATATCGGCTTTTCCATCCTGGCCACCCAGGGCACTTCCGGCTTCTTGAACCAGCACGGCATCGCCAACCAGCGCATCAACAAGGTGAGCCTGGGACGGCCCCACGTGGTCGACGCCATCAAAAACGGAGAAATCGACCTGGTGGTCAATACCGGAACCGGGGAAGAGCCGCGTCAGGACGGATATATGATCCGCCGCTCGGCACTGAAGTTCAACATCCCTTATGTGACGACCGTGGCCGGTGCCATGGCCATGGCGCGGGGCATCGCGGCCATGAAGCAGGGGGTGCTGACAGTGAAAAGCTTACAAGAATACCACGGATAGGAAGCCATGGAACCGAAGCCCCCAATCCCAGAATTTTTCCACGAAGACAAACCCCGGGAAGCCTGCGGTTTGTTTGCCATTCACGGGCACCCGGACGCCGCACGAATCACGTACTTCGGTCTATACGCGCTGCAGCACCGCGGCCAGGAAAGCGCCGGCATCGCGGTCAACCGGGACCACACCATCGTGGACCACAAGGGGATGGGCCTGGTGCCGGAGGTGTTCGACGTCGAACACATGAAGGAGCTTGCCGGCGTCAACGCCATCGGCCATGTGCGCTACTCCACCACGGGAAGCTCCATTCTGACCAACGCACAGCCTTTCGTGGTCCATCACCGCAACAAGTCCTACGCCCTCGGCCACAACGGCAATTTGGTCAACGCCCACACCCTGAAACGCGAACTGGAAGAATCCGGCTCCATTTTTCAAACCACCATGGACAGCGAGGTATTTCTCCACTATTTTGTAAAGAGCCTGAAGCTGGGCTTTGAAGAGGCCCTGGTCGAAACGGTGAAAAACGTCGTCGGGGCATACAGCTTCGTGATGATGACCAGCCGGGGGGAGATTGTCGGGATCAAGGACCCTTTTGGATTTCGCCCCCTGTGCCTTGGGAAGCTCAACGGCAACTACGTGCTCGCATCGGAAACCTGTGCTCTAGACCTGATCCAGGCTGAGTTCGTCCGGGAAATCGACCCCGGGGAGATCGTGATCATCGATGAAAACGGCATTCGGAGCATCCGGACGCCGGTGCCGGCCTGCAGCGCCTTTTGCATCTTCGAGTTCATTTATTTCGCCCGGCCGGACAGCAACATATACGGGAAAAACGTCTACGCCGTGCGCAAGGCCCACGGCCGGCGGCTGGCCATAGAGGCTCCGGTGGAGGCGGACTTGGTGATGCCGTTTCCGGATTCAGGCACCTACGCGGCCCTGGGATACAGCGAGCAATCCAAGATCCCCTTTGAAATGGGCATGATCCGAAACCATTACGTGGGCCGCACCTTCATCCAGCCGTCCCAGAGCATGCGGGACTTCGGCGTCCGGGTGAAGCTCAACCCGATCCGGGACCTGCTCAAGGGAAAGGACATCATCATCATCGAAGACTCGATCATCCGGGGAACCACCGCAATGACGCGGGTTCGGGCCCTGCGCGAGCTCGGGGTCAAACGGGTCCACATGCGGGTGGCCGGGCCGCCGCACCGGTTTCCCTGCCACTATGGCATCGACTTTTCCACCCGCGGAGAGCTGATCGCCTATGAAAAATCCGAAAAGGAACTCGGCGATCTGCTGGGCCTCGATTCTCTGTCCTACCTGAGCCTGGAGGGCCTGCTGGAAGCGATGGAGATAAAGGCCCCGGAGCAGACCTTCTGCAAGGCTTGCTTCGACGGCTGCTATCCGGTAGAGTTCGACCAGTTTCTCTCCAAAAACTGCATGGAAAGGAGTTAGAGATGCTCGAATCCAAGTATCTCAAAGACGATATCCAAAACATCCAAAAATTGATGACGATTCCGGCGCTTCGCAACTTCGAGACCAAGAACCTGGGAAAGCTCCTGCGGCTGAGCAAGATCCGCCGCTACGACGACGGCGAGGCGATCATCAAAGAAGGCGACCGGGACCAGTGGCTCTATTTTCTTCTCGCCGGCAAGATCCGCATCGAGAAGGGCGGCATGGAAATCGCCACCACCGACAAGACCGGCGAAATGTTCGGGGAGATGCGGCTGATCGACAACCTGAGCCGCTCGGCCTCGGTTTTCGCCGTCGGTCCGACGGTGGCGCTGGCCGTGGACACCTCCGGCGGCGCCGGCCGTTCCGGCCTCGAAGACGAGCGGGCGGAGTTTTTGGTTCTCCTGTACCGGATGTTCGCCGAATACGTCTCTACCCGCCTCCGGCTGACCAACGACGAGCTGATCGCGGCAAAGAAGCGGCTGGGAGAACTTTGAACCGCTCCCGCCAAAACACGGCGGGAGCAGTTCAAAGTTCAAGGTTCCGGGTTCAAGGTTGATGGCTTCGTAAAAAGTCCCCGAAGCGTCATACCGGACCCCGGATCAAGTCCGGGGCAAGCTTTTTTGATCCGGTATCCAGATGTACTCGAAATCACTGGATTCCGGATCTCGCTCCGCTTCCGTCTTCGCTTACAGCTTCGCCGGACAGGCCGTCCGGAATGACGAATAGGGGCCGATTCGGACTTTTTACGAATCCCTCAACCTCTGAACCCTTGAACCCCTGAACCTCTGAACCCCCGAACCCTGAACCCCTGAACCTCTCATGAAGCAAACCGTCGCGTTTTCCAAAAACGCCGTCAACGTCTTTTTCCACATCCTCACGGGCTGTAATCTTCATTGCAGACACTGCTACATCAATCCCGAACAGCACGGCACCCAAACCCTGCCGATCGATCTCATCGAGAAGTGGCTCGGTCTGTTCGCGGCCCGGGCCAAAGAGGCCAACGTCATTTTTCTCGGCGGCGAGCCGACCTTGCACCCGGAGCTGAGCCAGGCCGTTCGCGCCGCCCGACGGCTCGGGTACCGCAGCATCACCGTGGATACCAACGGATACCTGTTCAATGATTTTCTGGACAGGGTGTCGCCGGAGGAAATCGATGCCGTCAGTTTCAGCCTCGACGGCCCAACGGCGGCGATCAACGACACCATCCGGGGGGAAGGATGCTTTGACCGCTGCGTTTCCGGAATTCGGCAGGCAGTTGCCCGGGGATTTTCAACGAGTTTGATCTACACCGTCAGCCGGGAAAACCTCCACGCCCTGAAAGAGATGCCCGCCCTGCTCGACGAACTCGGCGTCGAGCGGTTTTTTATCCAGGTGATCGGAATCCGCGGAAAATCCGCCTCAGGCGAGTTTGTCGGATCTCAGCTCAGCCGGGAAGAGTGGACCCGGGTCGTGCCGGCTGTCGCAAAGAAAGCGGCCGAGTCCGGACGGGTCGTCAGCTACCCAAAGGTGTTTCTGGAACCCGGAGAAGTTTTCGAGTGCGCCGGAAACGTGGCGGAAAACTACTTCATCTTTCCCAACGGGCGCGTCTACCGCTGCCCGCTGTGCGAGGATTTTCCAATTCATGGCATGCAGATTCACGAAGGGCATTTGGTGCGAAGATCGAAGATCAACGAAGAAGATCTTTTCAGCCTCCAGATACCGGAAGGATGCGTCATGAACAAACTGGTCCAGCCGGACAACCTCGAATACGACAAAGAGGGCCGGCCCCTCTACCGAATCGCCTGCTGCCTGCTCAAGGAAGAGCTCCGGCCATGAGAAGATCACTCCAAATGATACCCTATGCAAATCTGGGCGCATCATAGCCCTGCCGCTGACCGCGAGGCGATCAGTTTGATCAAGGATGAAACTGTTTTCATATAATATTTTGATATTTTTACATTTCTTTGTTACTTTTCTTTGCTCGCCCAAAGAAAAGTAACCAAAAGAAAAGGCGCCCTGCGCCCCGCTTCTTCCTGCGCGTCGCTGAAACGGGCGGGCCCTTCAAGAACTCGGCCCCCAAAGAACGGGGGCCTCAGACAGCTTGAAGGGCTGATCCGCCCGTTTCTGCGATGCTCGGCGCGGGACGATGGGCTCCCCCGAGGGCATTCACTTGCCGATCTTTTGGGGTAGTTTCATACGAGCGGGGCCTCTGGCCGCCGGGGCGGACAGTTTGATCAATAATGAAACTTCCCCCGAAACCTCTGCCGGATGTAGTGAACGGCCTCCGCCTATCGCGGCGTAGCTCGAAGAGCGAAGACTGATGCCGTTCATGAAGGCACGGCAGGGACGCCGTGCCCTACGAAAAACCCCGGCTTTGGACGAAGTTTCACATAAGGGTGATTGCGTAATGTAATCGCGCCAGGGATTTGATCGGTAACCCCTGTGGTCCGTTCGCCGGACTTTTTTGTTGATGACCACTTTATTTGACCATTCTAAGAGAAGGGAGGATTCAAGTATGGCAACATCGGAACAAGGCAACCCTGGTGTCGTCGGCCTGGCCGGCTTCGGCATCACGACCCTGCTGCTTCAGTTTCACAACGTGGGCTGGTGCGGTGTCGGCCCCATTGTTTCCATGGCATTCGTGTTTGGCGGGCTGGCCCAATTGATCGCCGGCTACCAGGAATTCAAGTGCGGCAACAATTTCGGCTACAGTGCCTTTTGCTCTTACGGGGCATTTTGGATCGCGCTGGGCATCATCTTTTTGCTCAACCACTTCAACATCTATCATTCAAGCACCACCGACGTCGGATGGTTTTTGGTGGGATGGACGCTTTACACCTTTATCATGTGGTTTGCCGCCATGAAGATTCACTCGGCAATGGCGGTCACCTTCACCCTGCTGCTGATCGGTTTCATTCTGCTGGATTTTGCTCATTTCGGGTATCCGGAGATGACCAAGGTCGCCGGATACGAGCTGATGCTTTGCGCGCTTTCAGCATTGTACATGATGGCGCACGTCATCTACGCCCAGGTGTTCGGAAGAGACGTGCTGCCCGTTGGAAAACCCTGGATTCGCTGATTCCAATCGGGTCCCGGTTAGATTACGAATCGGACCTGTATAGAGAAAGAGAGGAACCGGATGAAAACAATCAAGCTGATGATCACGGCACTGTTGGTCGGGGGACTGTTGGTTGCAAGCGTTGCCGTTGCCGAAGAACAGGCAACCAAGGAAGAATGCGTCATCAAAAGCCACGAGGCGGCGGCGTATATCAATTCAAAGGGGGTGGAAGCCGCCATCGAAGCCATCGGGGATGCCAACGGCCCGTTTGTCTGGAAAGACTCTTATGTGTTCTTGATGAACATGGACGGCAAGATGCTGGCCCATCCCTTTCAGCCTGAGCTGACCCAAAAAGACCACGTCTTGCTGCACACCGATCCCACCGGCAAGGCCCTTTTCGTCCACTTCGTGAACCTGGCGCGGAAAATGGGAGAAGGCTGGGTGGAATACATGTGGCCGAAACCGGGAAAAACCAGCCCGTCGAAAAAGCTCAGCTACATCTACAAGGTGCCGAATCATGACCTTTTCGTTGGCGCGGGGGTCTATGTGGGGGGCATGATCTACTAGCTGCTGGCGCCCAAGAAACAGAGAATCAGAGATATCAAGCGATATCGGCGATATTTATTTTGTCATTCCCGCGCAGCAGACTGTGTCACAATTCGTCATCCCGGCCAAGCCCCGCGCAGCGGGCGCGAGCCGGGATCCAGAAGATACTGAATTTCCTGGATTCCGGATCTCGCTCCGCTTCCGTCTTCGCTTACAGCTACGCCGGACAAGCTGTCCGGAATGACGATTCTTGAATTACGACACCGTCTCGCAGGCGGGAATCCAGAAAAATCTTTTATAGATTTACGCCTGCATCACTGGAGGGCTTCCAATTCTCCTTTCCATTGGGAGTCGGCGACTACCCCCTCTCCCCCCTTTGAAAAAGGGTACATCTTCTATACTCCCCCCTTTGAAAAAGGGGGGCCGGGGGGGATTTATTTTCCCAGCCGCTCCCTTACGACCTGATCTATCCTTTCCATCACGGCATCGGTCTCTTTCAAGACCTCCCTGCTGTTGAACCGCATCACGTAAAGCCCTTCTTTCTCCAGATAAGCATCGCGAAGCTGATCCTTTTCTTCACCATCTTTTTCTCTGTGCTGGGATCCATCGACCTCGATGATCAGTCTGGCTTTGGGACAATAAAAATCTACAATATATGGTCCGATCGGCTTTTGACGATAAAACTGAACGCCACCAACCTGTTTTGCCCGCAGCCGGCTCCAGAGAGCACGTTCTCCCTCGGTCATGCGCTTTCGAAGACCGCGGGCGAGTTTCTTCAATTTTGGATCGTAGCGGAGCAACGCGAGCGTATCCTGTTCGTGAATCTATGGATTCATTTTAGGGGAAATCCCCCTAAATCCCCCTTTTCCAAAGGGGGACTTGGAGTCCTCGGATGTTGGAAAGGTGAAACTAAAACAATCAACTTTCGGGATTCATGATTCCGCGAAATGGATAATTTGCTCCTCTGGAGGCGAAACCAAAAAGTTGAATCATAAACCGTATTGCTTGGAAGAGGAGAACTTCCAATTCTTCTCCCGCTTTGAAATAGGCGGCTACCCCCTCTCCCCCCTTTGAAAAAGGGGGGCCGGGGGGGATTTATTTTTGTGGCTTTGAAGCTTGAACCCGGAACCTTGAATCTGAAAGCGCGCTTTCAGGAGCCGTCAAGGGTGGTGCGGACCACTTCCAGCAGTTGCTCGCTCAAATACGGCTTTCGAAGATGGCCGCTTGCCATTTTGATGAGTTCCTGAAGACTGCCGTCACCGGGGGAATAGGCGCTGGCAATGACGATTTTGGCCTGCGGGTCGATCTGCAGGATTTCCGCCAGACACTTTTTTCCACCGATCCCCGGCATCATCAAATCCAGAAGAATCACGTCGATCCGGTCTTTCTTCTCCCGAAAAAGTTCCAGGGCTTCTTCTGCATCTGAGGCCGTAATCACCGTGTAGCCTTCAAACTCGAGGCGTCTTTTTCCGAACTGACGAATCAGATGCTCGTCGTCCACCAGCAAAATCGTCTCCTTGGAAGCGGTTTTCTTCCCAACCGTCTGGCCTGGGCTGTTTTCCTGTGAGACGGTCTTTTCAGGAACGACCTTTTCGAGAACGGTTTTTTCAGGGACGCTCTTCGGTGGGTCAGCGGACTTTTTCGGCTGCGCTTCGGAGCCGGGTTGTTTCAGGGAAACCGGCTGTGGGAACGTCTGGCCCGATTGCAGCGGTAGAAGTACGTTAAAGGTGGTTCCTTGGCCCGGTCGGCTGTTGCAGGTAATCAGGCCGTCATGGTTTTGGATGATGCCGTAGGCCATGGACAAACCCAGACCGGTTCCCTTCCCGACCTCCTTGGTGCTGAAAAAGGGTTCGAATATCCGGTCCCGTGTGCCCGGCTCCATCCCCTCGCCGGTATCCGACACCCGGAGGCAGACATATGCCCCCGGTTTTGCCTTCGGATGTCTTCGGCAAAATGCCTGGGTCAATTCAATCGTCGATGTTTGAATCCCCAGCGTTCCTCCTTCAGGCATGGCGTCCCGGGCATTGGTGGCCAGGTTCATCAACACCTGCTCCATCTGAACCGCATCGACCGCAACCGCCGGCAGGTCCTGATCCAGCCGGAGCTGAAGCGAAACGGACTCCGGCAAGGATTTTTGAAGGCGCTGCCCGGTTCTGCTGATCTGTGCGTTCAGGTCGGTATTTTTTTTTTCGCTCTTCAAACTGCGGCTGTATGCGAGCATCTGCTGAACCAGTTCATGGCCGATTCGGCTGGTGCTGAAGATCTCCTGCAAATCCGCATAATCCGGATCGCCGTCCGTTTTGTTCAGGAGCAGCAGTTCTACAGAACCTTGAATGATCTGCAGCAGATTCTTGAAGTCATGGGCGATGCCGCTGGCCAGGGTGCCGATGGCCTTCAGACGCTGGGCGTGCTGAAGCTCCTGCTGAAGCCGGTTTCGTTCCAGGTTCATCTGAACCGCCCGAAGCATGTAGCGCACCCGCTGCACTAAGATGACCCAGTTGATCGGCTTGGTGATAAAGTCCGTTGCACCGACTTCGTACGCTTTATTGATGGAGTCGAGATCTTCCAGCGCGGTGATCATCACCACCGGGAGCATGTCCCCGTTCGGCAACCCTCGAATGGCCCGGCAGGTGTCAAAACCGTCCATTTCCGGCATCATCACATCCAGGAGCACGATATCGGGGCGGCTTCTTTTGATGGCGGCCAGCGCCTGAACCCCATTTTCCGCCTCCGACACCGAAAAACCCGCCTGCTTCAAGGACTCACCGGCAACGCCGCGAAGAATGGAGTCATCATCCACAATCAGGATGAGCGGTCTTGACTCCGCCTTTTGCATTGCACCCTTTGATTTCGATGAGGATGGTTCGGTCCCCGATCCTTCCACTCGATTCATTGCCGACCCCTTTGAAATCGCATTCCTATCCTCGAACGGCCTTTTATAAAATGCTCATGGATGAGGACAAGTATTTTTAGGAAAAAATACAAAGAGACCTTTACAACTTTAGAAGAATAATTGCAATCATTCCGGAGTATAGTCGTTCAATAGATTTTCGGTCCCGGCCGGCGTCGAAAAAGGGAATCTGGTTCTCCACAAAACTCCAAGAGGCTCAAGCAGGAGGCCGATGGGTGTCAGCTCGGAAGCTGGGCAACTGTTTGAGCCAGTTAGGCCGCGTTAAGACGGCCGCGACGCAAACAACGGGATCTCTTCGGCAATTCCCATTTGCCGCTGTCATTTTTTTTCATCCCAATCAGCGGCCGTCTATACGCGGCCTTGATGGCGAGTTTTGGCCGGCTGGAGAGCTGACACCCATCGGCCTTCTGCGGCTACAGGCTGGCGGTTTCTGGTTAAGCGAAAAAGGGAATTATAGTCGATCCTCCGAAGCAGAACCATCGAAGACTGTCTCATGATTTTTTACTAGTATAAAAACCGATGGACCCACTAGACAAACCCGCCTTTTCCCGAGGACAGTTTCTTCAAAAAAAGATCCATACTTTTTATGTAAATGATTTCAAACACACGCACAGAACAAACCCATCTACAAAAAATGTGGCACTTGATTTCAGGCTCGAAAAAATGTGGATTTCCGGTCTCCGTACAATGGTTCTCACCAGGAATAAGGAATTCGATTCAGCAGCAGTGCGGCAGTAACTCACTACGATCACATTATATTTTATTTTTATCTTTACTTTGGCACTGGATTTGCTTAAAAAAGATAAGGTTTTTAAGGATTTCGGGTCGAACATCATGACAAACTGGCTCAAAAAAGTGACCGGAAAGATGTTTGGCCGCGTGCGGGAGGGTGATCAAACACTTCCAAAGCATGCGCCGAAACGGTTGTCTTACGCCAGGACAGCCATGGGCTCTTTTTCCGGCGGCTTCCATTTCGAACCGCTGGAGCCCCGCTTGCTTCTTTCGGCCGGTGCCGAGGGGGGCGCTGCCGGCGCCGCGATCCAGGATACCCAGCAGGGAACGCAGCAGGCCGTCGAGGCGGAAAATTTCATGTTTGCCGAGCAGGACCAGACCTTCTCTGCGGATCTGCTGGCCGCCGTCGAAATCCAAGAAGACGCCGCCGCTTCGGAGCAGGAAACCTCTTCGAAGAAAACGGGGGATTCTCCTCCGGACAAGCTTGCAAACGAAGATTCCAGCCCACTCGTTGCCACGCCATCGGATACCTTCAACGAAGACGGGAATGAAAACGTATCGGCAGACATCCTGCCTGAAAAGAGCGAAGAACTTCTTTCCGCCTCCGCCGAAGATCAGGCTGAAGCCCGCGAAGAATTCATCGTCGAGCGATCCGAGCTGGTGATCGTCGACGGCGGCATCACCGACTACCAGCCCCTGGTCGACGACCTGCTCGACAATCGGGACGGCGGCTTCCAGTACGAAATCGTCGTCCTGGACCCGGAAACCGACGGCATCTCCCAGATCAGCGAACTGCTGGCAGAATACCAGGATCTCGATGCCGTGCACATCGTCTCCCACGGCACCGACCGCGCGGTGAAGCTCGGCAGTGTCTGGGTCTACGGCGAAAACTTCGACGTATACGGCGAAGACATCGCCGGCTGGAAGTCTTCCCTGGCGGGCGACGCCGATCTTCTCTTCTACGGCTGCGACCTGGCCGGCGGCGAAGACGGCCGAACCCTGCTTCAGTCTTTTGCCGACCTCACCGGCGCCGACGTGGCCGCAAGCGTGGACGACACCGGCCACACATCATTGGGCGGCGATTGGGATCTGGAATACAACACTGGTCAAATTCAACACGGCGTGGCGCTCAGCTTTGATGCCCAGCAAGAATGGGCTAATCTTCTGGCGACAGGCTACTATCTAGACCAATTCAATACAGTGAGCTTCAGCGGCGATGACGGGACTCTTTCCTGGACCAACGACTGGCAGGAGGTGGGCGGCGACATAGGAGGGGTCACCGGTGGAGACATCTTAGTTACGGATCCGTTTGGTGACTTGGACTATGCATTGCAAATCCAGCAGAGCGGCGAAGGTGCCTCGCGTCAGGCCGATCTCTCCGGTGCCGCCTCGGCGACCCTGAGCTTCGAGTACGTTCGCATGGACATGGACGCAACCGAAGACTACGTCCAGTTGGAGATTTCCACTGACGGTACAAACTGGGATCTGCTGCAAGAATTCGGCGGGGGAACCGATGCGACCTGGCAGTCCTTTAACACGGACATCTCAGCCTACATCGACACCGACACGCAAATTCGCTTCACCGCCGTCAGCATGACGGATGTAAACGATCATTTCTATGTGGACGACGTCCGTATAGATCTGAGCGATGCGGCCCCGTCTAATAACGCGCCGACGGCCAGTGGGGTGCCGACAGACGTCAGCGTCACCGAGGACACCGCCAGCAGCTTTGATCTGTCGGCTGTGACCTTTTCCGATATCGATGGGGACAGTCTGACTGTCACCCTGGCGGCCTCCGGCGGCACGTTTAACGCCAGCGGCAGCGGGGGCGTGACCATCGGCGGAAGCGGTGCCGGGACTCTTACCCTGTCCGGCACGGCGGCCGACATCAACACCTACCTGGATACGGTAACAAACATCCAGTATACCGGTGCGAGCAATGCCAGTGGAGATGATGCCGCCACCTTTACTCTCAATGCAGAAGACGGCACGGTCAATCCCCAGGTGGGCAGCGGCAATATCGATATTGCCGCCGTCAACGACGCCCCGGTCGTCTCGGGCACCTTTACCGGCAGCGTCGCCGAAGGCGATGTGGGCGATCTGCCGGTCACCGCCACCGGCACCCTGTCCATCTCCGATGTCGATGCCGACGACAGCCCGGTGTTCAACGACCAGGCCGCCACCGCCGGTGACAACGCCTACGGCAGCTTCGTGCTCAGCGCCGGCACCTGGACCTACACCCTCGACCAGAGCGCCGTCCAGGATCTGGATGCCGGCGACAACGTCGCAGACACCATCACCTACACGGCCACCGACGGCACCGCACAGCAGATCACCGTGACCATCACCGGCACCGGTGACGCCCCAGCAGCAACAAGTCTCGATTCGGCAGAAACTTACACTGAAGACACCCCCCTGAATCTTACCGATATCGTGGTCACCGACGTGGACAGCGCCAACATCACCGTCAGCCTGACCCTGTCGGATCCGGCCGCAGGATTTTTGAACACCAGTACCTCAGGAGCGGTGACTTCCACCTTCGCCGGCGGTGTGTGGACAGCCAGCGGGGCGATCGCCGATGTAAACACCCTGCTGGCCGGAGTTGTTTTCACTCCCGCTGCCAACTACAATAGCAACTTTACCATTGATACCAGCGTTGACGATGGTGTTGTCCCTGCGCTGAAAGGCACGAAGGCCGTTACCGGTATCCCGGTCAACGATGCTCCGGTCCTGGATAATTCAGGCGCCCCAACATTGACGGAAATCAATGAAAACGAAACCAGCATTTCCGCCAATCCCGGAGACGAAGTTGCTGATATTATCGCGCCGATCACGGACGCGGATACCGGTGCGCTGGAAGGCATCGCCGTCGTCAGTGTCGATGACTCCCACGGCACCTGGCAGTACTCGACGGACGGCGGCTGGACCTGGACGGCCTTCGGCGCCGTATCGGAAAGCTCTGCGGTCGTGCTCGGCGATTCGGGAAATGACCGGATCCGCTTCCTCCCCGATACCAATTACAACGGAACGGCATTGATCGCCTATCGCGCATGGGACCAGACGGATGGCAACACCAGCGGCACGACCGGAGTGGACGCTTCTACAGTGGGCAGCACAACCCCCTTCAGCACAGCAGCCGAAACAGCTTCGATCACGATCATTCCGGTTGAAATCGTTCTTCACATGACCACGGCAGGTGATGTGTCATTCAGCGGAGTACCCGGATTGGATGAGTGGTCCACTGGCGAAGTGCTGGCGTTCGGAGATCCGGATCTGTCCTTCGGGCTCGACTCGACAGACGGCACGTTCTCTTCGCAGTTTAATCTCGAAAACTACACCGGAGGAGTCTCGATCACCATCGATTCCTTGCATATTGTCAGTTCGAATATCACGGTGGGCGGCGCCAATGGCACTGTGAATCTTCAAAAAAATGATATCCTGTTTTCCGTTGTAGAAAATGCAACTTTTACCGGGAAGGATTCAACGGACGTCATGGCCTCGAAAACTGACGTGATCCGCTTCCGTCCGAGCGACGAGACTTTTGAGATGGTGTTGTATGATTTGGCTTTGTCTCCCTCCATAGGCGGAATGACCCTTGTTGAGAAGGAAACGGAAGTTGGTAGTGACGATAAGACGACTCTGGCCGCCGGCTCTTTTCTTTTGAGTAAATTCAACGACAACAATATATTCTACCTAAACCCCACAGGTGCCGGGCAAGATGTCAATCCCGGCGTGCCGGAATTGTTTATCAACGGCGACGATGCTCTAATCAATCTGGGGGGCGCAAATATTGACATAGACGGCATCGACTTGATCGAAGATGACATAAACGCCAAGGGCACGGCGCTGAAATCGGGCCAGATTCTGGTGACACTGGATGAAAATTACAAGGTGGGCAGCAACGGCCTCAGCGTGGAAGCTCATGACATTTTTTATCTGAACGTGAAAACCACCGAGATGGTTTCCGGAGCGTCGGAGGCCACCGCCACGCTGTTTGTGGATGGATCCAACATTCACTTGGACACTGATGCGGAGAGAGTGTCTGGACTTTCATTTGACGCTGAATTTGGCATCCAAAGCGTCGATCCGGAAATCGCCCTGCCTGGTGGCGCCGTCGATTACACGGAAAACGAACCGCCGATGATCATCGATGCGGCAGCCACGCTGACCGATCCTGACTCGCCCGACTTCGAAAACGGACAGCTTCGAGTTGACTTTGCGGTGGGCGGCTCGTCCGAGGATCGCCTGGCCATTGCCGATGCCGGCCAGGTCACGGTGTCGGGAAGCACCGTCAACTACGGCGGTACGGACATCGGCACGTTTACCGGCGGTGGAGCGGGCACGCCGCTGGTCATCACCTTCAATTCCAGCGCTAATGATGTGGTTGTCCAGGCGGTGATGAGAAATATTGCCTACGAGAACATTTCAGATGATCCATCTAGCGTTCCTCGCACCGTTCGATTTGCAATGACAGACGGCGATGGAGGCGCGAGCAATGTAGTGGCTGTGGCCGTCAACGTAGTGGCCGTCAACGATGCCCCGGTAATCACCGGCGCCACGCTGAGCGTCGACGAGGGCCAAACGGTGACACTCGCGGCAGCCAACTTCGCCATCACCGATCCGGATGACACCAGCTTTACCTATACGGTCAGCGGCATTGCCGGCGGATACTTCCAGCTGAGCAGCGCACCGACAGTGCCGATTACCACCTTTACCAGCGCTGATCTTTCCGCCGCAACGGTGCAGTTCGTCGACAACGGCGATGAAAGCGCTCCGGC
>JAIPEL010000067.1 GCA_021737185.1 Desulfobacterales bacterium | reverse complement strand
TTTCTCCGGTCAGCACCAGGGCCGCGGCAGCGATCACCCCGGAAAGGAGCACCGAAGAAAATCCCACGAGAAATGCGGCGGACAGACCGATGATCCCCGGCCGCTGCACCAGCGTGCCGAACAGATAATAGACCATCACCGCCGGCGCCGCCATGAGCACCGTGTTGATTCCCAAGGTGGTGATGCCGCCGAACTGAAACAGCACGGCCTGCAGCAGCAGGGCCACGAAAATGGCCGGCACCGCTCCCCAGCCGAGCAGCAGGCCCACGATGCCGTTTAAGATCAGGTGGATACTCGACGGTCCGATGGGCACGTGAACCAGCGAGGCCACGAAAAACGAGGCCGACAGGATGCCCGCCCGGGCGATCCGGTCATAGTCGAGGGACTTTAAGCCGATGCCGGTGCCCACCGCGGCCAGCGCCGCCCCGGAAATCAACACCGGTCCAGACAATATGCCTTCTGAGAGATGCAATGAACTCGCTCCGAGATAAAATCGCTGCGCGATTTTATAGAATGCGGCTTCGCCGCAGAAAATATTTGTTTAAAACTCTACCGCCAGCTGGACAGTGAACGTATCTGTGGTCTGAAAGTCGTTTTCGAACTCTGAGCGAAGATATTCGAAGGCCAGATTGGTGCTCTCAAACACCCCCCAGTTGACCACTGCCCCGTATTCGGACTCGGGCAGCAGAAATTCGCCGCTCACCGAATCCCCACCGTCGGTGGAGCCCCCGTATCGGGCGGCGACCTCGACTGTATCGATGAGACGAGCCCCGAACTCTACGTTCCAGGCCGCCGGCTGACGTTTTTCTACATCTGCGGCATCGTATAGCTCACCCGGCTCGAATTCGTCCAGCGCGCTCACATATTCACCGATCACCTTGAATCTTTCCAGGAACTCGACGGTGACAAACGCGCTCCAGCCTCCGACGATGCTTGATATATTATTGTTTTCACCGTCCCTATCCCAGTCGGTCACAAACTCCGACAGGCTGTCCGAGCCGGCCAGATTCGACATGTAGGAAGCGCCGAACATGACCCCCTCGAAGGGGGACACGACAACGGCCCCGACAAAACTGTCGACTGTATCGTCCTCGCCGACCTCGTCGACGCGTCCGTTGAAGGCGCCGATGGATACATCAATCAGCTCCCCGCCGAACCGGTAGCCGGCCACAGCAGCGCCTTCGTTGATCTCGCCAAGCACGAGGGTAGTCGGGTCGGTCACAAAATGGCTGTCGAAGTTCCCAAAGGGAATGTATTGCCGGCCAGCGATCAGGTAGGCTGGAAACTGCTCGGTTCCACTCAGGGTGATAAAACCTTCATCAACAAAAATATCGTCTTCTTCGTATTTGACCATGACGTGTGCATCGACGTGGTCGACGATGGCCGCATCTACCACCAGTTCGACAGTGGCCAAATCAACATCGGAAGAGGTTTCGTCTTCGGTCGCCGGGTCATCGTAGTCGGTGTCGTTATATCCAGCTTCGACCTCGGCCAGCCCGCTGATTTGGATCCGGTCATACCACTTTTCGCTTTCCACATCTCGGCCGATAGCGTCTTCCAGCCGTTCGATCCGGTCTTCCAGGCTCTTGACGCCTCCGGTTCGGTCCGCAGTCCCTCCGGTGGCGTCCTGGGCCAGGCAGGTGGATGCGACCAAAAACATGGCAACCACCATGATGACGATTGATTTCTTCATGTATAGATGCTCCCTTTTTTGATCGCACTTCAACCTTATGAGAATCCATGCCGTCTTATGTGAAACTTCACCCGAACTCGGTGCTTTCTGTCCAGGGTTCCGCCAAAGTCCACGTAGCCCAAGTTGGAGGGACGCGCTCTGTCGCGTCCGACCTCGGGCGGCCACGACGGAGCGTGGCCCTCCATTTTTTGACTTTGACAGGACTCTGTCTTTCTGTCCGGTGAATCTGGAATTTTGAATCCCGCCGCGGCCAGCGCCGAGGCCGAAAGGTCTCTTCCATGTATCAGAGCGCGAAGCGCTTTTATAAAATGGCAGAGCCATTTTATTTTTATTGCCATTTTTCGAATTTGACCCAGATGACGGCGCCGATCTCCACACCTTTTTCCTGCCCTTCAAACGGGATGGTAAAATCGGCCTCATTCAAGGCGGCAAATCCCCACCATCCAGACCGGGGGGCGGCATAGGTGAACACACCGTTTTCGTCCGCCTTGATGGTCTGGGTGATCATGTACTCGGTGGGCGCTTTGGCCCGGCCGTCTTCGTTGTAGTACTCCACTTCGACTTCGGCATAAGGCACGGGTTTTCCGTCCAGTTTCACGATCCCCTGAAAGACGTTGCCCGCATAAAGCCCGAAGGGTTTTGAAAGCGGAACAATTTCGGTCGGAAGGCCGACCTCCCCGTCCCATCCTTCGTCTTCTCCGAAGGCGGCCACCACGGTCTTTGTGTAATGGACGATGTAGACGTCCTCAGCCGGCTCCCAGTAGGGGGTCGGTTCCAGGTAAAACAGATAGGCGCCGGGCCGCTTGATCCGGTAGTCCGCCTGCCATGCGGCCCGCCCCATCACCCGGCTCTGCTGCAGGGATCCGAGAAGCTCCTGCCGGCCGCCATCTGCCACGACGCCGAAGGCCTTCGGCCTTTCCATGTCCATGCCGATGCCCTCGAACGGATGGGAAAAAGAAACCTGCAGCCGGACGGTTCGATCGTCTTCCATCATGACCATCGAATCCGACGGGATGACCATACCGAAATGGGCGCCGGCCGTTGTGCAAAAGATCATCCCCAAAATCAACGCCAGTCCGAACAACAACGCTTTTTTCATGATCTTTCTCCTTTTGCCCCTTCGTTTGGGTCGGGCCGGAAAACAAAAAAGCCACGAAGAGCTTCCGCCTTCGTGGCGGCCCTGCCTTCGTGGCCTTCGATTTACAAATAGTTTTGTCTGCTATGAATCGAGCTTCGCGCTCAAGTTGTGCACCAGATATCGAATCCGCCCGGGGCTGTCAACCGAAATGTCTCATGTGTGGTGCCGCAGCCGATCTTGTGGTATAGAATACAGCTTTAAAAATCGGCTCTTACTTTATTTTTACAAGGGACGCCGGCATGTCGAATCTTCGAATTTTCGGACTGGTCTTGGGGCTGCTGCTGTTGGTCATCACCTTTGTTTCCTACCGGGGCCCCCGCTGGAAGCGGTGGAACTTCACCCTTTTTACGCTTTTTTCCCTCGGGCTGATCGCGGTTTCCATCGACCCGGACATGTTGAATTTTTTCCGGGACGTCCTTTCCCTGGGCAAGGCCTCCCGGGGACGCATCATCTCACTTTTGATCCTGTCCAACATCTTGTGCATTTTTTTCATCTTCCTCAACTTTTCCAAAAATGAAAACCTGCGCCTTCAGTTCGACCGGCTGGTTCGACATCTGGGCAGCCGCCATCAAATGGAATTGATTTCAGGTCTCCAACCGATCATGGTGCTGATCCCGGCCTTCAACGAAGCGGAGAATCTGGCAGAGCTGCTGCCCAAGCTCCCCGAACGGGTCGGGGATCTGCCCGTCGGAGCCCTGGTCGTCGACGACGGCAGCGAGGACGATACGGCTTCGGTGGCAGGAGGCTTCGACCGGGTGCAGGTGGTGAAAAACCCGATCAACCGGGGCGGCGGCGCCGCCCTCCGGCTGGGGTACGATCTCCTGAACCACGCCGGCGTCGACATCTGCATCACAATGGATGCAGACGGTCAGCACCGTCCCGAAGACATCGAAAATCTGCTCCGGCCGATCCTGGAAGACCGCGCCGATTTTGTCATCGGCTCCCGGGTAAAAGGCGAAAACCGGAGCGTATCGCCTCTTCGAACTTTGGGCGTATATGTGTTCGGGGCACTGATCTCCCTGCTGATGGGAAAGAAAATCACCGATCCATCCAGCGGCTTTCGAGCGTTTCGCATGAGCGCCATCGGCACCGTCGAACTGAACGAGGACCAGTACCACACCAGCGAGTTGATTATCGAAGCCGTCAAAAAAGGGCTGCGAATCGAAGAATGCCCCGTCACGATCCTGAAAAGGCGGCACGGGAAAAGCAAAAAGGGAAAAGACTGGCTTTACGGCATTCACTTCGCCCGGATCATTTTTAAAACCTGGTGGCGATAGTCCGAATCTCCCTTTTTTCGTCATTCCCGCGAAAGCGGGAATCCATTTTGAAGCTTGAATCTGCCGGCCAGCGGCGGGGCTGCTCGTATGGCAAAAATCAAACCAAATTTCCTGATCGTGGGCGCCGCCAAATGCGGGACAACCTCCTTGTACCGCTATCTAAACGATCATCCCGAGATTTTCATGCCTGAATGGAAAGAGCTCTCCCTGTTCATCGATGACCCTTTCGGCCCCCTGCACCGGGTTCCCACCGCCCACCGGTATTACACGCTTTTTTCGAAGGCAGGCAGCTATCCGGCACGCGGCGAGGCCTCCACGGCCTACCTGTACAACAAGGCGGCGCCGAAATTGATCCTGCGGGAGCTTGGCACCATCCGGATCATCATCGTCCTGCGGGACCCCGTGGAGATGGCCTACTCCCTGTACCACCACGAATATCGCAGGGAAGGAGAGGCGCTTTCCTGCTTTGAAAAGGCCCTTGCCGCCGAGCCGGAGCGGTTCAACAGCCCGGCCTTTGCCCGGAGGTGCTTCGGGTGGCATGCGAACTACTATTATTTTCTTCGGGGCTTGTATGCGTCCCAGGTCAAAAGATACCTTGACACCTTCGGCGCCGAACGGATGCAGATTTTGCTGTTCGAAGACCTGAAAGAATCGCCGCGTTCCACCGTCCAGGAGTTGTACCGATTTCTGGGCGTTTCTGCCGACTTCGTTCCGGCCATGAAAATCTACAACAAGGCCGGCGAGCTGTTGAACATTCCCCGATTCTGGACCGATTCCGGACTCTTTTACAAGACCGCTTCCTACATCGTCAACGGCAACCTGGTCCGGAAAACACCCCATCTGCTTCGAAACCTGATCCGACCCCAGCCGCCCCGGATGCGACCGGAAACGGCCGAAACGCTTCGCAGACGATTTCAGCCCGATATAGAAGCCCTCGAAACGCTGATCGGAAGGGATCTTTCCCGTTGGAAATAAAGGCCCGCGAACATATCCGGCCGATTGGCGAAAACAGAGATTCGATTCAGGTATCGGTGGTCGTCTTGTTCTACCACGGGGGGCGATGGGTCCGGTCATGCGTCGGGGCTCTTTTGGATCAGTCCATGGACCGGAGCCGCTATGAATTGATCTTCGCCGACAATGGGGGCAGCACGCCTTCCCTTGACGCCTATCGCGACGAAGTCAATGTCCGAATCGTGCGCTGGAAACAGAATCTCGGTTTTACCGGCGGCAACAACCGCGCGGCGGAGCTGGCCAAAGGCCGGGTAATTTTTTTGCTCAATCAGGATGTCGTCGCCCACCACCGATGCCTGGAATCTGTCTGGGAGGAATTGAAACGAGATCCGAAGCTGGACGTCGTTTCTGCAAACATGCAGATGACAACCCGGCTCGACAACGTCGACCGAAAAAAAATGCCTTCTACCTTGGGGGTATACCGGCTGTCTCCTTTTGGCTATGCCGACTATCGAAGCCTTCCCACACAATCGGATCCGGTTTCCGTGGATTTCGTTTCCGGAAATGGACTGGGGTTTCGTAAAACCGTTTTGTCGAAGGTCGGTGGGTACCTGTTCGACGAAAGGTTGTTCAACTATGCCGAAGACCTGGACCTGTCCCTTCGCCTGGCAAGAAACGGCTGCCGCATGGCGGTTCTTCCGGCCGCGACGATCTATCATTTCAGGCACGATCCGGACGCCGGCCCCCCTTGGCCGCGGTTGAAAAAATTCGCTCACATTTCAGGAAACCGCCTGCTCGTCTATCACCGGCAACTGCCGGCGGGATTGTTTCTGAAAAAGTTGCCGCTGCTTCTGGCAGGGATTCCTCTGAAAGTCGGACGCATGGACGCAGAGCAGCGATTCCGTGCCGGGCGTTTTCTGGCCGCTACGGTCCTTGTGCCGCTGGCGGTAATGGATTTTGTCAAAAAATCGATCCGGCAGCGAAAACTTCCGACCCGGTTCAACGATCCGCAATACCGCGTCTTTTCTGGAAAGATCCGGGGGGCCCGACAATGAGGAGGCTGTTCAAGCTGCTGGGGCCGGCGCTTTTTATCGTCATCCTATTCACGGTGGTCGATTTATCCCGTCTGGCCGAGATCGGAAAATCTCTTCGGCTGCAGATGGTCGTTCTGGCCGTCCTGCTTTTTTTTCCCCTGATGCTCACCCAGACTCTTCGGTGGTGGCTCGTTTGCCGGCAGCTGCGGATCTTTGTCACGTTTTCGGCCCTGTTCGAAATCTACTACATTTCCTGGTTTCTCGGCTCGCTTCCCTTGAGTGGAGCCTCGGCCGCCTCCAAGGCGCTGTATTTGAAAAGCGAAGGGATCGCCCTGGACCGGTCGGCCGCCTCCGTGGTCATTGACAAGGTTCTGGATCTTTTCGGTATCATGGGATTTGCCCTGTTCGGACTGATGTTCCTTCCCCACCGGTATCTGGAAAATCTTCTTTCCGGATGGCTCTATATCGCTGTCGGGACGATTTTTTTCCTTGCGGCACTCAAAACGCCCCTGGTCAAAAAAGCATGGGACCGCGCGTTGCGGTTTTTCGTTCGTCGGTTCGGGCAGATTGCGCCGAATCTGGCTTCGGTGGTGTCAGATTTCCGGCAAGACACAGGAACAGGAACCATCATCGCTCATCTGCTGTTGATCCTGGGGATCGGGCTTCTTCGAGGGATGATCCTCTATGTGCTGGCCCTTTCCCTGGGGCTGAACGTCTCCTTCTTGCTGATGGTGGCCTGCCGATCTTTGGTCGGTATTGTGAACATCGTTCCGGTTTCCATCAGCGGTCTGGGAACCCGGGATGCGGTTCTGCTGTTGATTTTACCGCTGTGGGGCATTACAAGTGAGGCCGCCGTTGCCCTGGGATTTTTGGCGTTTCTCTGGACGGTTTTTACCAAACTGACCGGCGTGGTGTTCTGGATCAAACGCTACCATTGAAGGTCGGTTTTTCATCCGTATCCGTGCCTCTTGGAAAATCGATCAACCTTCTATAGAGCGTGCATTCGTTGTGAAATGATGAATTATTCGGCGCTGCATATTCCGATTTTACTGATCATCGGACCTCCGCGATCCGGCACCTCCATTTTAGGCAGAATTCTCGGCACTCATCCGGCCGTTTCCACCTGGGTCGAGCCCTACTTTGTCTGGGACCATTTTTTTCGGCAGGCACCCCACGATGAACGAACGGCGGAAGATGCCAATCACGCTGTCTGCAACCAGATCCGAAGAGATTTCGACAATTTCAGAAAGGGAATGGAGGCAGACATCGTTGCGGACAAATCCCCCCGCAACTGCCTGCGGATCCCCTTTGTGCAGCAGGTCTTTCCCAAGGCAAGGTACCTTTTTATCTACCGAGACGGCAGAGACGCCGTCTTGTCCATCCAGGCGCAGTGGGAGCGGAAAGAAGCGGTTTTCAGCGGAGCGAGAAGCCGAAGGCAGCGCAAGCAGCTGAACACCATACTGGGCAAATGGCTCGCCCGGCGCCCGCTGTGGCGTTTTCGGCTCAGGGCGCTCGGTTTCGAACTCGGCCCCTGGTATTTGCAGGGTCGGAAAGCAATGCTCAACCAGGTCCGCTGGGAAGGACGATTCGGCTGGGGACCGCGATTCAAAAGCTGGCAGCAGATGATCGACGCGCTGGAGCCGATACAATTTTATGCGCATCAATGGGCTGCCTGCGCCCGGGGAATGACACGGGACAAACCTCGGATTCCGGCCGAGCAAAAGTTCGAGATGCGATACGAAGATTTCGTCGACCGTCCGGAAGAAATCCTGGGCCGGCTACTTGCTTTTTTGGAACTCGAACCTCCCGCAGGATTCATGGCGGACATCCCCCCGATTTTAAAAGGCAACTACGGGAAATGGAAATCGGCGTTTTCTTCCCGGGAGCTTTCAACAATCGGCCCGATTCTGGAAACGCCGTTGATCGAGATGGGCTATGAGCGCGAGAGCAACTGGTACGCATAGAAAATGGATCGATTCAAAGCTCCATCGTCGGGGAACGGCATGAAACGCCCGAACCTGTTTATCGCGGGGCTTCCCCGTTCCGGCACATCGTCGATGCATACCTACCTGGGAAGGCACCCTGACATCTACATGACGCCGATCAAGGAGCCGAATTTTTTCTGCCGGGACTTCCAGGAGGAAAGCGACGCCTTTCACGGAAAACCCCTCTATTTTCCCTACCGGAGCCTGGACCGATACATGGACCTGTACCAGGGGTGGTCCGGCGAAGTCCTGGCCGGCGAAGCCTCCTGGACCAATCTGTACTCGAAGGCGGCGGCGGCAGCCATCCATGACTTCAACCCACGGGCCAAGGTCCTGATCCTGCTCAGAGAGCCGGTTTCGTTCCTCCATTCGTTTCACTCTGCGGCCGCCTTTGCCCTGGGCGAGCACATGGTTGATTTTGAAGCCGCTTTGGAAGCCGAGCCCCTCCGCAAACAGGGACTGGAACTGAATAAACGGGTGATCACACCTTCCTGGCTGCACTACAGCGAATTTGTCGCCTATGCCGACCATGTCGATCGGTATTTCAAATTGTTTCCCCGGGATCAAATCGAAGTCGTCCTTTTCGACGACCTGGCCGCCGATGCGGAACAGGTGTTTTCCGACACCCTTGCGTTTCTTGGCGTCGATGCCGATTTCAGGCCCAATTTCGACGTGGTCAACCCCAACAAGATCCTCAAATGGCCGCGGCTCAAAAAATTTGTCCTGGACTCGCCTTATTTTCGCAGGGTCCTGCGATGGGCCCTTCGGGACAATGGATACGCGGCCTTGAAAAACCTGTATAAGAACCGGATCGTTTCCTACCGCCCCCGTCCACCGGTGCCCGAGGAGCTGAGGGACCGGCTGATGCGCGAGTTTTCGGGCGAAGTCGAGAAGATCTCCAGACTGTTGGGAGTCGATCTGGCACATCGCTGGGGATATGATCGACTTAGGAGATGACCGGCAAGTTAGCCCGGATATTTCATGAAAAATATCCGGGATAGGGGCCGGGAATGGTTTTCGGAATCGCACGGGAAAGGAATCTTGCCAGCACCATGAAGCCGGAAAACCGCGAAAAACAGACACAGGCACCTTTGTGGCGGCACCCTGCCGCCGTCTTGTTGGTTCTATCTGTCGTTGCAGTCTTACTCTATGGCCGCACCCTCGACTACAATTTTCATTTCGACTCCATTAACGGGATCTTAAACAAGGAAAGGGTCCAGCTCTCCGAGATTTCCCCCGGCAGCCTCTTGCGAGTCATCCGGAGCGGTCGGCCTGTCGGTGACCTGACGCTGGCGCTCAACTGGTACGTCCACCAAAAGAACCCGGCCGGCTATCGCATCGTCAACATCTGCATCCACGTGCTGACGGCCTTATTTCTGTATTTTTTCGCCTTCCGCACCCTACGCCTGACAAGGCCCGCCGTTTCACCTGTACCGGCTTTTTGGATGGCCTTCAGCGCTTCCCTTCTCTGGCTTGCGCATCCGGTAAACACCCAGTCGGTGACCTACATCATTCAGCGTCACAACAGTCTGGGGGCGATGTTTTTTCTCCTCTCGATGCTCTGCTACGCTCAGGGCAGGGTCTCTGCCCGCCGCCTGCCGTGGTTTGCCGCATCGGCAATCGCCGGCCTGCTCGCACTGGCAAGCAAGCAAAACACCGCCGTCCTTCCTTTTTTCCTGTTTTTGTATGAGTGGTTCTTCTTTCAGCAGCTCGACAAGTCGTGGCTGAAAAGGAACATCAAATATCCTCTTCTCCTGATTGCCGCGGTCGTGGTGATCGGACTGATCTATCTGGGCGCCGATCCTGTGGCCAAATTGACGAAGTTCCGAGACTATGCGGAGGGTCGGTTTACCCTCACCGAGCGGTTTCTGACCCAGTTCCGCGTCATTGTCCACTACGTTTCCCTTTTTTTTGCGCCCCATCCCTCCCGGCTCAACCTCGACTATGATTTTCCCTTGTCGCACTCGCTGTTTGATCCGGTTACAACGGTCTTGTCGCTCCTGCTTATCCTTGGGCTTGCCGCTTTTGCGGTAATCCGCGCAAAACGCTACCCCCTGTTCTCGTTTGGCATGATCTGGTTTTTAGGAACCCTCGCTGTCGAGTCTTCGGTCATTCCCTTAGCTGTGATTTTCGAACATCGGACCTACCTGCCGTATACCTTCTTATGCCTGTCAGTAATAGCTGGACTTAACCGGATCGTGGTGCTCCGGAAGGTCCAATGGATGATCGTAGTCTCAGTTGTGTTGAGTCTCAGCATCTGGACCTACCAGCGAAACCAAATCTATGAAAACGGCCTCACGCTGTGGAGGGATGTCCTCGAAAAAGCGCCGAACAACGCCCGTGCCTATTCGAACCTGGGAACGGCAATCGAAAAAAGGGAGGGTATAGAAGCTGCGGCCATCTACTACGAAACCGCCGTTCAGCTGGACCCAAGCCGGCACGAGGCGCTGAACAACCTGGGCCATGCCCGGTTCCTCCAGGGGCAATACCAGGAGGCGCTGACGCTCTTTGAACGGGCACTTAAGATGCGTCCCCGGAGCCCCGAGACTCTGAACGGCAAAGGCAGCACATACCTGGCACTTGGCCGCCTCCCGGAGGCGATCGACACGTTTCAAACCGTTCTCTCGATCGAACCCAATAACGTGGAGGCCGAAAAGGAGCTCGGTTCCGCACTGATGCGCCTGGGCAAGATCGAAGAAGCGTTGCGGCACCTAAAAAGAGCCGTGGAAATCGACCCCGATTTTGTGGACGCCCGCATCAACCTGGCCGCGGTACAGATGCAGCTAAACGACCTTGCCAGTGCCCGTTTTCACCTGCAGCGGGCGCTGGAAATCGACCCCGCCCATCCCAATGCCCACAACAACCTGGGGACCCTGTTGATCAACACCGGCGACCCCGATCGGGCCGAGGCACACTTTCGAAAGGCGCTGCAGATCGATTCCGGCTTTGACCCGGCTCGGGAAAACCTGGAGCGGATATTGTCGATGACAGAAGACCCCCTGGCCAAGGCGGACGAGATAAGAGAGGCGCTTCTGGGGGATCCGCAAAACCCGGTACTTTTCTGGGAGTTGGGGCGGCTGTTTGCCGGCGCCGGCCGACTGAAAGATTCCTTGGAATTGTTTGAAAACGCTTTGAGGGTAGACCGCGCCTTTCTCCCGGCGCTGAACGATGCCGCAGCACTGTACGCCTATACCGGCCGGGAATCCGAGGCGTTTAAGCATTTGGAGACAATCGTGGAAATCGATCCGAGCCGTGCAGATGCCTACTACAACGGTGCTTGCATGTTGGCCCGCAGCGGAAAGCCGAAGGATGCCATTGCCTGGCTAAAGACGGCGGTCGAGAAAGGGTACAGCCAATGGGAGCGGATCGCTGCCGATCCTGATCTTGAAAACATCCGCGGAACCGAGGCTTACAAAGAATTGATGAAGCAACGCCCGCGGTAAGGCGACATCCGCGCTCTTGACTTGGCAATGCAGAGGCTCTATCTAACCCTATTTCATGTGAAACTTCGCTCGAAGGCGACGTCTGTTGTAGGGCACGATCTCCGTGTCGTGCCGGTCTGAACGGCACGGAGGCCGTTCACTACATTGGCAGAGGCTTCGACAAAATTTTCACGGTTGATCAAACTGATCGCCTCGCGGCCAGCGGCGGGGCTCATATGGAGGCTGCAACGTCCGAAGGCAAATTTCGATGCCCTCGCAAGAAGCCCGCAATTCCAATCTTGCGTCATTCATTGCCTTGCCAATCGACATGCAGTATTGAATCGCACCAACGCGTTTCAATTCTCACGCGAACAAAAAAGCATGCAAATGAAACAAAAAATCGAACAGATGATCCTGGCGGCGGCTCACCGGGCCCGCGAAGCAGGAGCCCTTCCCTCGGCGGATTTTCCGGAAGTGCAGGTGGAGGAGCCAAAGCTCGAGGCCCACGGCGATTTTTCGACGAACCTGGCCATGACCATGGCTTCGGCTCAGAAGATGGCCCCCCGCAAGATCGCAGAAATCATCGTGGAACACATCCACGATCCGGAAAACTTCCTTCTGCGGACGGAAATCGCCGGGCCCGGATTTTTGAATTTCTACCTGGCCCCGGAATCCTGGCTTCCGGTCTTGGAAAGAGTCTATCGGGAGGATACCGCTTTCGGCCGCACCAACATCGGAAACGGCGAGCGGGTTCAGGTGGAATTTGTCAGCGCCAATCCCACCGGCCCCCTGCATGTGGGCCACGGCCGGGGCGCGGCCGTAGGCGATGCGGTGGCGTCGATCCTGTCGGCATGCGGATACGACGTGCAGCGGGAATACTACATCAACGATTCCGGACGGCAAATTCGCACCCTGGGCCGCAGCGTTTACCTTCGGCTCCTTCAGTTATGGGACCGCCCGGTCGAATTTCCGAAAGACGCTTACCAGGGCCAATATATCGCGGAGTTGGCCGAGGAGATCTTAGATGCCCGGGGAAAAGAAATCGACGCCTTGGACGAAGAAGACGCCGTCGCCGAATGCGCACGATATGCCGCCTCCCGGATTCTTTCCGGAATCCGGGAGGATTTGACGGCTTTCGGCGTCAAATACGACCGCTGGTACAGCGAACAGCACCTTTACGATTCCGGGCAGGTGGCGGACGCTATCGAAAACCTGCGCCGCACCGGCCAGGTCTACGAAAAAGACGGCGCCCTCTGGTTTAAAAGCACGGACTTCGGCGATGAAAAGGACCGGGTGGTGGTGCGAAGCAATGGTGAGACCACCTATTTTGCCTCTGACATCGCCTACCACCAGGAAAAATACGAGCGGGGCTTTTCCCGGGTGATCGACGTCTGGGGGGCGGACCACCATGGGTACATCCCCAGGATGTCCGCCGCGGTGCAGGCCTCGGGACGGGACAAGGACCAGTTTCACGTCATCCTCGTCCAACTCGTCAATCTGCTGCGGGGCGGCGAGCCGGTGGCCATGTCCACCCGGGCCGGCGAATTCGTGACCCTAAAAGACGTGGTCGACGAGGTGGGAAAAGATGCGGCCCGGTTCCTGTTTCTGACCCGCCACTACGAAAGCCCCCTGGACTTCGATCTCGAACTGGCCAAGCAAAAAACCAACGACAACCCTGTCTACTACGTGCAGTATGTGCATGCCCGCATCACCAGCATCGGCAAAAAGGCCGATGAAAAAGGGGTGGCCGCTGCCGGATGGGATCCGGAAGCGGCCAAGGTCCTCCAGGAGCTGGAAGAAATCGCGCTGATCAAGGCCCTGGCCCGATTTCCTCTCGTGCTGCAGACTGCGGCCAGGCTGATGGAGCCCCACCGGATCGCCTATTACCTGATGGATCTTGCATCCGGATTTCATGCCTACTACAATAAACACCGCGTCCTGACCGACGACCCGGTTCTCACCCGGGGCCGCCGCTGCCTGGTGGAAGCCGTCCGAAAGGTCATTCGAAACGGCCTCGACTTGATGGGGGTCTCTGCACCGGAACAGATGTGATGGCCCACGCCGCGAAAACCGAAAAAAAAAGCCCCGGCGAAAACCGGAAGCGTGTGCCGGCCCAGAAAAAATCCCGGCAATGGATCATTCTGCTGGCGGTGTCGGCCTGGATGTTCGCGTTAGGGGTGCTGGTGGGCAGGGGCACCTCGCCGGTCCATTTCGACATCGAAGCAATTGAAAGCGAGCTTGCCTCCCTGCGGCAGGCGGTCATGGAAAAGGAAAATCTCCGGTTTCGCATCTCCGAAGACAGCGAAAAGAACCCCGAGCAACTGGAATTTTACGAAAACCTGAAAAAGTCGGCGCCGGAAAGGACCCCGGCGCCGGCAAAGAAAAACACAGTAAAACCGGGGCCTGTGGCTCAAAAAACCGGGGAAAAGAAAAAATCACCCGCTCCTGCACGGATGGACAAGCCAGCGCCGCAGGAAAAGCCGGCGGAAAAACCGCAAACCGGGCCCCCCGCCGAACCCGGGGAAAAGCCCTACACCGTCCAGGTCGCCTCTTTAAGGGAGGTGAAAACCGCAGATGCCATGGTCGATCAGCTTCGGGCCCACGGCTATCCCGCCTACCGGGAGCGCGCCGAGATCGAAGGAAAGGGGACCTGGCATCGGGTGCGCATCGGATCGTTCGCCGACTCGGCAGACGCCTCTCCGACTCTTGAAAAGCTCCAGGCAGGGGGGCTGAAGCCGATGTTAATTAGGAGATAGTCCTTGGTGTCTGGTGTTTCGAAGACAGCCCGCCGCTGACCGGCGGGGTTCAAGATTCACCGGAAGGAATTTTATGCGGATTTCTTGGCTTTAAACAGCCAGTTTGATCAAACGTGAAACTTCCCAGTCCGTCATTCCGGGCTTGACCCGGAATCCAGGTATTTCTGGATCCCGGCTCTCCGCTTCGCTACGGCCGGGATGACGGACCGGGAATAACGAAGTTTCACATGAGCACCGCTGCTGGCTGCCCAAACAGCCAGATTGATCGGAAAAGAAACTAAGGAGAGCCGCATTCGGCTTTATTGAGCCGCTCGGCAGCGCCCCGCTTTCAGGCTTCCCAGTTTCCCAGCCTTATAGCCTCTGGCTTAGGGGGAAGTTTCAGAAAACCAGCCACAGGGAATTGACATGGAAGCCGGCCAAGTAATACTTGTACTATTATTACTTTTACAGGGGATGCTGCCATGCGCGTGACAACAAAAGGTCAGGTCACCATTCCCCAGCATATTCGAGAAAAATTCGGCATAACACCTGACAGCGAAGTCGATTTCGTAGAGGAAAAAGGCCGAATTTCCCCTCCCCTGGTGGGAGGGGATTAAGGGGAGGGGGTATAAAGGCTGGAATCCTTTTCTATTCACCCTCACCCCAACCCTCTCCCATCAAGGGAGAGGGAGCCTTTCCGGCTTTTTACGATTTCATCAACCCATGAACCCTGAACCTCTGAACCATGCCTGCCGGGGCGTCTTGTCCGGCGTAGCCGAAGACAAAACGGGAAGCTGAGAGCGTAGACGGAAGCTCCGAAGGAGCGAAGACCGGAACCCCGAACCTCTGAACCCTTGAACCCTGAACCGGGAACCTTGCCAAATGAAAATCACCCACGACGAAGTGCGATATGTGGCCGATCTGGCCAGGCTCGACCTGGACGAAGCGGCCGTAGACAAATTCGCCGGACAGATCGGTGAAATCCTTTTGTATATCGACAAGCTAAACGAGGTGGACACCGACGGGGTCGACCCCACGTCCCATGCGATCTTTTTGACCAATGCCTTCCGGGAAGATGAACTCGTAGAGCCCCTCGATACCGATCGTGCCCTGGCCAACGCCCCGGAGCAGGAAAACGGCTGTTTCGTAGTGCCCAAAATCATACCGTAGGCGGGCGAATAAAGCGCTCGCCCGCCTACGGTATGATTGAGGCGGCTTCGCCGCAGAAAAACATAAAAGTAACAAGAAAAATGGTAAAATATCAGAACATTATCCTAAATTGAGCGATTATTTCTTCGGATCTCTTTCCGGTCGGGCGTAAAGCCCGCCCCTACGAGGTCATCGACATCCCGAAGGTAGGGGCGGGGAGTTCGACCCATGGGGAATAAAACCTTCTGGATCCCGGGTCTCCGCTTCGCTTCGCCCGGGATGACGTCCGAGGAAGTTTCACAATTGATCAAACTGGCCGGTTAAGACCAAAAAAAATTCCTATAAATCTCCCGCCGGAGAATCTTGAATCTTGAATTTGGAATTTTGAATTCCTCCGGTAGCAGAATTCCGGATCTTACAGCACCTGGCTATAAAAACTGAATACGGATTCGAAAAGAGGGCAGAATGCAGCCGTATGAATTGACCATTTCCGAAGCGCGAAAGCTGCTGGATCAAAAGCAAATTTCATCCGTCGAACTGACCCGTGCCGTTTTGGCGCGCATCGATTCGGTTGATCCGAAGCTGAACGCCTTTTTGACCGTATCGGAAGAATCGGCCCTGGCTGATGCCGAGGCAGCCGATCGGGCCATTACCGCCGGCACAAGCAAACTTCTCACCGGCATTCCCCTGGCCGTCAAGGACGTCATCTGCACCGAGGGAATCCGAACCACCTGCGCATCGAAAATACTGGAAAACTTTGTTCCGCCGTACAGCGCCACGGTGATCGAAAAACTGAAATCCCAAAACGCCGTTCTCGTCGGAAAGACGAACATGGACGAGTTCGCCATGGGCTCCTCCAACGAACACTCGGCGTTCGGTGCCGCCCGGAACCCATGGGACCTGTCCCGGATTCCGGGCGGTTCCAGCGGCGGATCGGCAGCGGCCGTGGCCGCAGACATGTGCCTGGGGGCGCTGGGCTCGGACACCGGCGGATCGATCCGCCAGCCGGCCTCCCACTGCGGGGTCGTCGGCCTGAAGCCGACCTACGGCCGGGTCTCCCGGTTCGGCCTGGTGGCTTTTGCCTCTTCTTTGGACCAGATCGGCCCGCTGGCCAAATCCGTGGAAGACAGCGCCGTTCTCCTGAACGCGCTGGCCGGACACGACAGGAAAGATTCCACATCGGTGCCCGAGCCTGTGCCCGATTATCCGGCCGCAATCACGCCGGACCTTGGCGGCGTCACCCTGGGCCTTCCCAAAGAGTATCTGCAGGCGGAAGGGACCGATCCGGAAGTCGGGCGGGCGGTGGCCGGCGCGATTCAGACCCTGGAGGGATTAGGCGCCCGGTGCGTCGAGGTCTCCCTTCCCATGACCGAATATGTGGTCGCCGCATACTACGTGATCGCCCCCTGCGAAGCCAGCTCCAACCTGGCCCGATATGACGGCGTCAAGTACGGCGCCCGGGCCAACGATGCCGAAGACCTGATGGACATGTACCGGAAAACCCGGTCCAGGGGCTTCGGTCCCGAGGTCCAGCGCCGGATCATTATCGGGACCTATTCTCTTTCCGCCGGCTATTACGACGCCTATTACGGAAAGGCCTCCCAGGTGCGGACCCGGATCATGGAAGATTTCCGGCAGGCTTTTACCGCATGCGATGCCCTGGTCTGTCCGGTGGCGCCGACGCCGGCGTTTCCCATCGGCGAAAAGACAGACGATCCGTTGACCATGTATCTGTCCGATATTTTTACGTTGTCTGCCAACCTGGCGGGTATCCCGGGCCTCTCGGTCCCATGCGGATTCTCGACAGAAGGGCTTCCCATCGGACTCCAGGTGCTGGCCCCGTATTTCAAGGAAGAAACCCTGATCCGGGTGGCGGGAAGTTTTGAGCAAACGACGGAATTTCATAAAAAAAGGCCCAGGATTTAGTGTTTCGTGTTTCGTGTGTGGTGTTTGATGTTTATTATTTGGTGTTTGGGTAATAAAAACTGACATTTCCGTAATTCCGGCGAAACAGACTGTGTCGCAATTCGTCATCCCGGCCAAGCCCCGCGCAGCGGGGCGCGAGCCGGGATCCAGAAGATGCTGAATTTCCTGGATTCCGGATCTCGCTCCGCTCGTCCGGAATGACGATTCTTGAATTGTGACACAGTCTCAAGAGCGGGAATCCAGCCCTGCCGTCCCGTTCAAGAACGGCACTCGATCAAACGTGAAACTCGCCCGGCCGAGATGATGAAATGGAAGCGCTGCGTTTAGGATAACGGGCTGCGAGTGGATATACTTTTCAAATGTTTTTTATCATACCGGATCAGCAAGACAGGGAGGAAATATGGGTATTCAGGCAGAAGGGGAACAAGTCCGCAAGGCGGTGAAATGGATCTCTGCCGAACGGCAGTACGCCAAGGATCCGAAGCCGCTCAAGAAGCTGGTGGAAGAGGCATGCTCTTTGTTTGATCTGTCGCCGAAGGAGGCAGAAGAACTTTCAAACTTTTTTAGGGTGAAAGACGTTTGGTGAGCTCAGTGTGCTGACAAATTCACTTGCTCCCTCACTCAACGCATACCTGAAATCGCTTTCGATTTCCTGAGCAGCCCGCAAGAAAACTAAACACCAATCACTAAACACCAAACACTATCTTCCAATGCAAATCCGAATTCTCCCCGAAAATTTATCGAACAAAATCGCCGCCGGCGAGGTGGTGGAGCGGCCGGCCTCGGTGGTCAAGGAGCTGGTGGAAAACGCCATCGATGCGGGAAGCCGCCGGATCCGGATCGAGGTGGAAAGGGGCGGAAAATCCCTGATTCGGGTTTCCGACGACGGCTGCGGCATGGAAAAAGACGACGCCCTGCTCAGCATCGAACGCTACGCCACCAGCAAGATCGCCGATGAAAAAGACCTCTTTTCGATCCGCACCCTCGGCTTCCGGGGCGAGGCGCTTCCCAGCATCGCATCGGTCTCCCGCTTTTCCTTGGTCACCCGGAAGGCCGAACAAGAGGCCGGCACGGAAATTCTGATCGAAGGCGGCACCATCCGCAGGGTGACCGAAGCAGGGGCGCCGCCGGGAACCATGGTTGCGGTCCGGCAGCTTTTTTTCAACACGCCCGCCCGGCGAAAGTTTTTAAAGACGGTCAATACGGAGATAGGGCACATCGCCGAAGTCGTGTCGGCCACCGCCCTGGCCCGCAGCCGAATCGGTTTCAAGCTGTTTCACGACGGAAAACCCGTCAAAGACTGGCCGCCGGTTACAGACGGTGCAGACCGGGTGGCGGACGTGCTGGGAAAAGACCTTCGAAACAGCCTGTACCCGGTTTCCGCCAAGAGCGAACCCGCCGCGGCTTCAGGCTGGATCGGATCTCCGCTGAACAGCCGGAGCACTTCCCGGGGAATCTATCTCTTTGTCAACGGCCGCTGGGTCAAAGACCGCATACTGCAGCACGCCCTTTTTGCCGGCTACGGCGGGCGCCTCATGAAGGGGCGCTACCCGGCGGCGGTCCTGTTTATCGAAGTCCCCTTCGACCGGGTCGATGTCAACGTCCACCCCACCAAACACGAGGTGCGCTTTGCCGATGCCGGAAAGGTTCACGACGCGGTGGCCGAAGCGGTCAAGTCCGCCCTGATCGAATCGGATCGGCCCGTGTGGGAGCCGAAAAACACCGTTCAGGGTTCAAGATTCAAGATTCAAGGTTCGAAAGGCGACGTACAGGAAACTGTTAATCAATATCGAATTTTTTCCGCCCGTCATCCCGGCCGGCTTGTCCGGCGTAGCTATTGCGAAGACGGAAGCGAAGCGGAGAGCCGGGATCCAGGAAAAAACTGGATTTCCCCGGATCAGGGTCCGGGGCAGGCTTGTCAAGGCCGGAATGAGGAACCGGCAACGACGACGTCTCAGGACAGGGAACCCTGGGTTCCGGAAATGGCTGCTCCTCCGTCCGGCAAGGGAGCGGAAGTCAAACCCTGGCAGGAGGGGCTGTGGCAGAAGGGGCGGTTTTCGGATTTGCGCGTGGTGGGCCAGTTTTCCAACAGCTACATCGTCTGCGAGGCGGACCGGCTCCTGGTGCTGGTGGATCAGCACGCGGCCCACGAACGGATCCTCTATGAGAACATCCGCAACGAAAGCCGGGACCGCGCGCCCGCCTCCCAGCGGCTGCTCCTCCCCGAAACCTTCGAACTGGGCCTGCGCGAAGCCGAAATCATCGCCAACCTGGCCGATCGGCTGGCATCGATGGGATTCGAGATCGAGCCCTTCGGCGGGCAAAGCTTCGTGGTCCGGGCCGTTCCGGCCATGCTCATGGACCGGCAGATCGGTCCGATCCTAGAAGAGATCGCGGACAAGGCAACACAGATCGGGGCGGCTTCTGACCCGGACGCGGCTGTGGACGACGCCCGAAAGATCGTGGCCTGCCACGGCGCTGTCCGGGCCCACCAGCCGCTTTCCGAAAAAGAGATGCAGACCCTGCTGGCAGACCTGGACCGCTGCGAAGACCCCGCCCACTGCCCCCACGGCCGCCCCACCTGGATCGAGTGGCCGGAATCCGAAATCGAAAAGCGTTTCCGTCGGTAGGAGCGCGACGCGCTCCTACCGACGGAAACGCTTGTATTGCTTCGCAATTTTCAAATGCGGTTCTCTATAAAGCTCAAGAAACCTCAAGCCGGAGTCGGTGGAGGGACGCGCTCCGTCGCGTCCGCGTTGCCATTAACGACCAAATCCCGGCCACGACGGAGCGTGGCCCTCCAAGCCAAAAACCCCACGGCCTCCGGCTCCCCGAAACTGGAGCTTGAGGATTCCGGATAAGCGCATTTTCAAATACTTAGAGAACCGCAATCTTGAAAATCCTGATCGACTGCACCATTTGCTTTCAAGTCATCATGGTTCACTACAAAACAATATGCGTTCGTTTTTCAGACGGGCTCAAGAATTGTCTGAAATTCCCGTCTCATCCTCCGGAAACAGCCGACAGCCTTCAAACACCGTTTGGATTATCGACGGCAATGTATCGCCGGATCGCCTTCAGATCGTTCCTGGCTGTCAGGGTCCAAAAGAGATTCACAACTCACTGTCCAGTTCTTCATCAGAGAACACCCGCCCCTCCTGCACGTCGGCCAGCCCCCGTTGCACGGCGTCGACGAAACGAGCCTGCTCTGTGAGAAAATCATAATCAGAAGGGGAAAGCAGGACGGCGGCGGCCTTGCCGTTCTGGGTAATGACAAGGGGACGATGGGAGTGCCGAACGGCATGGAGCATCTTCGATGCTTTGTTCTTGAAATCCGATAGGGAAACGATGTCCTGGGAAATGCTGATCGACTTCATGACACACCTCTCATCGTATAAAAATCCTTCAGGTGAGCCTTGAATATGGAATCTGAAACCTTGAACCCCGGCGCGGACAGGGCGGCGGGGCGGACATAAAAAAGCAGGCCGCCGAAAATTCCGGCGGCCTGCTTCGATCTATATATTATTCTTTTAAACTTGTTTTTCTAATCCGTTTTTTTCAGAAAAAAAACGGATTAGAAAAACTTGTACTGAATGCCGAAACCCAGGTAGGGGATATTCTTTTCGTATTCCACCTTGGTGGGGGTCGCCTCGATCCCGGCATCCACCAGGCTGGTGTCGTTGTAGCTGTCGCTGACATAAAAGACATTGCCGGCGGCAAAGGTCAGGTCCAGGTTTTCCATCACGGTCCACTGCAGTCCGATGCCAAGGGCGTGGGAGTCGAGGTCGGGCAGGAACTTGGAGCTCCAGTCCGGATCCACGCCGATGGAGGTGTACAGGTAGCCGGCGCTTGCCTTGATCGTTTCGGTAAAGGCGTATGTAGCGCCGATGCCGAACTCCCACCCGTCGTCCACGTTGTCTTCCAGCCCCTCCCGGAGGGTAGATCCGCCGATGTTGGCGTCTTTGTTGAAATAATAGGTGAAGTTGGCTTCTCCCCGCAGCCGGTCCGTGAACTGGTACCCGAACCCGGCGCCGAAGGTGGCCGGAAGATCGTCCCGCACCTTCTCACCGTCGACGATGTTCAAGTTGGCCAGAACCGGTGCGCCCTGCTTGACATCGTATTTGTACTTGAGCTCTGTCCGGGTTTCGTAGCGAAGCCCGATGGTCATCTTGTCGGAGGGAAAGATATCCAATCCGAGGATGCCGCCCCAGCCGTCCGCGTCGGCCTCGAATTCAATGGGGACATCCCTGTCCGGCACCACCCCCGCCGTGGAAATCAGCGTGGCCCCACCGTCGAACTCTGTGGTCGCATCGATATAGCGCAGACCGAAGGAGGCCGAAATCATGTCGTTGATCTGGTATGCGCCACCGAAGGTGTAACCCATCCCGACGCTTTCGGCCTCGATCTTGTGAGTGAACGTATCGTAAGGACCGGTCAGCGGGCCACCCGGGTAAAGTGGAGCAATGATTGGACCGAGGACCGGATCGGTGAAAATTCCTACATTTGTCGCCGCCCGAACCTTCTGACCGACCTCATAGGTCGTGAAATTGCCGTCCGGATATTTCACCTTTCCGCCGCCCACCGGCACGTTGACCCCGAAAAAGCCGGCCCAGCGATCCTGTTTGTACACCGTATAAAACCCGGGAATTATAGAAGGCTCGTCGCTGTTGTAGTCCGTCCCGGTATACGCATCCGCCTGGCCGGTGAACTTGTTTGTGTAGTCCTTCTCGATCAGGTACTGAAGCCCCAAATTCATCGTGAGTCCGTCGTCCAGCCTCACCGTGCCGGCCGGGTTGTAGGCCACGACGTCCGCGTGGTCCGTGCTGGCGTTTCGCGTGAAAGAACCCATGTACTCCGGACTCAGGTTGCTCTTGTTGATGGTGCCGCCGGCAAAAGCCGGCGCAGCTCCGGCCAGCACGAGCGCCAACACGCAAAGACCGATCAAAGATCTTCTCATGATTTCCCCTCCTCCAGACGGTTAAAAGAAATAGGATCCCTCGATTCACCATCGGCACAACGCCGATCAACCCCTGTTGGGAAGATGCTTATGTGAAAATAGGCCAAAATGGCACAGTTTCACGTTTGATCAAACTGGCCGGTCCGACCAAGAGATTCGTATAAAACTCCTTCCGGTGAATCTTGAACCTGAAACCTTGAATCCCGTCGCGGTCAGCGGCGGGGCCGGAAGGCGGATGCTGACCAGCATCCGAAAATCTGAAGTCTATTTAGTCAATCCTAACGGAAAAGTCAAAATCAAATTGGGGGGCCGGGCATAAAAACCGCCCGGCCCCCCAATTTGATTTGTATAAGAAAAATTTCTGATCAAACTGATCGCCTCGCGGCCAGCGGCGAGGATAATATTCCCTTTGCACCCGCAATTTCTCTTCACCGGCCTGTAAAAACATCCCCATCAATATTTTCAAACTTTTTATTTTTGCCGGCGGCACGCCGGCAAAAATAAAAAGCTGTTTTCATTAAAAAATAACAAAATACTTGACATGGGTCGACAGCGTTGGTATTTGGTGCGGTAATAATGGCAGAGCCTCGGCAGTAGTGCGTCCATCGAAACCGGAAGCTCTGAGATCATTACAGAAAGGAGGTGATGGGCGGAGACAGCCGCAAAAAGTCCCAAACAAATTTTTCTGGTTTTGCCAAAAATTGAATACAACATGCCGTTAAGGAGGAAAACCCAAGATGAAGAAATCCATTGCTATTCTTGCCGCATTTGCCCTGGTGGCCGGCTTTGCCGTTACCGCCACCGCCGCAGACTGGAATTTCTACGGTCACGCGCGTATGGCCACTTTCAGCGTCGACAAAGACAAAGACAGCGTGAACAAGAACCCCAATCTTCCGGCCGGTGACAGCGAGGCCGACACGATGTGGACCCTGCAGGGCAACGCCCGGATCGGCGCCACCGTGAAAGCCGGCGATGTCGGCGGCGGGTTCGAGTACGGCTCCGGCCCCAACCTGCGTAAGCTTTACGGCACCTGGGACTTCGGCGGCGGCGAGCTGCTGGTCGGCCAGACCTACACGCCTACAGTGCAGTTTCTCAGCAACCAGGTCTATGGTGATGACGCAGGCCTCCTCGGTGCGGGTCAGTTCTACAGAGGCCGCCGGCCGATGATCCAGCTCAAGTTCGGCGGATTCAAGATCGCGTTGGTAGACCCGAACGCCAATTCGGCTTTCGCTGGTACCGGTTTCTCCGCTATTGACATCGAGACCACGCTGCCGCAGATCGAAGCCTCTTACCGGTTCTCCACGGACATGTTCTGGGTCGAGCCGATGGCCGGCTACTCGACCTATGACATGGTCGCCGGCAATGGCGATACCGAAGGCGTCGACTCCTGGGTTGCCGGCGTCTATTTCGGCTTCAACCTCGGCCCCGCCACCATCAAGAGCGGCGGCTACCTCGCCCAGAACTCCGGCACTTACGGTGTCTGGCAGGGAGTCAGTACAGCTGCAACGCTGAACGGCGGAAACCCCATTTATGCCAATGGCGGAATTCAGGACAACGATGAGATGGGTGCTGTTCTCGTCGCCGGCTTTACAATCAACGACATGCTCGGCTTCGAAGCAGGCGCCGGCTACAAGGCCAACGAGATCGAGGTCGGTTCTGCGAGCGCGGAAACCGAAATCTTCAACTACTACGCGCAGCTGCCCATCACTTTGGCCGACGGCGTCTATATTATCCCGGAAGTCGGCTATTTAGATTTCGGCGAAATTGAGGTTACCGGACTGCCGAAGATCGAGCAGGGTGCCGACACCTATTTTGGCGCCAAGTGGCAGATCAACTTCTAAGTTTAAATTTTCTTTGAAAATTTAAACTGGAGAAGTACGGAAAAAAGAAAAGGCCCGGAGCGTT
>JAIPEL010000201.1 GCA_021737185.1 Desulfobacterales bacterium | reverse complement strand
GGGAGGACAACCATGTTGGAAGATCTGAAACAGACGTTGAAGGAGCACGAGGGAAAGATCGCACAACTCCGAGGTTATCTTTGACGTCGCTGGCAAAGAAGCCCGCCTCCAGGAAATCGAAAAACAGATCTCTCGGACCGATTTCTGGGATAATCCCGACCAGACCAAGCCCATCCTGAAAGAACGAACCCTGCTTTCCGGAAAAATCGAACGATTCAAGGCGCTGGAAAAAGATCTGGAAGAAGCCCAAATCCTTTTGGAGCTCGCCGAAGAGGAGTCCGACGAGGAGACCCTCAACGAAGTTTCGGGCCGTGCGCGGAACCTGGACCGGCAGATACGGAAAATGTCCCTGGACATGATGCTCGACGGCGAAGACGACGACAACAACGCCATTGTCTCCATCAATGCGGGGGCGGGAGGGACCGAAGCCCAGGACTGGGCCGAGATGTTGTTCCGGATGTACGCCCGGTGGGTGGAAAGAAGAGGCTTTGGGCTGGAAGTCATCGACTACCAGCCGGGAGAAGAAGCCGGCATCAAGAGCGCGACGTTCACCGCAACCGGGCCGTTTGCCTACGGGTACCTCAAGACGGAAACCGGCGTTCATCGGCTCGTACGAATTTCCCCCTTCAATGCCAGCGGAAAGCGTCACACGTCCTTTGCCTCGGTATTCGTGTACCCGGAGCTTGACAGCGAAATCGTCGTGGACGTCGAAGAAAAAGATCTGCGAATCGACACGTACCGTGCCAGCGGCGCCGGCGGACAGCATGTCAACAAAACCAGCAGCGCGGTGAGAATTACCCACCAGCCCACCGGAATCGTGGTGCAGTGTCAGCAGGAAAAGTCCCAGCATCGCAACCGCGATCTTGCCATGAAGGTTCTCAAGGCGCGCCTCTACCAGCACGAAAAGCAGAAGCAGGATGACAAACTGCAGATGATGCACGACGAAAAGGACGACATCGCCTGGGGAAGCCAGATCCGATCCTATGTGCTCCACCCCTACCAGATGGTCAAGGATCACCGGCTGCAGATGGACGTGGGAAACGTCAACGACGTGCTGGACGGCGGCCTGGATCGTTTCATCGAGGCGGCGCTGATGACCGGCAAATATGCCAGGCCCGGCAGCGCTTCGGCTCAACCGTGATGGATCCGATCGCATTCATCGCCGGATTCTACCGCCGCGGAGAACGGGCCTACGAGGTGCTCTGCCGCCACGGAGAGGCGGTGGCCGAAAAGGCATTGGCGGCGGCCGATGCGGTGTCCGACCAAACTCCGGACAGGGAGTTCATCTACCAGGCGGCCATGCTTCACGATATCGGCATCTTTATGACCGATTGCCCCGGCCTGGGCTGTCATGGCGTCCACCCATACGTCTGCCACGGCATACTCGGCGCCCGGCTGCTTTCAGAGGCGGGGCTGGATCGGCACAGCCGGGTTTGCGAACGCCACGTGGGCGTGGGCATCACGGCGAAAGACGTCCGGCGTCAGGGGCTTCCCCTGCCGGAGCGCGACATGATCCCCCAAACCCTGGAAGAGACCATCGTCTGCTATGCGGACAAGTTCTTTTCGAAAAATGCAGCAGCCCAAAGGCCCTTGTCGATGGAAGTCGTTTTGCGGGGCCTTAACCGCTTCGGACCGGACAAAGCGGAGCGATTTTTCCGGTGGGCGGAGATATTCGAGCCGGGGGGATCGCCTACCGGATCCGGACGACCGTCCAGGTCTGCTTTTGGAAGGAAAACTTGCGAACGATGACTTTGGCGGGCAGGGCTGCGCCGGTTTTGGTTTTAAACCCCCGAAAGGCAACCGGGGCTTCTCCGGGGGTCACCTCCCGCAACGGCTCCAGCGATGGTTCCCGCCCCCTGCCGTTGTTGCAAAGATCCTCGATGGTAAGATTGGCGAACTCCTTTGCGCTGTAGCCGAACAGGCACCGGGAGGCCTTGTTGGCTGTTTCGATGCGGCCGGTATCATCGCTGAACACCAGGACCGGGTCGAGGTCGAGTTCGAAAAGCCTCTGGAACCAGTCTCCGAGGCGCCTGCAGCTTTCGATGTCCTGCCGGTAGCGGGTGATGTCCCGGGCGATCATCAGGACCACCGGCTCGTTTTGAAGCTCCACCGGATAGGCCCGAAGCTCGACCGCCAATGGCTGTCCGTTCTTTTTGTGGATAATGAATTCGTCGGGCGTGGTGGAGGATTTGCTGGCCACTTTGGACAGCATGTTGACGGCCTTTTCAAACTGGTTGGCATCGATGATGCCGGCTTCGAAAAGATCCTTGCCCAGAACATCGCTGCGGTCGAAACCGGTCACCTTCTCGGCGGCCCGGTTCGCATCGATCAACTTTCCTTTTGCATCGCAAAGAATGTAGATGTCCGGCGCGTACTCGAACAGGATTTTCAGGTACGCTTCCCGTTCCTGCAGCGCGTGCTGGGCTTCTTTGCGCCAGCGGGATTCCCGCTCCAGCAGCATGATCCGATATTCGAGCTCCTCGTAGGTCGGTTTCCCAGTCGTCAAGATCCGTTCACTCCGCAATAAAAATTTTTCTTCTCCTATACGAACTCGCACCAAAGGATATCTAACATCACCCCAAGCGCTCTAAGTGGCTCTGTTTTTAAATATAGGGATTGTCAAACAGCCGATCCATGACCTTGAGTTCGCGGGGCGCCGGTGCATATATAGCTCTTTCAAACGGAACGAAAAAAACGACAATCCCTATATATCCTTTTTTCAACCACAGGCAACCGAAATTCTTCCGTGGCGGCGTGGACTGGAAACGCGTTCGCCGAAGCGGCCGTCTTCATTGCTTCTTGCCTGAAAAGAGCTGATCGACCGCAACGGGCCGGTCGATCAGGCCGTAGCGAAGACTAAATTCGGCAAAACGGCGCCAGCGTCCAAGATCGCTGTGTTGGGTTTCGGCGTAGTAGGGCAGCGTGAGCTCAAATGCATCGGATTCGATGTTCGGATCGGCTTCGGGCACGGCGCGAAGGTAGACGGCCAATGACGCATCCGGGTCTTTTCTTGCCGCGTCGATGCCTTGCTGGACAGCCCGTGAAAAGGCGAAAATTGTTTCTTCCTGATGCTTCGCCGCCTGATACCCGCTGACGAAAATCAACTCATCATAGGGGGGGATGCCGTATTTTTCCAGCTCGAAATAGCCGGCCCGGTATCCGTGCCGGGCCATGGTGACGGTTTCGTAGGTTTTGAAGGGGCCCATGACGGCGGCCACCTTGCCCGAAGACAGAGAAGGAACGATCGAAAAACCGACGTTGACCGCCGTGTATTGCTCGATGCCGTTGAGCTGGGCAAACGCTGCCAGAAGGACATCCATCAGCCCCGGGACCGTGTAACCGATTTTCCGCCCGGTAAGATCCTGGGGGGAGCGGATGCCGCTGTCTTCGAGAAAGAGCAGGGTGGTCAGCGGATGGGCCACCAGGCGGCCGACCACCTTCACTTCGAGGCCGCCGGCGGCGGCGATGATCACCTGGGGCTGGTAGCTGACCGCAAGGTCTATTCTTCCGGCCGCGGACAGTTTCAGAGCGTCTGCCGTGTCCGAAGGGGTGACGATGTCCACGGCGATTCCGGCCCGCTCGAAATAGCCCAGTTCCCGGGCCAGGTAGATGGGCAGATGATCCACGTTTGGAAACCAGTCGAGCATCAGCGTCAACTTTTCCGCCGCCCCGGCCCCGGTGCTCATCGTGAAAATGACGACTGCGGCAATCACCATCTTTTTCAACCCGTTCATCGGACCTCTCCAGCTACTTTTGAGTTAGATAAGGAATAGGGAAGTTTTTTCTGTCATGCGCGTTTTTGCTAGCATGACGGCACTTTGCCGAAGAAACTCCCAGACCCTTGAGATAGATTATAGAGAAAAGTCGATTGATTTCAAAACACGCCTGGATTCCCGCTTCCGCGGGAATGACTGCGTTTGGTGTTTTTTGGGGTGGTTTTCGCCTTTTGCTACCCCCCCCGACAAGCTGCAGCGGCCCTGATAACTTCTGCATGATAACCAAATTTATTTGAGGCATACTTTCATTCTTGACGAGCGGCGCAGCCGCTGCTTGATAAAATTGCAGCGCAATTTTATCGCCAGGTCATGATCCGCCGTTCCAGCCAGCCCACCAGCGCCCAGAGGGACAGTCCCATCAGCGAAAGCCATAATATGGCCGCAAAGACCAGGTCCGTCTGCAGACGGGCGTTGGATTGAATCATCAGGTAGCCGAGGCCCTCGGAGGCGCCCACCCATTCGCCGATGACGGCCCCGATGGTGGCCACCGAAACCCCCACCTTGAGACCGGCAAAAAAATGAGACAGCGCCCAGGGCCAGTAAAGGCGCGTAAAAGAATCCCAAAAGCCAGCCCCCATGAGACGGAAGAGCACCCGGTATTCGGCGTCGCAGCTCTTGAACCCTTCCAGCAATGTCACCGTGATGGGGAAAAATATGATCACCGCCGCCATCAGGACCTTGCTGGCAATTCCGTATCCGAGCCAGACCACCAGAAGAGGCGCCAGGGCAAACACCGGCACCGCCTGAGAGGCCACCAGAAAAGGAGCAAGCGCCCTTTCGAGGCTTTGGGAGTAAAACATTCCCACCGCCAGGGGAAGGGCCGCTGCCAGCGCCAGCAGACAGCCGGCGACGATTTCGGTCCCGGTGACAACCGCATGGGGAGCCAGCAGCGGAGCCCGTAAAACCGCCGTTGCCGCGATCTGCCAGGGACCGGGCAAAATGAACTCCGGGATCTGCCAGAACCGGCAGGCCGCCTGCCACAGCCCCAGCCCGATCAGCACCAGGCACAACGAGACGAGCACCGGGTACCCTCTGCGGCCAATCGGTTGCATTTTTTGATTCTCCATGTCGGATGACCGCCCCTTTTGGTTTTTGGAATTTGGTGCTTGGAGTTTGTTTGGGATTTGGTGCTTGGGATTTGGAATTTTTCCTCCCTGACGCATCCGCCTTCGGGCGAAGTTTCACATGAGACTCCCCCCCTCTATGCCGGCTTCCTTTTCCAGGCGCCGGAAGATCCGGTCCCGATCCGCGACGATCCGCGGATCGTCG